>NZ_JAGQBG010000008.1 GCF_024345515.1 Cyanobium sp. N5-Cardenillas
TTGCCGGCCGGTGGTTCCGCCACCATGCGTTCGCTGTCCAGCAGATACACCAGCCGCTCGGCCCGCAGGCGCTGGCCGTCGGTGTCGATCACGTCGACGTCGCCGGTGAGCACCAGGCGGCCTTCATTGCTGAAGTACTGGGCCTGACGGGAGGTGGCCGTCATGCCGCGGTCGGCATAGACGATGCGGACGTTGCCCGTGGCGGTGACAATGCCGTTCTGGTTGTCAGCCTGCTGCTGGTCGGATTCGATCGTGACCATGCCCGTGGCAGGTGCCTTCGCCCTCGGGGCCTGGGCCGTTTCTGCCGGTGCCTGGGCCGCGACAGGGCGCGGCGGAATCACCTGCAGGGCAGCGGCGGCGAGCCCCGCGGCGAGCACGAACAGCAGGGGGCGAGGGGGCAGGGTCAAGGTGGAAATCGTGGAGGCCTTGAGTGTGCTCAATGTACCGGCGACGTGCCCGCGGCTCGCGCCAGTTCCAGGCGCGGCAGGGGCAGGGACCGCAGATCGCCCTGCTGCTGCAGGGCGCTGAGGCGTTCGGCGGCCAGCTGTCGCAGGGGGGCCAGGGCCAGGCCGAGGGCTTCGTCGTCGCAGCGGCGCAGCCGTCCGAGGCCCTCCCCCATCAGAACCGTGGCGCCGTGTCGGTTGTCCCTCTCCAGGTGGAGTTCAGCCACGGCGATCTGCAGCAGGCCCTGCAGAACCGGTCGCATGGGTCCCTGGGTCTCGTGCCACAACGCCTCGAAGCCGTCGTGGCAGGCGTACCAGTCGGCGGCGTTGAAGTCGGCCACCGCCTGCCGCAGGCGTGGATCGGCCTGCAGCAGGGTTTCCTCATCCGCAGAGGCAGGGCCGCCGCTCAACGCTTGGCGGGCTTCTTCACCGCCAGCTTGCGCAGCCGGATCGACTCGGGCGTGACCTCCAGCATCTCGTCGGGGCCGATGTACTCCAGGGCCCGCTCCAGCGTCATCTGGATGGGGGACTGCAGGGTGTCGAGCACCTCCGCCCCGGCCGAGCGGATGTTGGTGACCTGCTTGGCCTTGCAGACGTTCAGTTCCAAATCGGGCGGACGGTTGTGCTCGCCGACGATCATTCCCTTGTACACCTTGGTGCCGGGGGTGATGAAGAACTGACCCCGGTCTTCGGCGCCCTTGAGGGCATAGAAGGTGGCGGTGCCTTCCTCGAAGGCGATCAGCACGCCGTTGCGGCGGGCGTCGAAGTCCCCCTGCATGGGGCGGTAATCGAGGAAGGAGTGGCTCATGATGCCTTCGCCGCGGCTGGCGCGGATGAACTCACCCCGGAAGCCGATCAGGCCCCTGGACGGCACCACGAACTCCAGTTGGGTGCGTCCATCGCTGGTGGCCTCCATGTTCTGCATTTCGCCCTTGCGGGTGCCCAGCTTCTCGATGCAGCTGCCCACCGCTTCCTCGGGCACATCCATCACCAGGGTCTCGAACGGTTCGTGGGGCGTGCCGTCGATGGTGCGGAAGATCACCTGGGGCTGGGACACCTGGAACTCGAAGCCCTCGCGGCGCATCGTCTCGATCAGGATGCCCAGGTGCAGTTCACCCCGTCCGCAGACGGAGAAGCGGTCGGGGGAGTCGGTGTCCTCGACGCGCAGGGCCACGTTGGTGAGCAGTTCCCGCTGCAGGCGATCGCGCAGCTGACGGCTGGTGACGAACTTGCCCTCCTTGCCGGCGAACGGCGAATCGTTGACCACGAAGGTCATCTGCAGGGTGGGTTCGTCGACCTTGATCAGCGGCAGGGCCTCGGGGTGATCGGGGCAGGCGATCGTCTCGCCGATGTTGACCTCATCGAATCCGGCCACGGCCACCAGATCTCCGGCCCGGGCCTCGGGGATCTCCACCCGCTGCAGCCCCTGGAAGCCGAGCAGCTTGCTGATCCGGCCGCGCTTGATGCTGCCGTCATCGCGGATCAGGGCCACGCTCTGGCCACCGACGATGGTGCCGTTGTGCACCCGGCCGATCATGATCCGGCCCAGGAAATCGGAGTAGTCGAGGGTGGTCACCTGCAACTGCAGGGGTTTGGTGGGATCCCCCACCGGCGGCGGAACGTGCCGCAGGATGGCATCGAACAGCGGCTTCATGTTGTCGCTTTCGGTGGCCATGTCGGGCTTGGCATAGCCGGCCATGCCGCTACCGAACAGATAGGTGAAATCGCACTGGTCGTCGTCGGCACCGAGCTCCAGGAACAGGTCCAGGACCTTGTCCACGGCCTGCTCGGGATCAACCCTGGCCCGGTCAATCTTGTTGACGAAGACGATCGGCCGCAGCCCCTTCTCCAGGGCCTTTTTGAGCACGAAACGGGTCTGGGGCATGGGGCCTTCGTTGGCGTCCACGATCAGCAGACAGCCGTCAACCATGCCGAGCACCCGCTCCACCTCACCGCCGAAATCGGAGTGACCGGGGGTGTCGACGATGTTGATGCGAATGCCGTTGTAATCCACGGCGGTGTTCTTGGAGAGAATCGTGATCCCCCTCTCCCGCTCCAGATCGTTGGAATCCATCACGCACGTGGGCACCGCTTCGCCTTCGCGGAAGATGCCGGACTGCTCGAGCAGGGCATCGACCAGGGTGGTCTTGCCGTGGTCGACGTGGGCAATGATCGCGATATTGCGTATCGGGGCGCCTTTGATCTCGCCGCTCATGGGGATGTCGTCCTGCGAAGGTAGGGGAAAGGATTCAACGGAATCGAATCGACGGTGGTCGTTTCCAGGGAAACGAGACGTTGATGGCGAGTCGAAGAAGGCATGTCGCTGCCAACGAGCCTGAAAGAGGGGCCGCTGAAAACGGGCCGCTGATGATGGGGCCAACCGGCGCTCTGACGCTTCGTCAGGGTTTTCGGAGAAACCCTGCCGCGCCGGCCCGATTGGACAAGTGGCGAACGTTGAAGCGAATCTTGATCCTACTCCCACCCCCTCCAGGACCAGCGTCGGCGGATCTCCGACCCCTGCCCGGATCAGCGGGCCAGCCGCTGGGCCGGCTCGAACATCTCCAGAGCTTCGGTGGATCCTTCGAAGCGCCAGTGCCAGGGTTCATGGATCACCCCCTGGCGGTTGCCCTTCGGAAAGGAGCGCACGAAGTGGAAGCGGGCGGCGTGGCGATCGAGCCAGCGGTAGGCCTCGGTGGTCTCGAAGCTCTCCATCAGGTTGGTGGCTGGCAGGCGGCCGTCGCCCAGGTCCACCGCATAGCCGGTGCTGTGCTCGGAGAACCCCGGCGGGGCGCTGACCCTGGCCCGGTCGGCGGAGGTCTGGTTGCGCTCGGCCTTGACATCAAAGAACAGCTGCTTCTGCAGCTCGACGCCGCGATAGGCGCTCAGGACGGTGAGGGCGATGCCGTCCGCCTCAGCCGCGGCCCGCATGGCCTCCAGGGAACGGGCCGCCTCCGGCCGCAACAGCAGACCCGGGGCGATCGCCACCAGTTCTTCGGGTTTGGCTTCGGGGTAGGGGAAATGGCCGAGCAAACGTCCGTCTGCCCCGAGCCGGGCGGCCAGACCAGGCACCGGCGGGGGGGTGATCAGGGTGCGGAGCGGCCCGATCAGCAGCAGCACGGCGCCACCGGCCAGCAGGACGCCACTGAGCAGGACCTGGGCCAGACGCCTGGGGAGGGAGGCCTGCCGGCGGGGATGGGGCGTGGTGCGCCGGGCCAGCGGGACGTCATCGTCGAGGGGCATCACCGAGGGGCATCACCGAGGTGTTGGGCGGACACTCCCACAGCTGCAAGCCTCAATCCATCCTAGGTGGGGGGCATTTCTGTGGTTTTTCTACCGGGCGGTTACCCGCACGGCGGTGTTAGCTTCCACCCCACATCCCAATGGCAGAGCAGGTTTCAAGATGTTGCGAGTGGCAGTCGTGGGCGGCGGCCCCAGCGGTTCCTGTGCTGCGGAAGTTCTCGCCAAGGCAGGCATCCAGACCTGGCTGTTCGAGCGCAAGCTCGACAACGCCAAGCCCTGCGGAGGCGCAATCCCCCTCTGCATGGTGGAGGAGTTCGACCTGCCCGAATCCATCATTGACCGCAAGGTGCGGAACATGCGGATGATCTCCCCCTCCAACAGGGAGGTGGACATCCACCTGGAAAACAGCAACGAGTACATCGGCATGTGCCGTCGGGAAGTGCTCGACGGCTACCTGCGCAACCGGGCCGCCGACCTCGGTGCCCAGCTGGTCAACGGCCTGGTGCAGAGCATCGACACCGGCAGCCAGCGCCAGGGCCCGTACACCCTCCACTACGCCGACTACTCCTCCGGCGGACCCACCGGCGAACTGAAGACCCTCGAGGTGGACCTGATCGTCGGGGCCGACGGCGCCAACAGCCGGGTGGCCAAGGCCATGGATGCGGGCGATTACAACGTGGCGATCGCCTTCCAGGAGCGCATCCGCCTACCCGCCGAGGAGATGGCCTACTACGAGGATCTGGCCGAGATGTACGTCGGCACCGATGTGTCGCCTGATTTCTACGCCTGGGTGTTCCCCAAGTACGACCACGTGGCGGTGGGCACCGGCACGATGCAGGCCAACCAGTCGCTGATCAAGGGCCTCCAGAAGGGCATTCGCACCCGGGCCAGCCGCCGGCTGCTGCGCGGCGAGGTGATCAAGGTGGAAGCCCACCCGATTCCCGAGCATCCCCGCCCCCGGCGGGTGGTAGGTCGCATGGCCCTGGTGGGCGATGCCGCCGGTTATGTCACCAAGAGCTCCGGCGAAGGCATCTACTTCGCCGCCAAGAGTGGCCGCATGTGTGCCGAGGAGATCGTGGCGGCCAGCGCCTCCGGCAGCCGCATTCCCACCGAGAAGGACCTCAAGGTCTACATCCGCAAGTGGGACCGCAAGTACGGCGCCACCTACAAGGTGCTGGAGCTGCTGCAGAACATCTTCTACAGCAACGATGCCGCCCGCGAAGCGTTCGTCGAAATGTGCGACGACAAGGACGTCCAGCGCCTCACCTTCGACAGCTACCTCTACAAGCGGGTGGTGGCGATGAACCCCTGGCAGCAGATCAAGCTGACCGTTCTCACCCTTGGTGCGGTGCTGCGGGGCCAGGCCCTCGCCCCGGCCGGCTACAAGCCGGTGCCCAGCGCCGTGCGCTCAGCCGAGGAGGCGGAGGCGATCTTCCTGGCCGCAGAGCCCCGTTCCTCGATGAAGCCCGCGGGCGTTCATGCCGCCACGGCGCCCGCCGATGCCCAGGCGGGAAGCGATTCCGCCAAGGAACCGGAACTGGTGGCCAAGTGATCGCGTCCTCAGGCCGACCCTTCGGGTTGGTCTGAGGCGGCCCTGAGGCGGCTCACCAGGAGCTTGTCGACCCGGTTGCCATCCATGTCCACCACCTCGATGAGGAGGTCTTCCCATTCGAAGACCTCCCCGGAACGGGGAATGTGCTCGAGATGGTGCATCACGAAGCCGCCCAGGGTCTGGTAGCCCCCGCGGACTTCCTCCGGCAGGTGGTCTTTCAGCACCAGGTCCTTGAAGTCGGCGATATCGAGGGCACCGTCGAGCAGCCAGGATCCATCCTGGCGAACGACGACCATCGGGTCCTCCTGGTCCCTGGCGGCGGAGAGATCACCGACGATCGCCGCCATCATGTCGTTGAGGGTCACCAGCCCTTCGATGCCACCGAACTCATCGGTCACCAGGGCAATGTGCACACCGCTGGTTCTGAATTGTTCGATCAGCTTCAGGGCCCGGGTGCTCTCGCCCACGTACAGCGGCGGCTGCAGAAAGGCTTCGATGTCGCGCGGGCCCTCGCAGAGCTGGGCGGCCAGAAAGGTGCGTCCACGCACCACGCCCACACAGGCGTCGAGGCTGTCCCGAGCCACCGGAAACAGGGAGTGATTCTCCGCCATCACCCGCTCGAGATGGGACTGGCGGGACTCGGCGAGATCCAGCCAGCAGATGTCGGTGCGGGGAGTCATGATCGCCTTGACGGGCCGATCGGCCAGGCGGAACACCCGCTCCACCATGGCGTGCTCCGCCACGTCGAACAGGCCTGATTCCGTTCCCCTGCGCAGCAGGGTCCTGATCTCGTCTTCGGTGATCTCCGGTTCGGCCCGCTCGCCGATGCCGATCAGGCTGAGCAGTCGATCGGTGGAGGAGCCGAGCAGATGGGCCAGGGGGGCCATCCAGCGCGACAGGGTCCGCATGGGCGGTGCCACCAGGCAGGCGATGCGCTCCGGATCACTCAGGGCGATGCGCTTGGGAACCAGCTCCCCCAGCACCAGGGAAGAGAAGGTGATCAGGGTGACCACGATCCCCAGGGCGAGGGGTCCGGCCCAGGGGCGCAGCGCTGGAATAGCCTCCAGCAGCGGCTGCAGCGCCTCGGCCACCCGTGAACCGCCCAGGGCGCCACTGAGAATGCCGATCAATGTGATGCCGATCTGCACCGTCGAGAGGAAATCGTTGGGGGATCGGATTAGTTTCAGAGCGACTTCTGCCTTGGGGTCGCCAGCTTCAGCCTGGTGCTCGAGTCGCAGTCTGCGAGCCGACATCATGGCCAACTCCGAACCGGAAAAGATCCCGTTGATCAGAATCAGAAGTACAATCAGAAAACCATCGAACAGCATCGGCAAGTCCAGTGATGGCCCCTCGGCCAACGAACGGATGGAATGGACAAGTTAGGGGACGACGGCTAAAGGCGTCTTGCCAGCCCAAACAGAACAATCCCCGCGACCTTCCCCGATGCAATGGCAGCCCCTTGGCCAGCGGAACCGACAGCCTGAGTGGATGGATCAGAGCGGCCTCGACGCCGCTGCCCATGATCAGGCCCTCCAGGGTCTGCGCCGCATCAATGCCATCAGCGGGGCTGTGGGCTCCCTGTTCACCCCGATCCAGGCTCTGGCCATGGCGCTGAACCAGTCCCGTCCGCTGCGGGTTCTGGATGTGGCCTGCGGTGGCGGTGACAACACCGTCGCCCTGGCGGACCGCTGCCGGAAGCAAGGACTGGCCGTTGTGATTGACGGTTGCGACCGGAGCCCGCAGGCGGTGGCCATCACCAGCCGCCACGCCGCCGGCGGCTCCTTGGCCGGAACCTTCTTCCAGGCCGACCTGCTGGTGGATCCCCTGCCTGCGGACTACGACGTCATCGTCTGCAGTCTGTTTCTGCATCACCTCGACGACGCTGACGCCGTCAAGCTGCTGCGCCGCCTGGGCCGGAGCTGCCGCCATCTGGTGCTGGTGAACGACCTGATCCGCAGTCCCCTGGGCTATGGGCTGGCCTGGGTGGGTTGTCGCCTGCTGAGCCGCTCACCGATCGTGCATTTCGATGGGCCCGTTTCGGTGCAAGGGGCCTTCCGGATGGACGAAGCGCTGGAACTGGCGACCCGGGCCGGCCTCGGCGGCGCCAGCATCCGGCGCAGCTGGCCCGAGCGCTTCCTGCTCAGCTGGCACCGTCCTGTCGGCTGGGTTGCGACGCCATGACCTCTCCGGAGTGGGATGTGATCGTGATCGGGGCCGGGCCCGCCGGTGCCCTGGCGGCCCATCAGCTGGCCGGGCAGCAACTGCGGGTGCTGCTGGTCGACAAGCGGACCTTCCCTCGCTGGAAAGTGTGCGGCACCTGTCTCAACGCGGTGGCCCTCGGGGCGTTGGCGCAGGCCGGCCTCCCCGACCTGGTGGACCGCCTCGGTGGTGTGCCCCTGGTGCGGCTGCGTCTGGGCCTGCAACAGCATCAGATGGAACTGAAACGTCCCCTGGGTCGCTCCCTCTCCAGGGGCTGCCTTGATCTGGCCCTGAGCAACGCCGCTGCAGCGGCAGGGGCGGTGGTCCGGATGGACACCGAGGCCGCGGTGGCCGGCCCCTGCTCTGGCGGCCGGCAGGTTCACCTGCGCAGCGTCGACGCGTCTGCCACAACCAGCGCCCGGGTGGTGCTGGTGGCCTCCGGGCTGGACAGCCCGGGCCTGACCCCTGCCATCCCGATCCGAAGGCAGGTCCCGGCACACTCCAGGGTCGGTGCCGGCTGCCGCGTCGAGGCCCAGGCCGGCGGCTATTCCCCGGGCACGATCCACATGGCGATCGGCCGGCATGGCTATGTCGGGCTGGTGCGCACCGAAGCCGGCGACCTCAACCTGGCGGCGGCCTTCGACCGGAGCCATCTGATCCAGGCGGGAGGAGCGGCTCTCGCCGCCGCGGGCGTGCTGGCTGAGGCCGGGTTCGAGCCTGTTCCCGAGGCCGCCGCTGCCGCCTGGCTGGCCACCCCGGCCCTCACCGGCCGCCATTGGCCGCCGGCGTCCGAGCGCGTGCTGCTGCTGGGGGATGCCGCCGGCTACGTCGAACCGTTCACGGGTGAGGGCATGGGCTGGGCCCTGCTGGGGGCTCTGGCGGTGGTGCCGTTGGTGCTCCAGGGCCAACGCCAGTGGGACCAGGAGCTGGAGCGGCAATGGGTGCGCCGCCACGGGCGGCTGATCGGCTCCCGCCAGCGCCTCTGCCATGGCCTTGCCTTCGCGCTGCGCCGTCATGGCCTCAGCCGCAGGCTGCTGGGGGCGGTGGAGCGCTGGCCGGTCCTGGCCGCCCCCTTCCTGCACCCCTCTGCTGCTGCCAGCCTGAGCCCGTCGGCGCCCGAGTCATGTCCCTGACGATCCAGGGACTGGGAACGGCCCTGCCCCCCGATCACATCGCCCAGGGCGATGCCGCCGCGATTGCGGCCGAGGTGGCCCTGCCCCAGCAGACCCCCTCACCGAGCCAGCGCCGGCTGCTCGAGACCCTGCACCGCCGCTCCGGCGTCGCCAGCCGCCACAGCGTGCTGCTCCAGCCCGCCGGCAGCGACCCCAGACAGACCTTCTTCGGAGCCACCAGCCCCGGCACCGGGGAGCGGATGCGCCGCTATGCCCGCGAGGCGCCGCCCATGGCCCTGCGGGCCGTCCAGGCGGCCCTCACCCAGGCCCGGCTGCCCGCGGAGCGGGTCACCCATCTGATCACGGTGTCGTGCAGCGGTTTCCATGCCCCCGGCGTGGATCTCGCCCTGATGGCCGCCCTGCCGCTGGACGCCGGCGTGGCCCGGACCCATGTGGGATTCATGGGTTGCCATGGTGCCCTCAATGGACTGAGGGTCGCCGCGGCATTCACCGCTGCCGAGCCGGAGGCCTGTGTGCTGGTGTGCGCGGTCGAGCTCTGCAGCCTCCATCTCCAGTACGGCTGGGATGCCGAGCGGATCGTCGCCAATGCCCTGTTCGCCGATGGCGCCGCTGCCCTGGTGGCCACCGGGACGCCAACGTCGGCGGCTGGGGCGCCAGCCATCGCACCGCTGGGGCGACTGATCGCCAGCGGCTCCCTGCTGGTGCCGGCGAGCACGGACGCCATGTCCTGGGGGATCGGGGACCACGGCTTCGCCATGGGCCTCTCCCCGCAGGTCCCTGATCTGATCGGCGAGCATCTGCGGCCCTGGCTGGAGGGGTGGCTGGCCGGCCATAACCTCCGCCTCGACGCCGTCGGCTCCTGGGCCGTGCACCCTGGCGGCCCCCGCATCCTCTCGGCCGTCACGAAGGCCCTCGGGCTCGATCCAGAGCTGATCGAACCGTCGCGGTCAGTGCTGCGGGACTACGGCAACATGTCGTCCCCGACGCTGCTGTTCATCCTCGAACGCCTGCGGCGCAGCGGCGCTGCCGGGCCCTGCCTGGGCATGGCCTTCGGACCCGGCCTCTGCATTGAGGTGGCCCTGCTGGAGTGATCCAGGACCCAGGCGCCTCAACCACCCAGACGGCTGAAGTCGGCGAGCACCGAGGCCTGGTTGCGCAGCACGGCCAGCAGCCGCAGCCGGTTGCGGCGCACCTCGGGCTGGTCGCACATCACCATGACGCTGTCGTCGCCATCGAAGAAGGCGGCCAGGGTGGGGCCGCTGTCCCCCAGCAGGCGGGCGAGAGGGTCGTAGCGGGCCGTGCCGCTGGCGGCGGCATGGACCGCCAACCGCTCCAGCACCGCCAGGACGGCGGCCTCGCTGGGGGAGGCAAAAAGGGCCGGATCCACCACCCCGGCGGGGCTGAGCAGGTCGGCGTCCAGATCGGCGTGTTCGGCCAGCCTGGAAGCCCGTTGCACCACCGCCTGCACCAGGGGCAGGCCCCCCTCGCTCCGGAGGCGCCGCAGCAGCTCCACCCGGGCCCGGGCATCGGCGGGATCCCGCAGCAGCCGCTCCAGCGCCACGCCCTCACCGGCCACCGCCTGGACCAGATCGGGCCCGAAACCCTCCTCCTCCAGCAGGCTGGCCAGGCGCTGCCGCAGGAACTCGAGCAGGTCGGCCGTCAGGCCGGCGGGCTGGATGTCGAGGGCGGGAAGCAGCCCCTGCCAGTGGGCCGTCGCTTCGGCCACCAGCGCCACCAGATCCAGGGACCAGCCCCGATCCCAGAGGATCTGCAGCAGGCCATTGCCGGCACGGCGCAAGGCATAGGGATCGGAGGAACCGCTGGGCCGCTCGCCCCTGGCGAAGATGCTGAGCAGCAGCTCCAGGCGTTCGGCCAGGGCCAGCAGGGCACCCGCCTCCGAGCCCGGCAAGGCATCGCCGGCGCCGCGGGGCTGGTAGTGCTCCAGCACCGCCAGGGCCATGGCACGGGTTTCCCCCTCCGCCAGCAGGTACTTGGCCCCCATCACCCCCTGCAGCTCCGGGAATTCCCCCACCATCTGGCTGACCAGGTCGTGCTTGCAGAGGGGGGCGGCCCGACGGGCGGCGCTGGCAGCCTCCGCGTCGATCTCCAGGCTGCGGCAGAGCAACTCCGCCAGCCAGGCCAGGCGCCGGCTGCGATCGGCCAGGCTGCCCAGCCCTTCGGCAAAGGTGACCCGATCGAGGGCCTCCACCCGCTCGGTGCTGCTCTGGCGGCGGTCCGCCGCCAGGAAAAAGGCGGCGTCGGCCAGCCGTGCCCGCAGCACCCGCTCGTTGCCGCGCTGAATCGTGGCGGCGGCGGTCTCCAGGCCGTTGGAGATGCACAGGAAGCGCGGCAGCAGCACCCCTTCGGCGACCAGGGCAAGGGGATCACCCGTGGCCGCCGAGCAGCGCAGGGGCACATAGCGCTGGTGGGCTCGCATCACCGTGCTGAGCACCTCCGGGGGCAGGGCCAGGTACTCGGCGTCGATGCTGCCTTCGATCAGGCGGGGCGACTCCACCAGGTCAACCAGCTCGTCGAACAGGGCCTCGGGCAGATCCAGCTCGGCCCCCGCCCACAGCGCGGCCGACTCCAGCTCCCGGCGGATCGTCAGTCCCCTGGCCTCCCGGTCGACCTGCACATCGGCGGCCTCCAGCGTCGCGGCATAGGCCTCGGCGGAGGCGATCGTCACAGCCCCTGGATGCAGGCGGTGTCCCCGGCTGAGACGGTCGGTGGCCAGGGGCGGATCCACATCGGTGAGCTGCACCGGAACCACCGCCCCATCCAGCAGGGCCACCAGCCAGCGCAGGGGCCGGCTGAAGCGGCCGTCCCCGTCCCCCCAGCGCATGAAGCGGCGCCCCTGCAGGGAGCGGATCCAGCCGGGGATGCACCCGGCCAGCACCGCCTCGGCGGAGCGGCCGGCCTCGGTGGTGCGGGCGAAGACGAAGGGGCCCTTGTCGGTGTCGCGGATCTCCAGCTCCTCCGGGGCGCAGCCGCAACGGCGGGCGAAACCCAGGGCGGCCGGGGTGGGCTGGCCATCGCGGAACGCCTGCTGGGCCGGGGGCCCCTTGCGGTCTTCGACCAGATCCTGCTGGCGCTCGGGCAAGCCGGCGATGGTCACCGCCAGCCGCCGGGGGGTGCCGCTGGCCCTGAGGCTGTCCCAGGACAGACGGGCCTCCTGCAGATCCCTGGCCACGATCGCCTCCAGCTGGGGCTGGGCCAGGCGCACGAAATCGGCCGGCAGTTCCTCGGTTCCGATCTCCAGAAGAAAGGTGGCCATGCGGGGGGGCGGGCAGGACGCGACTGTATGCAAAGGAGGGCGATGGCGATCAGCGCCAGCGGACCGCCACGTCCCGTTCGCTAGTTTCGTTCCAGCAACCTTTCTGCATGCCGATGTCCTCGACGACGGTCGCCGACAGCACGTCGCTCCCATCGGCTCCACCCGCCAAACCGCCCACCAAACAGGAGGCGCTCAAGGCCGGCAGCGGCCACCTGCATGATCCCCTGGCCGCCGAACTGGGCAACCCGCTGCCCAGCTTCACCGATCCCGCCGTCCAGATCCTCAAGTTCCACGGCAGTTACCAGCAGGACAACCGGGACAACCGGCGCAAGGGGGCCGAAAAGGACTGGCAGATGATGCTGCGGCTGCGCAATCCCGGCGGCCGCATTCCCACCTCCCTGTATCTGGCCCTCGATGCCCTCGCCGATCGGCTGGGCAACGGCACCCTGCGCATCACCACGCGCCAGGCCTTCCAGATGCACGGCGTGCAGAAGACGGATCTCAAGGAGGTGATCGGCGGCATCGTGCGGGCCCTTGGCTCCACGCTGTCGGCCTGTGGCGACATCAACCGCAACGTGATGGCCCCGGCCGCCCCCTTCGAGCGCGATGGCTACCCGGAGGCCCGTCTGCTGGCCGATCAGATCGCCGACCTGCTGGCGCCCCAGGCGGCGGAGGGGTCCTACCTGGATCTCTGGGTCGACGGCGACCTGAGCTACCGCATCAAGCCCAAAGGGCCCGCGAGGAAGGCGCGCAAGCTGCAGGAGACCGGTGCCGTGTTCAGTGGCGATCCGGCCGAACCTCTCTACGGCGCCACCTACCTCCCGCGCAAGTTCAAAGTGGCCGTCACCGTGCCCGGGGACAACTCCGTCGACCTGCTGACCCAGGACATCGGCCTGGTCCTGTTCAGCGATCCCTCCGGCCGCCCCCTGGGCTGCAACGTCTACGTGGGTGGGGGCATGGGGCGGACCCACAACAAGGAGGAGACCTTCGCCCGCACGGCCGATCCCCTCGGCTATGTCGCGGCCGCCCATGTGCTGGAGCTGGTGCAGGCGATCGTGGCCCTGCAGCGTGACCACGGCGATCGGGAACAGCGCCGCCATGCCCGGATGAAGTACCTGATCCACGACCGGGGTGTGGACTGGTTCCGCACCGAACTGGGCCGTTACTTTCCCCATCCGATCAAGGGACTGCGCCGCGAACCGACCGCCGTCCTCACCGACTACCTGGGCTGGCATCGCCAGTCACCGGGCCTGTGGTTCGTGGGCCTGCCCGTGCTCTGCGGACGCCTGCAGGGGGAGCTCAAGAGTGGCCTGCGCCGGCTGATCGAGACCTACCAGCTGGAGGTGCGGCTCACCCCCAACCAGGACCTGCTGCTCTGCAACATCGGCAGCGCCCAGCGGGCGTCGGTGCGAGAGGCGCTGGCGGCGCTCGGGCTGTCCAGCCCAGAGGCCCCGCCCGCCCTGGCCCGGCACGCCCTGGCCTGCCCGGCCCTGCCCCTCTGCGGCCTGGCGGTCACCGAGGCCGAACGGGTCCTCCCCGATGTGCTGGGCCGTCTCGAGGCCCTGCTGGAGCGGCTGGAGATCAGCAAACCGCTCCTGGTGCGCATGACCGGCTGCCCCAACGGCTGCGCACGCCCCTACATGGCGGAGATCGGACTGGTGGGGAGCGCCGTGGACACCTACCAGCTTTGGCTCGGCGGAAGCCATGGCCTGACACGCCTGGCCAAGCCATACCTCGAGAAGATGCCCCTGGAGAAGCTGGAGGCCACCCTGGAGCCCCTGCTGACGGCCTGGCGCGACGAGGGCGGCGCCCGCAGCCGCTTCGGTGACTTCATCGACCGACTCGGTGACGAGCGGGTCGGCCAACTGCTCGTCCCCGCCTGATCCAGGGCGCCCTGGAGGGCTCCTAACCTTGGGCACCCTCCAGATCCTGGGCATGTCAAACCGTGGGACCGCCGCCCTCCAGCCCTTGCTGGGCCCCCTCCTCTGCGGGTTGCTGCTGGGGTTGCTGCCCGGGGCCGGCCGCACGAGCGAGGCGGCGGAACGCCCCCAGCCCCCTGAGGCGCCTGTCCGGTACTTCGATTCGGACCCCCAGGCCTGCAAGCCGGAGTCGATCACCGCGTCCTACAAGAGCCACCTGCTGCCCTACGCCGACCAGAGTCCCGAGGTGCTGGCCAAGTTGCGTCGCGTCCAGGACGACCTCACCCTGGCCAGCCTCAAGCGGTGCGTCCAGAAGGGGCTGCTGACCCGACCCCAGGCCAGCGTGCTGTTCCGGTCGCTGGGCCTGACCCTGCCTGGCACCGTGATCCCCGTGGCCGCGCCTCAACCCTCCCCGGCGACGGCGCCGTAACGAGCCTCCGGCTCCTGGCCACGCCAGGCCCAGAGCTGGTCACCGTGGCTGAAGTGCCACCACTCATTCGGGTGCTGGGCGAATCCCGCCGCCGCCATCACCGCCGCGAGCAGGCATCGCCGGGCGTGCCAGTCGGCGGCCTCACTGCCCAGGGCGGCTGCGGCGTAGTGGCTGGGCTCGGAGATGGCCCCGATCGCGTCGATCGCCCCGCCCATCGCCAGGGGCTGGCCATCGGCCTCGGCCAGGGTGAGATCCACCGCCGCCCCGGTGCTGTGGGGGGGCGGGGTGGCCGGATCACGGCTCGGCGGGGCCCAGAAGCGATCCACCTCCGCCGCCACAGCCTGCTGGGGGAGGCCGAAGGCGTCGGGGTCGAGGCCCCGCTCCCGGCAGGCCTCACGGAAGGCCTGGCGCACCATGAAGGCCTGAACGGCGATGGGGCGCCAGGCGTCGAAGATGGCCAGCCGCCACTCGGGCCGCTGCTGCTGGAGCAGGGCCTGGGCCGTCACGAGACGGGCGATCACCCCACGACGCAGCCGGAACGGACTGGCACCAGGGCCGTAGGGCGCCCCCAGGGCCTGATACGGATGGGGCTCCAGTCGCCACAGCGTCGCCGGCAGGTCGTCCAGGGGTTCACCGGCCTCCGCGATGGGGATCGGACTCCAGGGGCGAAGAGCAGGCATGGGGCGGCAGGTGCGGTTCGGCCCTGTGGGGCGGCTCAATTCAACTGGGCCGCCTCCACCGAACGGCGGCGCTGGGCTTCGAGGGCCCCGTGCAGATGGGGATGGCGGGCCAGGTCGGGATCCGCCGTCAGGATCCGCCGCGCCGCCAGACGCGCCTCCTCCAGCACGGCACCGTCGTCGCTGAGGCTGGCCAGGGCCAGGTCCGGCAGGCCCGACTGGCGGGTGCCAAGCACCTGGCCGGGCCCCCGCAGCCGCAGGTCCATCTCGGCGATCTCGAAGCCGTCGCCGCTGCGGGCCAGCAGCTCCAGCCGTTGGCGGGCCATGGCGTTGTCGCCCTCATGCAGCAGCAGGCAATGGGAGGCGGCGGCGCCCCGGCCGACCCGGCCCCGCAGCTGGTGCAGCTGGGCCAGGCCAAAGCGCTCGGCATGTTCGATCACCATCACGCTCGCCTCCGGCACATCCACCCCCACCTCCACCACCGTGGTGGACACCAGCACCTGGGAGCGCCCCTCCTGGAAGGCACCAATGGCCAGCTGCTTCTCCTCGCCGGTCATGCGACCGTGCAGCAGCCCCACCGTGAGCGTGGGGAACACCTCCTCGGCGAGGTGGCGGTGCACCTCCACCGCCGAGCGCAGGTCGAGCTTTTCCGATTCCTCCACCAGGGGCAGCACCACGTAGGCCCGCTGCCCCTTGGCCACCTCCTGACGCACGAGTTCCCAGGCACTGAGGCGCTCGGATCCCCGCAGCAGGCGGGTGCGGATCGGGGTGCGGCCCGGCGGCAGTTCATCGATCTGGCTGAGGTCGAGGTCGCCGTGGATCGAGAGGGCCAGGGTGCGGGGAATGGGGGTGGCGGTCATGGTGAGCAGGTGGGGCTGGAGCCCCTTGGCCAGCAGCCGGTTGCGCTGCCGCACGCCGAAGCGGTGCTGCTCGTCGACCACCACCAGGCCGAGGCGGTCGAACTGGACCGGATCCTCGAGCAGGGCGTGGGTGCCCACCAGCAGCTTCACCTGGCCGTTGGCCAGGTCCTGCAGCAGCTGGCGGCGGCGGCGGGCGGTGGTGGAGCCGGTGAGCAGCTCGATGCTGACGTTGAGCTGGGGCAGCCAGCCGGCCAGTTTGTGGAAATGCTGGGCCGCCAGCACCTCGGTTGGGGCCATCAGGGCCCCCTGATGGCCCGCCTGGATGGCGCCCAGCAGGGCCGCCAGGGCCACCACCGTCTTGCCACTGCCCACGTCCCCCTGGACCAACCGGGCCATGGGCTGGGGCCGCTCCATGTCGGCGCGGATCTCCGCCAGGACCCGCTCCTGGGCACCGGTCAGGGGAAAGGGCAGCAGGGCCAGAAAGCGGCTCACCAGGTCTTCGCCGCCGATGGGCAACAGCAGCGGCGGCGCCGGTGAGCGGCGCAGGCGCTCGCGCCGCTGGCCCAGGGCCAGCTGCAGCAGCAGGAACTCGTCGAACACCAGGCGCCGGCGGCAGCGCTGCAGCTGCTCGCGGTCGGCGGGGCGGTGCAGGCCCTGCAGGGCCTCGCCACGGCCCACCAGTCCCAGCTCCAGGCGCAGGGGTTCCGGCAGCGGGTCGGGCCAGCGGACCGCCGCGGGCAGCACCGCGGCGATGGCCCGGGCGAGAGTCTCGCCACTGAGGCCCTCGGTGAGGGCATAGACGGGCACGAAGCGGCCGATCTGCTCCGAGCGCACCGGCGCCCCGGGGGCCTCCAGCACCTCCAGCAGGGGATCCGCGAAGCCGGGCCCGTAGGGGCTCTCCTTCACCAGGCCGCTCACCGCCACCGTGGCCCCCACGGGGTAGAGCCGCTGCTGGGACTTCAACCAGCCGGGGCTGCTGAAGCGGCGGCCGGCGAAGAAGCGCGTCACCTTGAGGCGACCCGTGACGTCCTGGAGGTGCAGCTCCAGGATCGCCAGGTTGGGGTTGCGGGGGCTGCCGAAGGCGTGGCAGCGACGCACCGTCGCCACGATGGTGGCGGTCCGCCCCGGCTCCAGCGCAGCGATCCGTACCAGATGGGCGTAATCGAGGTAGTCGCGGGGGTAGTGGTGCACCAGATCGCGCACCACCAGCAGCCCCAGGGCGGCCAGCCGGGTGGCGGTCTTCGGCCCGATGCCGGCCACCTCCGCAAGGGGGGTCTGGGCCGTGAGGCGGACGGCGGCGCCGCTGGCGGACGGCTCCGCCGCGGTGGGTGCCCCCAGCCGCAGCCGTGGCGGCGCCACCGGCAAGATCTCCCGGCGGCGGCAGCGCATCTCATGCAGGGCCTGGCGCAGTTGGCGCACCAGCCTCTGGCGGCTGCCCATGGACAGCTCGCCATAGCCGCCGAACGCATCGGCAAGGCCGGCCAGCTGCTGGCGTTCGGTGGCCTCGAGCCCCACCACCGGAGCGGCCAGGGCCGCAGCGATGAAGTTGCTGAAGCGGTGCCGCCGTCCCTGGAGATCGCCAAAGCCGGCTTCGGCCTCCAGGCGACAGGACAGCTGCAGGGGCGCGCACCAGGCATCGAAAGCCTCCAGGGCGGACGCACTCCCCTCCTGGCCGGCGGAGGACCCGGTCAGTCGCTCGGAATCGATGGGGGGCGGATGTCCTGCAGCCAAAGCTGTTCGGCCTGGTGGATCCGTGACCGCCGTTGCAGGCGACGGAACTGCTGGGCCATTCTGCGAACCTCCTGACGATGCTGCTGCAGCCGCCGCCGGCAGGTGCGCAGCCGGGGTTCCTCCAGTTCCAGCTCCACGGGCCGCAGCAGCACCGCCATCGTGTGGGCCTGGGGGGAGCGGCTGGCGCCAAAGGGAAGGGGCAGTCGCATCAGGTTGGCTGGGGCGGCCATCGTCTCCAGCTGGCCGTCCAGCACCGCATCGAGCAGGCTCACCGGCAGCAGGCTGCGGCTGACACCGCCCCGCAGCAGCTCCACGTTGATGGCATGGGACAGGTTGCGGAGGCGCCGGCCCAGGGCCAGCTCCATGCCGTCCATCCAGCGCAGCACCTGCTCGGGATCCTCCGGCAACCGGCCCGCCTGCCAGAGGGACCGATCCTCAGGGGACGCGGGCTCCTCGTCGTCGTCCTGTTCCTCGTCCGCCGTCTCGTCATCGGAAGGGGTGTCATCGGCGGCACTACCAGCCCCACCGGCCAGCGCGGCCATCAGGAAGGAGGCCCCGGTCAGGGGGGGGCCATGGCGATCTGAACCGACCCCGGCGGGAGGGACTCCGGCTCGGGAGAACCGTCGGGGTTCTCCCCATCCCAGGCCAGTTCCTCCAGGAGCTGCCGGCGGTCGTGGCGCTCCCGCCGCTGGCGCTCCCGGGAGATCTGGGAGGCGAGGATCACCAGCTGCTCCACCGTCAGCAGGCTGGAGCAACGGCTCACCAGCTCGTTGATTTGGCCAAGCAGCAGGCGACGGCGCTCTCCGGGGAGTTCGACGTAGCGCTGGGGATGGACCTGGGTGGCCAGGTGGAAGCAGGCCTGCTGCACCCGCTGGGGCAACACCTGGCGCAGCACCTGCAGATAGAGGGCCACATGGCGATAGAGCTCCGGATTCGACGCGGTCAGCTGCCGGGTCAGGGCCTGCAACTGACCCGGCAGATCAATCGCGTCGGAGGACTCGCTCAACGGCTCCGGCTCAGGCCGCCTTGGCCATCGCCGCCACTTCCGCTGCGAAGTCGGATTGCTCCACCTCAATGCCCTCACCGAGGGTGTAACGGGTGAAGCGGCGCACGCGGATGTTCTCGCCGGTCTTGCCGGCGGCCGACTTGACCATCTCACCGACGGTCAGGGTGTTGTCGCGGATGAAGGGCTGGTCCATGAGGGCCAGTTCCTTGAGGCGCTTGCCGATGCGCCCGGCCACGATCTTGACCTTCATCTCCTCCTTCTTGCCGGCGAGATCGTCGCGACCCATCTCAATCGCCTTCTCGCGCTCCGCCACTTCGGGGGGGATGTCGTCGGTGGTGACGTATTCCACGTTGGGGCAGGCGGCGATCTGCATCGCCACGTTGCGCACCAGCTCCTGGAAGAGCTCACCGCGGGCCACGAAATCGGTTTCGCAGTTCACCTCCACCAGCACACCGACGCGCGCGCCGGTGTGGATATAGCTGCCAACAGCCCCTTCGGCCGCGGTGCGGCCGGCCTTCTTCTCGGCGGTGGCGATGCCCTTCTGGCGCAGCCATTCGGCCGCCTTGGTGGCATCACCACCGGACTCGGTGAGGGCCTTCTTGCAGTCCATCATGCCCGCGCCGGTCTTGTCGCGCAGTTCCTTGACGAGCTTCGCTGTGATCTCAGCCATGGGTGGGGAGGGAGGGAGGTCGGGAGGGAGAGAGGGGCTCAGGCGTCGTCGTCGCCGCTGCGCTGATCCTGGGCTCCATGGCGGCCTTCGTTGATGGCATCGGCGAGGCGGCCCAGCACCAGCTGCACGGAGCGAACGGCGTCGTCATTGCAGGGAATGGGAACGTCGCACAGATCCGGATCGCAGTTGGTGTCGAGCATCGACACGAGCGGGATGTCGAGCTTGCGGCACTCGAGCACGGCGTTGGTTTCGCGGCGCTGATCCACCAGCACCACCACATCGGGCAGGCGGCGCATGTTCTTCAGGCCACCGAGGTACTTCTGCAGACGGTCGAGTTCACGGCGCAGCACGGCGGCTTCCTTCTTGGGCCGCATGGCGATGGCGCCGGAGGACTCCATGCGCTCGAGATCCTTGAGCCGGTCGATGCGGGCGCGCATCGTGCTCCAGTTGGTGAGCATGCCGCCCAGCCAGCGTTGGTTGACATAGGAGGCGCCGCAGCGGGCCGCTTCCTGGGCGATCACTTCGGAGGCCTGCTTCTTGGTGCCGACGAACAGGAAGCGCTTGCCGCTGCGGGCGGCACTGCGGGTCCATTTGTAGGCGTTGTTCATGCAGACGGCGGTCTGCACGAGATCGATGATGTGAACTCCGTTGCGCGCGCAATAGATGTAGCGCGACATCTTGGGGTTCCAGCGACGGGTCTGGTGTCCGAAGTGGGCACCAGCTTCCATCATCTCGGAGAGAGTGACGACAGCCATTTGGGTTGTAGGGGGGTTTCGGGTTGGCCTCCACCTGCCAGGGATGCCGCGCCATAGGACAGGCAGCGGATCACCCGAAACGTGCAGGTGTGCGGTGTTGGGTTACCGGGTCAACCTACCAAATGGCCCTGCTGGCGGGCCTCGGCATGGAGGGCCCGCACCCCGAAGCGGTTGAGCGGCAACCGCAGCAGCTCCATCGCCAGACCGGCCTTGCCGTGGCGGATCAGCCAGCGCAGCAGGGGCCGCAGGCTGCGCTCATTGACCAGGCCGCCCAGGGTGAGCAGCTCCCACAACGCCAGGTGCAGCCAGGTGTACTGGATGATGAACCGCACCCGCCAGGTGGGGTGCTTGCGGTAGAACACCAGGCCCATCTTGGCCCGTTCGCGCTCCACCCGAACCAGGTCGGGGATCTGCTCCAGGCTCAGGGGCGGATGCCAGTGGTAGCCCACCGCTTCAGGACAGCGCACCAGCCGCACACCCATGCGGCGCAGCCGTTCCCCCAGCTCCAGGTCCTCCCAGCCGTAAAGGCGGAAGCCGGTGTCGAACAGACCCGACTGCTCCAGCACCCGGCGGTCGATCGCCACGTTGCCGGTGGCGAAGTAGGCCCAGGAGAGATCCCGCAGCTTGTGTGGCTCCGCCGTGGGCGCTTCGAAGTTGTGGGTGTTGATCACCGCGCCATAGGTGAAGCAGAGCCGGTCGCCACTCTCCGCCCAGGCGCGCGCCAGGGCCGTGGCGTGGTGCAGCAGGAACCGCTCCGTCACCACCAGGTCGCTGTCGATGAAGACGATCACGTCGCCGCGGGCCTCGTCCACACCCCGGTTGCGGCCTTCGGCGGGGCCGCCGTGGTCCTGGCGGATCAGGCGCAGATGGGGGTAAGCGGTGGCATGGGCATCCAGCCAGCGCACCGTGTCGTCGGTGGAGCCGTCGTCCACCAGCACCACCTCATAGGCCTGCAGGGCACCGCCGGTCTCCTGGCGCTCCAGGGCCTGCAGGCACTGGCGCAGGATCGGCAGCCGGTTGTAGGTGGGGATGACGACGCTGATGAACATCGGGGTCCGGAGCGGGGCAGGGCCGCAGGCAGCGGCATGGAGGGGGATGGCGGCCATGAAAAAGGGGGATCCCGATCGAATCCCCCCGGTGCCGCCATGACCGGACTGGCGCGATCAGTCAGCGGCGCCGCCGTTGTTGGCCGTGCCGGTCACGCCGTTGCCGGCCCCTTCACCGCGACCGTCGTTACGCAGCTTGCGCTTCTTGAACTTGCGGGCGTAGGCCCGGTTGCGCTCCTGCTTTTCCTTCTTCAGGTTCCTGCGTTTCGACATAGGGCTTCGGCGCTTCGAAAAGACTGTGAGGTTCCACCCTACTCAACGGGCCCGGATCATCCGTCGGCGGTGTCACTGGCCCAGAGCCGGCCATCCTCCATCCGCACCAGGCGATCGGCCACATCGAGGATGCGGGGGTCGTGGGTCACCATCAGCACCCCACAGCCCTCATCCCGGGCCAGCCGCTTGAGCAGATCCACCACCTCCCGGCCGGTGCGGCTGTCGAGGGCGGCGGTGGGTTCATCGGCCAACAGCAGGCGGGGGTGGGCCGCCAGGGCCCGGGCGATCGCCACCCGCTGCTTCTGGCCGCCGGAAAGGTCGTGGGGAAGCTTGCCGAGGTGGTCGGAGAGCCCCACGGCCCGCAACCATTCCCGGGAGAGGTCGCGGCGGGCGCGATAGCCCAGGTCCGGCAGCAGGTCGGCCCCCATCTGCACGTTCTGCTCCGCGGTGAGGCAGCGCAGCAGGTTGTGGCCCTGGAAGATCATGCCGACGCTGCGCCGCAGCAACTGGCGCTCGTGGCGGCTGGAGCCCTTCAGCTCGCAGCCCAGCACCCGCACCGATCCCTCCATCACCTGGCGCAGGGCACCCACCAGGGTGAGCAGGGTGGTCTTGCCGCAGCCGGAGGGCCCCGTGAGCAGCACCACTTCCCCTGGGCGGATCTCCAGGTCGATGCCCTGCAGCACCTGGCGCTCCATGGAACCCGTGCCATACCAGTGGCTGAGACCCCGCACCGACACCGTGGCGAGGCCATCGCCCTTGCTGAGGGTGGGGGGGGCGGAACCGGGGTGGAGGCTTGTCATCGACTCAGAAGATGTCCGCAGGATCGGCGTCACCCAGCTTGCGCATCGCCATCGCCGCCGACCCCATGCACATCACCAGGATCATCAGGAAGACGGTGATGGCCCGATCGCCGGCCATGGCCACCGGCAGCTTGGTGGCGGCATGGATGACGGCGTAGAGCACCTGGCCGGCGGCATAGGCGGGCAGATAGCCGAAGATCGCCAGCAGCAGGCCCTCCCGCGCCACCACGCCGAGGAGGGTCAGCAGGCTGTAGCCCATGGCCATCAGCGTGGCGTATTCCGGCAGGTGGTCGCTGACATCGGAATAGAGGATCTGATAAACGATCACGCAGCCCACCACGAAGCCCATGGCGGCACCCAGGGAGAAGATGAACCCGATGGCGGTGCTGCTGCGCCAGTAGTCCATCTCCAGATCAAGGAAGCCCTGCTTGGTGAGCACGCTGACGTCCTCGGGCAGCAGGCCCTGCAGGCGTTTCACCACCTGGGCGGGATCGGCCCCGGGACGCAGGCGGATCAGCCCCAGTTCGATGCTGCCGGGGGGGGTGTTGGGCAGCAGGCTGAGGAAGGTCTCCCGGCTGGTGAGGATGTTGCCATCGGCGCCGAAGGAGGCGCCGGCGGTGAACAGGCCGGCCACCCGCAGCCGTTTGCCGGCCACCTCGCTTTCCACGGTGCGCCCTTCGCTAAACCACGTCGCCACCGGTCCGAATTCATCGCGGGACTGGTCGTCGAAGAGCACCCGGCCCTTCTGGGTGAGGCGCGGCGTCAGGGCGGTGACGGCCGGATCGATGAACAGGGGGTCGCGGGGCTCGAAGCCCAGGGCCAGGATGGAGCGGGTGCCCTTGGTCTTGGGGTTGCGCCAGAGCAGCAGGTTCCAGTGCACCGGCGTGGTGCCGGTCACGTCCGGATCGGCCATGGCCTGCACCAGCCGGCGCTGGGGAAAGCCGGCCATGCTGATCGAGCTCTTGGTGCGCGGGCTGAGCAGCACCAGATCGGTGTCAAACAGCTTGTGCACCGTGATGCTGGAATCGAACAGGGCATCCCGGAAGCCCAGCTGCATGAACATCAGGATCCCGGCGAAGGTGATCCCGGCAAGGGCTACGGCCAGCCGCATCGGCTGGCGGGTGAGCAGCAGCCAGGCCAGGGGAATCCGTCGTCCCTGCCAGAGCGTCATGGCTGCAGGCGGGCAATCACCTTGAGGCCGGTGAGGGAGGCGACCCTGGCCCCATCGCTGGGATCGAGACGCACCCGCACCTCCACCACGCGGGCATCGGCATCACCGGTGGGGTCGGTGGAGAGCACCTCCCGCTGGCGCACCTGGGGGCTGATGCGCCGCACGGTGCCCCGCAGGGTGCCGTCGAAGCCGCCGTTCTCGCTGGTGAGGGTCACGGCCTGGCCGAGCCGCACCCGGTCGATGTCGCTCTCGTAGACCTCGACGGAGGCTTCCATGCGGTCGCTGGCCCCGAGCTCGAGGATGCCCTTGTCGCCGGGCCGTTCGCCGACGCGGGATTGGATGCGCAGCACCGTGCCGTCGATCGGTGCCCGCAGTTCGGTGTTGACCAGATCGGTGCTGGCCTTGACCAGCGAGGCCCTGGCCTCCTGCAACGCGCCCTGGAGCTCCAGGGTGCGCTGCTCCAGCACATCCAGATCAGCGGCGGAATAGGCCCCATCGCTGGCCAGCTTGCGGTAGCGCGCCAGGTCGCGGGTCTGGATCGTGAGCCGGCGGCCGAGGTTGGCGATGCGGGTGCGGATCAGTGACAGCTCCGCCCTCTGCAGGGGCTGGTTGTCGAATCGGGCCAGCAGCTGACCGGCCTGCACCCGGTCGCCCTCGGCCACCAGCAGTTCGGTGATGCGCGGGCTGCCGCCGATACCGGTGATCGGAGCGGCCAGCACGCGCACATCACCGTCGGGCTCCAGCTGGCCCAGGGCCGCCACGGCCTCCACCGGGGCGGGCGGCCGGGCCACGGCGGCGGCAGGGGGCTTGGCGGTCTGCAGGCGCTGATACAAAACGACACCGCCCACCAACAACCCCGCCACCCCGGCGACGATCAGGCCGTTGCGCCAGGGGCCGGTGGGTCGTCGAAGAGCAGGTCTTCGATGTAGCGATCCGCCCACTGGGGGTTGAACGCCTTCTCCAGAACCCTCCGGGTCTTGTCGTTTTGTTTCTGTTGCTTGCAATACCTCAGCTGCCCTTGCCATCGGGCAACCGTAGCCGGATGGTCGTGGGCTTGGGAAGGGCTCCCGCTGGCGGCATCGGCGAGCACGCCGAGGAATGTGGCGACTTCCTCGACGAATCCCTTTTCCTCCGCCTCCGACACCGGCCGCACGAACAGCACGTGGGGGGAGAAGATCGAGCCCCAGGGCGGCAACTCCCGCACCTGCTCAAAGGCCGGACGGGAGCGGGACGCCAGGGCCTCGGCGATCGCCGCCGGCAACGCCTCCTCCACCGGGGAAAGGTCGACGATGGCGGCGCTCACGCCGGCCTTGCCGGCCACGATGTCGGCGCCGAACACCGGCAGATCGTGGCGGGGATCGGGAAAGAACACGCAGTGGAGGATCTGCAGACCGGCGCCCAGCCGGGCCGTCTCCAGGTGCAGCTTGCGCAGGCCGCGGCAGCGGTGCACCTCGTTGCGGATGTAGAGGGCATCCCCGTCCAGGCTGCCGCTGATGGCCTCCAGGTCGGGATCGATCGCCAGCGGCGCCAGATCAGGCAGCGCGTTGCGGCAGAGCCGGATGCGCTCGGCCAGGCCATCCACCAGCGGATGGATGCCACCGTCTCCGGCCGGAGCGACCTCACCCATGGACACGTCGTGACAGCAGAATGCGGATCCTGCCATGCGTGCGTGAGTGTGTCCCTGGGTTGTTGCGGGTCCTTGCTGCCCGGACTGGCCGACCCCGTCAGCCACACCCTCGCCAATGGCGTCGAGCTGGTGCAGCTCGCGCTCGAGGACGCCCCCCTGGTCTGCCTCGACTTCTGGTGCCGGGCCGGCAGCGCCTTTGAGACGCCCACGGAGAGCGGCATGGCCCATTTCCTCGAGCACATGGTGTTCAAGGGCAGTGAGGGGCTGGAGGCCGGCGAATTCGACCGCCGCATTGAGGCCCTGGGGGGCAGCAGCAACGCTGCCACCGGTTTCGACGATGTCCATTTCCACGCCCTGATGCCGCCGGAGGGGGCCGCCGAAGCCCTCGACCTGCTGCTGGATCTGGTGCTGCAGCCCCGCCTCGATCCGGACAGTTTCAGCATGGAACGGCAGGTGGTGCTGGAGGAACTGGCCCAGAGTGAGGACCAGCCCGAGGAGGTGGCCATTCAGCGCCTGCTCGCCCTGGCCTGCCCCGATCACCCCTACGGCCTGCCGATCCTCGGGCGGCGCGAGGCCCTGGTGGCCCACGACCCGGCCGCCATGGCCGCCTTCCATCAGCGCCAGTACGCCGCCGGCCGCTGCGTCCTGGCCCTCAGCGGCGCCGTGGCGGATGGGGATCTGCTGGCGCGGGCCGCTGCGGGCCCCCTCGCGGCCCTGGCGACCACAGGGGCGGCCCTGGCCCCGGCGACCCTTCGCGTCACCCCGGGGGCGCACCGACTGGCCGTGCCGCGGCTGGAGGCCGCCCGGCTGCTGATGCTCTGGTGGCTGCCTGCCGCCAGCGATGTGGAAGGGCTGGTGGGGGCGGATCTGGGCACCACCGTGCTGGCGGAGGGGCGCCGCAGCCGACTGGTCGACCGGCTGCGGGAGCAGCTGCAGATCGTCGAGAGCATCGACCTGGACCTGCACGCCATGGAGGGCGGCAGCTTCGCCCTGCTGGAGGCGGTCTGCGACGAGGAGGACCTGGGCGCGGTGCGAGGGGCCATCACCCAGGTGTGGCAGGAGCTGCGCCAGGAGCGCCTCGGCGAGCAGGAATGGTCGCGGGCCCGCCGCTTGGTCGCCAACGGCTATCGCTTTTCCCTGGAATCCCCCGGCGGCGTGGCGTCCCTGATCGGCAGCAGCCGCCTCTGGGGACGGACCCAGGCCCTCGACCAGCCCCTGGCCCTGCTGGACCGGTGGTCGCCCGGCCGGCTCCAGGAGCAGATGCTGGACCTGCTGGATCCGGCCCGGGCCTGCCTGCTCGAGGCGGTGCCGGCATGAGCCTTGCCCCTCCCGTCACCGCCGACGACAGCCACGTCCTGGAGGGTGGCCTGCCGCTGCGGATCCTGCGCCGGCCAGGGCCGGCGATCCTGGCGGCCCGACTGGCCATTCCCGGCGGCAGCGGCCGGGATCTGGCCGGTGCCCGCGGCGCCCACCAGCTGCTGGCCGGCTGCATGACCCGGGGCTGCGGCGAGCTGGATGCCGAGGCCCTGGCCGATTGCGTCGAGGGGGCCGGCGCCGCCCTGCGGGTGGAAGCCCAGGAGGACGGCCTGGTGCTGGCCCTGAAATGCGCCGCCGAGGACGCCCCCACCCTGGTGCCCCTGCTGCTGACGATGGCGCGGCGGCCGCGGCTGGAGCCCGAGCAGGTGGCGATCGAACGGCAGCTCAATCTGCAGCTGCTGCAGCGCCAGAAGGAGGACCCCTTCCAGCTGGCCCACGACCAGCTGCGCCGCCTGCTCTACGGCGATGGCCCCTACGGCCATGACCCCCTCGGGATCGAGGCCGAGCTGGCCGGTCTCGGACCGGAACACCTGCGGCCCCTGGTGCAGGGCCTCGGGGCCGACGGGGCCGTGCTGGTGCTCTGTGGCGACGCCCCTTCTGCGCTGGAGGCGGCCCTGGAGGTGGAACTGGCGGCGTCCCCCTGGAGCACCCACGCCCCCCGGCCCCAGGCCTTCGCCGGTCCACCGCTGGCCACGGGGCATTTTGGCCAGCAGGTGCAGGACACCGAACAGGTGGTGCTGCTGCTGGGGGCAGCGACCGTTCCCCTGAGCCATCCCGACGCCCTGGCGCTGCGGTTGCTGCAGGCGCACCTGGGCCTCGGCATGTCCAGCCGACTGTTCATCACGCTGCGGGAGGAGCGCGGTCTGGCCTACGACGTCGGTGTGCACCTGCCGGCCTATGCCGGTGGTCCGCCCTTTGTCATGCACCTGTCCACCTCGGCCGAGCGGGTGGCCGAGGCCACCACCTGCCTGCTGGACGAGTGGGAACGGCTGCTGGACGAACCCCTGGACGAGAGCTCACGCCTGCTGGCCCTGGCCAAGTTCCAGGGGCAGGACGCCATGGGCCGCCAGACCTGCTCCCAGATCGCCGAGCGCCAGGCCCTGGTGCTCAGCCATGGCCTGCCCCCCGACCATGTGCGCCAGGTGATGGAGCGCGCTCCTGGGCTCACCGCCGAGGATCTGCGGGCGGCGGCACGCCGCTGGCTGGCCGTCCCCAGCCTGAGCCTGGTCGGCCCGGCCCCGGCCCTGGAGCGGGCGCACCAGGCCTGGCTGAACCATGGACTCAGCCGTCGGGGGAGGCCGGCTCCAGATCGGAGAGGTTGATCAGGAAGGTGCCGCGGCGGAAGCGGATGGCCCTCAGCTCCAGGGCCCGGATCTCCACCACCCGGCCCACTTCCCCAGGATCCACCAGATCCGGAGGACGCAGCATCGGCATCGGGTCGGCGGTCTTGAGGTAGCGGAGGGGCTGGCGCAGCCGCACGGCATCACCCAGATGAATGGCCACCGGCGCCACAGGCTCCGCCGCTTCAACCGGCGGCGGCTCCGGTATCGCGGGATCGGGGGGGGTGAGATCCGGCATGGGTACGGCGCTCCAGCGGGCTGGGGGCCCTTCTCAGCCGAACCTAGCTGGAGCAGGATGGGCGCCAGCCATGGACGGTTCATTGCGAGCCCTTGCCACCTGGAGCGGAGCGATCGCCGGCCTCCTGCTCATCCTTGTCGGCGGTCTGGTGCCGGCGGCCTTCCCCTTCCATGAGGCCGGTGGCTGGGGTGTGCGGCCGCTGGGCATCACCCTGCAGGTGCCGGCCCTGCTCCTGACCGCCCTGGTCTGCGGGCCCCGCAGTGCCACCCTGGCGGCTGTGGCCTATCTCAGCGTCGGACTGTTCCAGTTGCCGGTGTTCCACGAGGGAGGCGGCATCGGCTACCTGCTGGATCCGGGCTTCGGCTACCTGGCGGGCTTCCTGCCGGCCGCCTGGATCACCGGCAAGCTGGCGCGCCAGCCAGGCATGGACGATCCGCTCACCCTGGCCGGGGCCGCCGCCATCGGCCTGGTGATGCTGCATCTCTGCGGCCTCGCCAACCTGGTGCTGGGCAGCCTGGCCGGCCGCTGGGGGGGTGACACCCTCTCCCTGGTGGTGGGCTACAGCCTGGCCCTGCTGCCCCAGTTGCTGCTCTGCTGCGCCGCCGGCGTTCTGGGCTGGTTGCTGCGCCGGCTGCTGCTGGTGCCCTCGTGATGGCTCGTCCCCTGCGCCGGCGGCTGGGGATCGTGCTGCTGGCGGCCCTTGTCCTGCTGCTCGATCAGGTGAGCAAGGCCTGGGCCCTCGACCACCTCGCCGGCGGCAGCATCCGGCCGCTGCTGCCTGGCCTGCTCCAACTGCAGCGGGTCAGCAACACCGGCGCCGCCTTCAGCCTGTTCACAGGGGCATCGATCCAGCTGGGCCTGGTGAGCGCCCTGGTGAGCCTGGGGTTGCTGGTCTGGATCCTCTGGCGCCCCCCTGCCGGCCCCTGGAGCGGCCTGGCCCTGGGACTGCTGCTCGGGGGGGCGCTGGGCAACGGCATCGACCGCTGGCGCCACGGCGCGGTGGTGGACTTCCTGGAGTTCGTCCCGATTCACTTCCCGATCTTCAACCTCGCCGACGTGGCCATCAACCTGGCCGTGGCGTGCTTCCTCCTCGAACTGCTGCGACCCCATGCCGACCGCCATCCTTGAGGGACTGGAGCGGCGGCTGCGGCCCCGCACCCCCGTCGCAGGCCCCCAGCTCCGGGTGCTGCACCCCGGCCTGCCGGAGCAGAGCCACCCGCTGCACGGCAGCGTCTACCGGATCGGCCGCTCCGCCGACAACAGCATCGTCATCGACCACACGGCCGTGAGCCGCCACCATGCCCTGCTGGAAAACCACGGCGGCCACTGGCTGCTGAGCGATGCCGGCTCCACCAACGGGCTCTGGTGGCAGGGCCGCCGGGTGAAGGAGCTGGTGCTGCGCCAAGGGGATCGGGTGCGTTTCGGGCCCGCCGATCAGGAGGATCTGCCCACCCTGCTGTTCGAGCCCGAAGGGGGCCTGCGCCGGGCCTGGATGGGTCGCTGG
>NZ_JAGQBG010000080.1 GCF_024345515.1 Cyanobium sp. N5-Cardenillas
GGGGGTCTTCGGCCAGATCCAGGTGCAGGACAGCAACCTGTTCGGCCGCGCCTGGGACCTTTCGACCAGCTTCACCTACGGCCAGTTCGGCGGCCTGGCCGACATCTCCTTCAGCGACCCCTGGATCAAGGGTGACAAGTTCCGCACAGCCTTCCGGTTCAAGGCCTTCATCAGCCGGGACGCCCCCCAGGTGTTCCAGAGCCAGAACAACGGCAACATCTTCACCGTCTCCGACTTCTACCAGGCCCCTGGGACCCAGGTCGCCTACAACATCTTCTCGCCGTTCAACCCCCTCCTCGACGTCTTCCCTTCGGTGACGGCGGCCCGCATCGCTGCCGAGACCGCCGGTCAGAACCTCAGCTGGTTCCAGTTCGACGGCAACAGCGTCCTGATCCAGCGCGTCGGCGCCAACGTCCAGTTCGTGCGGCCGCTCAACGGCGGCAACCCCTTCAAGCGCGCCCCCTGGACCGTGCTGCTCGGTCTGACCGGTCAGGTGGCCACGCCGATGGACTTCTCCGGCACCTCGCGCCGCTTTGGTCTGGCCACCCCGAACGAATCCACGGCGCTGTTCTCCGCTCCCACCAACTCGATCATCTGCCTGGCCTACAACTGCGCCGCCCGCAACCAGCTGGTGGGCCTGCGGCTGGCGGCCACGATGAGCACCCTCAACGACCCCCGCAACCCCACCAAGGGCAACTTCCTCAGCCTCGGCACCGAACAGTTCATCTCGGTGGGTCCCGATTCCCCCACCTTCAACCGGTTGCGGGGCAGCTTCACGCACTACATCCCGGTCCGCTGGCTGAAGTTCTACAAGGGGTGCCGGCCCAAGGCCGGTGAAACCGAGGACTGCAAACAGGCCCTGGCCTTCCAGGTGTCCGCCGGCACGGTGATCGGCGATCTGCCGCCCTATGAGGCCTTCTGCCTGGGCGGCGGCAACTCGGTGCGGGGTTACTTCGACTGCGATCTCGGCGTGGGCCGTAGCTTCGGTGAGGCCACGATCGAATACCGGTTCCCCCTGTTCAGCATCGTCAGCGGAGAGCTGTTCATCGACGGAGGCACCACCTTCGGCAGCCAGACGAACGTGCCCGGCAACCTGGGCGGCCTGCTCAACAAGCCTGGCTCCGGCTTCTCGATCGGCACCGGCCTGATCGTCACCACCCCCGTCGGCCCTCTGCGCCTGGAGGTGGCCAGCCAGGACTTCACCGGCGAGTGGCGCTTCAACCTCGGCGTGGGCTGGAAGTTCTAGTGACCAGCTGGCCCAGCGACTATCGCCAGGCGTGGACCCTGAGCTCCTGCGTGGAGCGCACCGGGGTCGGGCTGCACAGCGGCGCCGTCTCCCGGGTCCGCCTCGGCCCCTCGCAACGGCCGGGCTACTGGCTGGGCTGGCTGGACGACCCGCAACGGCCCCTGCAGCAACTGGGCCCCTCCCAGGTGAGTGACACCCGCCTCTGCACCTGCCTGGAGCTGGGGGATCGGCGCCTGGCCACGGTGGAGCACCTGCTGGCGGCCCTCGCCGGCACCGGGGTGAGCCAGGCGGAGCTGCTGGTGGACGGGGAGGAGATCCCCCTGCTCGACGGCTCGGGGCTTCCCTGGGTCGAAGCGATCGGCGAGGCGGGGATCAGCAGCCGGGGTGAGCGCCTCGAGCCCCCCCTGCCGCCCTTGCCAGTCACCCTTCAGCAGGGCCAGAGCTTCGTGGTGGCCCTGCCGGCCGACCGGCTGCGCCTGGCGGCGGCCATCGACTTTCCCCAGGCGGCCATCGGCCGCCAGCTCTATGGCCTGGACCTCACCCCGGAGAGCTTTGTGGCGGAGATCGCCCCGGCCCGCACCTTCGGCTTCCGGGAGCAGGTGGAGCAGCTGCTGGCCGCGGGCCTGATCCGCGGTGGTGCCCTCGACAATGCCCTGGTCTGTGACGGCGACGGCTGGGTCAATCCGCCGTTGCGCTTCGTTGACGAACCGGTGCGCCATAAGCTGCTGGACCTGCTGGGAGATCTGGCGTTGGTGGGCCTGCCCAGGGCCCACGTCTTCGCCTACCGCGGTTCCCATGGACTGCACACCGCCATGGCCGCGGCCCTTGCGGCCCAGGCATCCCGCCTGCCCGTGCCCGTACCGACCCACTGATTCCTTGACCGTTCTTCCTTCCGCCGCTCCTGAGGCCGCCCCAGCGGCCTGCCCCGACGCCGATGCGGCCCGGGCCGTGGTGCTCAGCAGCGAGCAGATCCTCAACCTGCTCCCCCATCGCTACCCCTTCGCCCTGGTGGATCGGGTGGTGGAGTACGTCCCCGGCAAGCGGGCGGTGGCGCTCAAGAACGTCACCTTCAACGAACCGCAGTTCCAGGGCCATTTCCCGGGCCGCCCCTTGATGCCCGGTGTCCTGATCGTTGAGGCCATGGCCCAGGTGGGGGGCCTGATCGTCACCCAGATGCCCGATCTGCCCAAGGGCCTGTTCGTCTTCGCGGGCATCGACGGTGTGCGCTTCCGGCGGCCCGTGGTGCCCGGCGACCAGCTCCTGATCACCTGCGAACTGCTCAGCCTGAAGCGCAAACGCTTCGGCAAGGTGCACGCCACCGCCACGGTCGATGGCGAGCGGGTCTGCTCGGGCGAGCTGATGTTCTCGCTCGTGGACTGACGCGATGTCGAGTACCGCCATGACGACATCCGTCCATCCCACGGCCCTGGTCGATCCCAGGGCCCGCCTGGCCCCGGGCGTGGAGATCGGCCCCTATTCGGTCATCGGTCCGGAGGTGGAGATCGGCGAAGGCAGTCGCATCGGCCCCCACGTCGTGATCGACGGGCGGGTGCGGATGGGCAAGGGCAACCGGATCTTCCCGGGGGCCTGCATCGGCCTCGAGCCCCAGGACCTCAAGTACGGCGGTGCCCCCACCGAAGTGGTGATGGGGGACGAGAACACGATCCGGGAGTGCGTCACCATCAACCGCGCCACGGCCGAAGGCGAGAGCACCGTCCTGGGCAACGGCAACCTGCTGATGGCCTACAGCCACATCGGCCACAACTGCCAGCTCTCCGACCGCATCGTCATCGCCAACGGTGTCGCGGTGGCGGGCCACGTGGTGATCGGGGACCGGGCCGTGATCGGTGGCGTGCTCGGCATCCACCAGTTCGTCCACATCGGCAGTCTGGCGATGGTGGGCGGCATGAGCCGCATCGACCGCGACGTGCCCCCGTTCATGACGGTGGAGGGCCATCCCGGCCGCATTCGGGGGCTGAACCGTGTCGGGCTGCGACGCAGCGGCGTGGCCCAGCTCGACGATGGCGCCCAGTTCCGCCAGCTGCAGGATCTCTGGACCCTCATCTACCGCAGCGATCTGGTGCTGGCGGCCGCCCTGCGGCAGGCGCGGGAACGTCCCCTGCTGGCCGCAGCCGATGAGCTGTGCGCCTTTCTGGAGGCCTCGGTGGGGCCGGGCCGGCGCGGACCGCTGCCGGCCCAGCGCTGATGGTGCGACTCCTGGTCAGCACCGGAGAGGTCTCCGGTGATCTGCAGGGATCCCTGCTGGTCAAGGCCCTGCACGAGGAGGCCGCCCGCCGCTCCCTGCCCCTCGATGTGGTGGCCCTTGGGGGAAGCAGGATGGAGCGGGCCGGCGCCCAACTCCTGGCGGACACCACCAAGCTCGGGGCAATCGGCCTGTGGGAACCGATCCCCCTGGTCATCCCCACCCTCAAGCTGCAGGCCAGGGTGCGCCGCTGGCTGCGCCAGCACCCCCCGGATGCGGTGGTGCTGATCGACTACATGGGGGCGAACGTCAACCTGGGGCTCCGCCTGCGGCGGCTGTACCCCGATGTGCCGATCACCTATTACATCGCCCCCCAGGAGTGGGCCTTCCGCCTCGGTGACGGCGGCACCACCCGGCTGATCGGCTTCACCGACCGCATCCTGGCCATCTTCCCGGAGGAGGCCAGCTTCTACGCCGCACGCGGCGCCCAGGTCACCTGGGTGGGCCATCCCCTGATCGACACCCTCCAGCAGCGACCCTCGCGCCAGGAGGCCCGCCAGCGGCTGGGCCTGCCCCAGGAGGCGCCGGTGCTGCTGATGCTGCCCGCCTCGCGGCGGCAGGAGCTGCGCTATGTGCTGCCGCCCATGGCCGCCGCGGTGGCCCTGCTGCAGCGGCAGCGGCCCGATCTGCAGGTGCTGCTGCCGGCGGGCCTGCCGGGGTTCGAGGCGGTCCTAGCGGAAACCATGCGGGCGGCCGGAGCCACGGCGGTGCGGGTGATCCCGGCCGGTGAGGCCGATGCCCTGCGGCCCCTGCTCTGTGCCGCGGCCGACGCCGCCCTGACCAAATCCGGCACCGCCAACCTGGAACTGGCCCTGCGGGGGGTGCCCCAGGTGACCGGCTACCGGGTGAGCCGGCCCACGGCGTTCCTGGCGAAACATGTGATCCACTTCAACGTGGCCCACATTTCCCCGGTGAACCTGGTGTTGGGGGAACGGCTCGTGCCGGAACTGCTGCAGGACGCTTTCACCCCGGACGCCATCCTGGCGGCCCTGCTGCCCTTGTTTGAGCCCGCCTCCGGGGCACGGGAGCGGGTGCAGGAGGGCTACGTTCGGCTTCGGCAGAAGCTGGGGGAGCCGGGCGTCACCCGCAGGGCGGCGACGGCGATCCTCGAACCGTTTTCGGGACAAACGTCATGCGACTGATCGCGCTGCTGCTGGGGCTGCTGCTCGCCCTGGGGGGCCCGGTGGCTCCAGCCCTGGCGGCCACGGAGGAGGCGGTGCTGGCCGGAGGTTGTTTCTGGTGCCTGGAGCACGATCTGGAGGTGCTTCCCGGCGTCCTGGACGTGGAGAGCGGCTACAGCGGCGGCAAGGGCGCCAACCCCACCTACAAGCAGGTCTCGGCCGGGGGGAGCGGCCATCAGGAGGTGGTCCGGGTGCGCTTCGACAACAACGAGATCCGCTACGACACGCTGCTGCGGGCCTACTGGCGCAACATCGATCCCCTCGACGGCGGCGGTCAGTTCTGCGACCGCGGCGATTCCTACCGGCCGGTGATCTTCACCACCAGCGCCAACCAGGCCGTGGAGGCCCGCAACAGCCTCGTGGCGGCGGCCCGGGAGCTTGGCAAGCCGGCGGCCGCGATCAAGGTGGCGATCCGCCCCCTGGCCAAGTTCTGGCCGGCGGAGGGCTACCACCAGAACTACGCCAAGCGCAATGGCGTCCGGTACAACTACTACCGCTGGTCCTGCGGGCGCGACCGGCGCCTGGACACGGTCTGGGGTCGGCGGGCCCGCAGCAGTCAGCGCTGGCAGGGCAGCTGAGCCGACTCCGGCCAAAGAGATGCAGACACGGTGCTTTTCCACCCTGTCGCGACCCCGAAGGATGCCCTAGCGTTTGTCCGTTCACGGGAGGTCTTCTGTATGTATCTGCTGACCATCCGTGACGGTCTGCAGACGCGCCATATCGGGCCCTACACGAGCCCCAGGCAGGCGTCCGACGACCTCGACAAGCTGCAGGCGAGCTTTGGTGAGAAGGCCACCTGGCAGATCCATCGCCTCGAATCTCCCGCCGAACTGCATGTCCCCGTGCCCGGCAGGGGCGACACCGAGCCGGTGGCGGTCTGAGCCTCAGGCGCGGGGCGGGGTGCGGGGATAGCCGCGCAGCAGACCGCTCTCGACCATCAGACCGACGCCGGCGTTGATCAGGATCAGTCCGAGGGCGCCGTACCAGACCCAGGGACCGGCCTCCGGCAGTGACTGCCCCTGATCGGCCGCTGCCGCCAGGGCCGACCAGGTCTGGATGCCCTTGCGGATCACCCCCTCTCCAAACAGGCAGAGGCCGGCGGGGAGCAGGAGCACACCGAGCTGGGCCTTCACGTACCAGCGGATCTTGTGAACGGCCATGGAGCGATGCGTTGTCTGGTCTGGGAGCAAACCTAGGCCGCAACCTTCAGCCGCCTGATCCGGCAGGGCCGGAGGTGAAGGGGTTCAGCTGGCCGCACCCGCCAACAGCCAGGCCACCAGGGTGCGCACTCCGAAACCGGTGGCCCCGGCCGGATCCACCCCGCGGGCCTTGTCGGTCCACACGGTCCCGGCGATGTCGAGATGGGCCCAGGGCAGCCCCTTGGTGACGAAGTCCTGCAGGAAGAGGGCGGCGGTGATCGAGCCCGCCGGCCGCGGCCCGGTGTTCTTCATGTCGGCGATGGGGCTCTTGAGCCCCTTCTTGTAGGAGGGGCGCAGGGGCATGCGCCAGAACGCCTCCCCGCCGGCGTTGCCGGCGCTGAGCAGGGCCTCGGCCAGGCCGTCGCTGGGGGACCAGAGCCCGGCGATCTCCTCGCCGAGGGCGATCACGCAGGCGCCGGTGAGGGTGGCGAGATCGACGATGGCATCCGGCTCCAGGCCACAGGCATAGACCAGGGCATCGGCCAGGGTGAGCCGCCCCTCCGCATCGGTGTTGTTGATCTCGATGGTCTTGCCGTTGGAGGCGGTGAGCACATCACCCGGGTGGATGGCGCCGCCACTGATCATGTTTTCGCAGCTGGCCACGATCACGTGCACCTCCAGGTCGGCAGGCCTGATTTCGGCGATGGCACGGGCGGCCCCCAGCACCGCGGCGCTGCCCCCCATGTCGTACTTCATCATCTCGATCTGGGAGCCGGCCGTCTTGAGGTTGTAGCCGCCGGAATCGAAGGTGAGCCCTTTGCCCACCAGCACCACCCGCCGGGTCACCTCGCCGGCGGGCCGGTAGGTGAGATGGATGAACTTGGGGGGCAGATCCGAGCCCTGGGCCACCCCCAGGTAGGCCCCCATGCCGAGGGCCTCACAGTCGTCCCGCTCCAGCACCTTGAGCTCGAGGCCGAAGGCGTCGGCGATGGCGGCGGCCTCCTCGGCCAGGGACTGGGGGGTCGCCTTGTTGGGTGGTGCCGCCACCAGCCGCCGGGCCAGTTCCACGCCGCTGCAGATGGCCGCCACATGGGCCAGGCCCGACTCGGCCCCTGCCGCAACGCCGAGCAGGCTCACCCGGGAGGGAAGGGACGGGGGTTCCGCCTCGCTTTTGAAGCGTTGGTCGGCATAGAGCCCGAGCCGCACCGATTCGGCCATGGCGGCGGTGGCCGCCGCCGGCTCCAGCCCCTCGACCGGAAGCCAGAGGCCGAGCTCCACGGCACCGGCACTGGCGGCGGCACGGGCCGCTTCGGCACTGGCCTGGCGCAGGGCCTCGAGGCCGAAGTCGGCCGGATCCCCCAGGCCCACCAGGATCAGGCTGGCCGGGGAGCCCCCCGGCCGCTCCAGGGTGATGGTCTGGCCGGGCTTGCCCTCGAAACGGCGGCGTTGAAGCAAGGCTTCGAATCCCTCGCCCACCAGCTCTTCGGCCAGGGCCCGACCGCTGCCAGCGGCGGAGGCGAACAGACCCAGCACCAGGGTGTCACCCGTCCATGTCTCCTTCAGAGCACCAGGGACGGAAGGGGTGACGGCAAGACAGCGAAACTCCATGGACCCAGCGCAGGCGACCCGTGATCGTAGCCAGACTGGCCCTGCCCTTCAGGCGGGGTCGGCGGTGAATGGGGTGGCCCAGCGCTCCCGGGTCTCCTTGTTGAACGGCGGCAGCCAGCGCCGGATCATGGCCTGCTCCAGGGCCCGGCGCGGGGACACGGCCGCCGGCACGTCGCTCCAGAAGCGGATGCTCGGCCGCGCCTCCAACCCCACCCGGGCCAGCGCCTCGCCATAGGCCGCGAGGTACCCCTTGCAGTCGTGGTCTCCCTTCCAGCGCTGGTCGGCCCGCCCTGTCTCGCCGACGTAGAGCAGCAACGGCATAGGCAGCCCCGCAGGACGGTCCATCACCAGGTACAGAGCCGCCCCGCACTGGGGCAGCCGGGGCCAGCGCCAGAAGGAGAGGCTCTGGGGACTGAGGCTGAGGGGATCGAAGCGACGCGCCACGTCGACAGGATCGCCTGGGTCGGCCGCCATCGGGAAGAGCTGCCCCTGCCGCAGGCGGACGGCCCCACCGGCGCTGGCGGCGGCGAAGAGCGGCCCCTGGTGCTCGGCCAGCCGGCCCTGCCAGGCGAGCAGCTGCTGCCGCTGCAGGGGGAGCTCCGGGGACGGGGTGGCGCCGGCCGCGGCCGTGAACAGGTCCCCCTGGCGGCTCATGGGGACGGGCTCCGGGACGGCGGCAGCGTCGGACCCGGGGCGGTGGCATAGCGGAAGCGGCCGATCCAGCGTTCGGCCAGATCGGCGGGCAGCTGCAGCCGCTGCTGCAGATCGGCCAGGTCCCGGAAGGGCTCCCGGTCCCGTTCCCGCAACAGCCGCCGGCAGCGTTCCGGCGCCAGACCGAGACGCTCCCGCAGCAGGCCTTCGGAGGCCTGGTTGATCGCCAGGGGCACCGGCGCCCGGGCAGACGCCGGCTCCCCTTGCCGTGCGAACCGAAGCACCGGCAGCCAGATCAGCACCTGCTCGGGAGGGACCTGGAGCGCCCCGGCCAGCTCCCCGGGGTCGCGCCACTGAATGCCGTCGCGCTGCCTGGCGATCAGCCGATCCACCAGATCGGGCCGGCAACCCGGCAACCGCAGCCAGTCGGCCGCGGCGGCCAGGTTGACCTCAAGCGTCCAACCGAGGGCGGCCGCGTGACGCACCTCGGCGGCATCGCGCAGCCGCAGGTCGGGGTTGTGGGCCAGCTTGAGGGCAAGCAGCTCCCGTTCCACCGCCTCGTCGGCCGGGGCCGCTGGGGGCGGCGGCAGCTGCCCGGTGGCCACCAGCAGCTTCCGGGCCAGGGGATCCAGCCAGTGGCGCCCTGCCATCGAGGCCCACCTGCATGCACGTCGGGCCTGACGCTAGCGGGTGCCTCCTGTCCGGGGCCAGTCGACCAGGCCCAGCTGCAGGCCGGTGACCACCGCCTGGATGCGACCGCTGACCCGCAACTTGAGGAGCACGTTGCGCACGTGGGTCTTGACCGTGTCGACCGACACCATCAGCTCCCCGGCGATCTCGGGATTGCTCAGGCCGCGCACCACCCGGTCGAGCACCTGCCGTTCACGGGCACTGAGCCGCTCGTGCCCGGCGGCGGGCTCCTGGCCGGCGCGGTAGGCGCCGACCAGGGAACGGTCCAGGTACAACCCGCCGCCGAGCACGGCGTGCAGGGCCTGCAGAGCGGAACCATGCAGCATCCGCGACTCCGGCACGATGCCGTCGCAACCGGCGCGCAGGGCCTTCTGGATCAGGGCCAGCTGGTGCTCCTGGGACACCACCAGCAGGGTGCGGACCTCAGGATGGCGGCGCTTGACCTGCACCACCAGGTCGACGCCGCAGCCCTCCTCCAACCGGTCGCTGACCAGGAGCAGGCTGGGTTGGTGCCGGCGCACCAGGGCCAGCCCCTCGGCGGCGGTGGTGGCGGCCCCCAGGATCCGGGCCGGGGTTCCCATCAGCAGGGCCACCTGGGCCCGGCTGCCCAGACAGAGCACCAGCCGGACCCCTTTCAGCAGAACCAGTCCCTGGCGAACATCGTCACGCACCTGGGGCAGCAGGGGGGTGAGGTCCACGGGAACAGGGGGCTCGGCCGCCCAGCGGATGGAGATCCATCTTCAACAGGTGCTGCCCATCGATTCAGTAGCGGCCGTGGCGTGATTACGTGGATCCGCACTCCCCAGCCGCCCCCGGCCTCTGCAGAATCGAGCTCTCAAGCAGCCCGGAGCCGACGTCCCCATGGCTTTCTTCGACTCCGAGATCGTCCAGGACGAGGCGAAACGGCTGTTCACCGATTATCAGCAGCTGATGCAGCTCGGCAGCGAGTATGGCAAGTTCGACCGCGAGGGCAAGAAGCTGTACATCGAACGGATGGAGGAGATGATGGAGCGCTACCAGGTGTTCATGAAGCGCTTCGAACTCTCCGAGGACTTCCAGGCCAAGCTCACCGTCGAACAGCTGCGCACCCAGCTCGGCCAGTTCGGCCTCACGCCGGAGCAGATGTTCGAGCAGATGACCCTCACCCTGGAGCGCATGAAGAGCCAACTGGAAGCCGCCGGCTGAACCCCGTGAACGATGTTGTCGTCGTCGGAGCAGGGCTGGCGGGGCTGGTGGCGGCGCGGCAGCTGCGCCGGTCCGGTCTGTCGGTGGGGGTGATCGAGGCGGCGCCTTCGGTGGGGGGCCGGATGGTTCGCACCCGCCTGCCCTTGGAAGAGGCCCGGACGCCGGCCTGGGTCGACCTGGGCGGTCAGTGGGTGGGTCCCACCCACAGCCGTTTTCTGGCCCTTCTGGAGGCCCATGGCCTGCGCCGGTTCCCCTCGCCCCACGGCGGCGAGACGGTCCTCTGCTTCGGCTCCCATCGCTGCACCTTCAGCGGCTTCTTCCAGGGGTTCCCGGAGGGGCAGCCGCCGTCGGTCCCCAGCCACGACTGGGACGACGCCATGGCGGCCCTGAAACAGTTCCAGGCGCTGGTGGCGTCCCTGCCAGAGGGCCATCCCCACCACCATCCCCATGCTGCCGCCCTCGACCGGCTGAGCTTCCAGGACTGGATCGATGCCCACACCCACACCCCCTTCGCCGCCTGGTACTTCGCCTATTTCTGCCGGGCCGTCGGCTTTCTCGGGCCAGCCGAACCGGATCAGGTGTCGTTGCTGCACGTGGCCTGGGGGCAGCGCACGGCGTCCCAGGGGGACCACCCCGAGGAGGACCTGATCCATGGCGGTGCCGGCCAGTTGCCGGCGTTGCTGGCCAGGGAGCTGGGGGACGCCCTGGTGCTGGGGGAGCCCGTGACGGCCATCCAGCAGCCCGAGGGCGAGGCGGCTGTCGAGGTGATCACCGATCGCTCCAGCCACCGCTGCCGGGCCGTGATCGTGGCCATGCCGCCGGCACGGGTGGGCTCCATCCGCTTCACGCCGGCGTTGCCCGCCGACCGGATCGCCCTTCAGGAGGGGATGGCCATGGGGAACTGCACCAAGGTGCTGATCGCCTACGGACGGCCCTGGTGGCGGGAGTCGGGGCTGTCCGGCATCGGCATCGGCGATCGCCCCTGGGTGGAGCTGTGCGCCGACAGCTCCGACCCGGAGACGGGCCTGGGGGTGCTCGCCGCCTTCGTGGTGGGTCGGCGTCGGCAGCGCTGGGCGGCCCTGGGGGCGGAGCAGCGCCGCGCCGCTGTGCTGGAGGATCTGGCCGCCTACTTCGGCCCGATGGCCCTGGAGCCACTGGAATATGTGGAGAAGAACTGGCCCGAGGAACCCTTCGTGGGTGGCGCCTTCGCCGCCTGGATGCCCCCTGGCCTCTGGACCCGCAGCGGCGAGGCCCTGCTGCGACCCCATGGCCGGGTGTTCTGGGCCGGCACGGAGGTGGCGGAGCGCTGGCCGGGTTTCTTCGAGGGTGCGGTGGACAGTGGCGAGCGGGCCGCGGACGCCGTGGCGGCCCTGCTGGGCTGATCAACCGCAGCACCATGGCTGCCTACCATCGCCCCAGGCAGGCGGCTGGCGTTGATGGGCGAAGCAATCCAGGCGAAGCAGACGCAACCACCGGCCCTGCCGCCCCTGCCCGAAGCCCTGGCCAGGGGCATGGCCGACCTGTTCCCCGCCGGCCGGGATCCCGACCCCGACCAGCGCCTGGAGGCCCGGCTGGCGGAGGCGGAGCGCCAGGGGCGGCCGCTGCGGGTGAAGCTGGGCATCGACCCCACCGGCAGCGACATCCACCTCGGCCACAGCCTTCTGTTCCGCAAGCTGCGGGCCTTCCAGAACGCCGGCCATACGGCCGTGCTGATCATCGGCGACTTCACCGCCCGCATCGGTGATCCCACCGGCAAGAGCAGCACCCGGGTGCAGCTCGATGCGGCGGCGGTGGAGGCCAATGCCGCCACCTACCTGGCCCAGCTGGGCCAGGGCCAGCCCCCCGAGCGCGCCCTGCTCGACTTCGAGACCCCCGGCCGGCTGGAGGTGCGCCGGAATTCCGAGTGGCTCGCCGGCCTGGCGCTGCCCCAGGTGATCGAACTGCTGGGCATCAGCACCGTGGGCCAGATGCTGGCCAAGGAGGACTTCGCCAACCGCTACGGCTCGGGCACCCCCATCAGCCTGCACGAGTTTCTCTATCCCCTGCTGCAGGGGTACGACTCGGTGGCGGTGCAGGCCGACCTGGAACTGGGCGGCACCGACCAGAAGTTCAACGTGGCGATGGGGCGCGACATGCAGCGCCATTTCGGCCAGCGGCCCCAGTTCGGCCTGCTGCTGCCGATCCTGCCCGGCCTCGACGGGGTGCAGAAGAT
>NZ_JAGQBG010000081.1 GCF_024345515.1 Cyanobium sp. N5-Cardenillas
ATCGAGCTGGACGCCGCTGGGGGCATGGAACGGGTGAAGCCCGGCGGAGCGCAGGTCGTCGACGAGTTTCTGCATCCGCGGCTCATGGGCCACCGGCGGATGGGGGTAGGGGCCGCTGCAGGGCGGCTCGGTGGGATCCTCACCGCGCTGGCCGTGCACGTGGTACATCTCCTCGGCCCTCTGATACCAGGGCTCGAAATCGGCGTAGCGCAGGGGCCAGGCCGGCGACGTGCCATCGAAGTGGGCGAGCTGCTCGAAGTCCTGCTGGCGCAGGCGGAAATGGGCAGCGCCATACATCTTGGTGGCGCCGCCGACGAAGTAATGGCTGCCGGGCTGGAAGGGCTTGCCGTGCTTGTCGAGCCAGGGATCCTTCGACACATAGCGGTTCTGCTGGAACACCGCCTCGGCGTCCCAGTTCTGGGGCTCCTGGGGCAGCCAGTCGCCCCGCTCCAGCACCAGCACCTTCAGGCCGGTGGGGGCCAGGTGGCGGGCCAGGGTGCCGCCGCCGGCGCCGCTGCCGATGATCACCACATCAAAGTGGGCCCCGTGGCTCACCTGCAGCTGGGCCGGCTCCGGCAGGGGCGAGGTGTGCACACTCGGATTGGCGATCTGTGCGCTGTGGGACGGGGAGCTCATGACGGGGGGGTGTAGCGGTTGAGCTGGTTGAGCATCTTGCAGACCATGGCGCTCCAGCCGGTCTGATGGGAGGCACCGACGCCGCTGCCATTGTCGCCGTGGAAGTATTCGTTGAACAGGATCAGATCGCGCCAGTGGGGATCGCTCTGGAACAGCTCCACGCCGCCATTGAAGGGACGGCGGCCTTCGCCGTTGCGACGGAACAGATCCACCAGCCGTTTCTCCAGCTCCAGGGAGGCCTCCCAGAGCGTGATCCAGTGGCCGGAGCGGGTGGGGAACTCCACCTTGAAGCTGTCGTCATAGAAGTGGGCGAACTTCTGCAGCGATTCGATCAGCAGGAAGTTCATCGGCATCCACACCGGCCCGCGCCAGTTGGAGTTGCCTCCGAACATCGCCACCGGACTGTCGGCCGGGCTGTAGGTGAGGGTCTGGCTCTCGCTGCCTTCGGTGTAGGTGTAGGGGTGCTGTTCGTACACTTTGGAAAGGGAGCGGATGCCGTAGGGGGAGAGAAACTCCTCCTCGTCAAACAGTCGCTCGCAGAGGCGCTGCAGGCGCTCCCTGGGCACCAGGGTGAACAGCACCCGGTCGTTGTGCCAGATCCCCAGGTTCTGCACCATCCAGGAGGGCGTGGTGCGCTCGTGGGTGAACCAGGCCAGGGTGCGGGTGACATCCAGCATCGGTAACCGTGCCACGGTGTCGATGTCGAAGCTCTGCACCGCCAGCAGCGGCACCAGGCCCGAGAGCGAGCGGGTGCGCAGGTAGTCGACGCTGCCGTCGGGCCGTTTGATCACGTCGTAATAGAAGCCGTCCTCCTCGTCCCAGTTGAGGTAGTCGCGGCCGGCAGGATTGTTGAGGCCGATGGCCAGCTGCACGAAATCCACCACGAAGCGCTCGCAGATGTCGGCGTACTCCGGCTCTTCGCGGCTCAGCTCCACGGCGATTTCCAGCAGATTGAGACTGAGCGAGGCCATCCATGCGGTGCCGTCGCACTGCTCGATGATGCTGCCGTCGGCCAGGGGGAAGCGCCGATCGAACACGGCGATGTTGTCGAGGCCCAGGAATCCCCCCTCGAACACGTTGTCGCCGGAGCGGTCGTTGCGGTTCGCCCACCAGCCGTACTCCAGGATCAGCTTGCGCAGGGCCGCCCGCAGGAAGGCCAGGTCGGCGGTGTCGGAGTTCTTGCGATCAATCTGATAGATGCGCATCGCCGCCCAGGCGCCGATCGGTGGATTGGGATCGGACAGGGCCCATTCGTAGGCGGGGGTCTGGGCGTTGGGAGCGGTGTAGTGGGGCTTGCGCAGCAGCATGCACTGCTCCTTGGCGGTCGCCGGATCGAAGATCGCGAAAGCCACGGCATGGAACATCAGGTCCCACTGGCAGAAGTAGGGGTACTCCCAGCAATCCGGCATCGAGATCACGTCGTGGGCGTGCAGCCGCTCCCAGTACGCGTTCTGGGTGTGACGCCGCTGGGCCGGAGGGGGCGTGCCGGTCGGGTCGCCTTCAAGCCAGCGCATCACGCTCCAGCCGTAATACTTCTTGCACCACAGCAGCCCGGCGGTGCCGGCCAGGTGGATGCGCCGGTCGTCCTCGGACAGGCCGGGAACGCGATGCTCGAAGTATTCCAACCACTCCCGTTCGCGCTCGGCGAACAGGGCCGCGACGGCGTTCTCGTCCAGTGCAGGGGCCGGCGCAGGGCCGTCGACGCGGTGCAGGCGCAACTCCACCACCCACTCCTCGCCGGCGGCCAGGGTGCGCTGCAGCAGCCGGCCCGCCTTGCTGCCCTGCAGGGCCGGATTCACCGCCCCGGCTTCGCTTTCGACCACATGGCGATGGAAGCCGTCCTTCTGGAAGGCGGTGGCGTTGGGCTGGCCCCAGAGCCGCTCGCTGTTGGTTTCGTTGTCGGTGAAGATCCAGCGGCCGGGTTCCTCGCAGTCGAGCTGATACACCCCCAGGTGGGGGATGGCATCGGTGACCACCCCAGGGCCGCTGGCGGCATCTCCGGCGCCGGCGATGGGGCGGATCTGGTGTTCGACTTCATCGGGATAGCCCCAGCGCCAGGTGTTGCGCAGCCACAGGGTTGGCAACAGGGTGAGCGGTGCTGATTCGGGGCCGCGGTTGGTGATCCGCAGGCGGATCAGCAGGTCCTCCGGTCCAGCCTTGGCGTAGTCGATGGCGACATCGAAATAGCGGCTTTCGTTGAAGATCCCCGTATCGATCAGTTCGTACTCGGGCTGATCACGGCCGCGGCGACCATTTTCCGCCAGCAGTTCCTGGTAGGGGAAGGCCCGCTGGGGGTACTTGTACAGCCCCCGCATGAAGCTGTGGGTGGGAGTGTTGGCGAGATGAAAGAAGTAGTCCTTGAGATCCTCGCCGTGGTTTCCCTCGGGGTTGCCGAGCCCGAAGGGCCGTTCCTTGAGGATCGGATCGGCGCCGTTCCAGAGGGCCAGCGAGAAGCAGAGGCGGCACTGGTCGTCGCAGAGGCCCAGCAGGCCGTCTTCGCCCCAGCGGTAGACGCGGGAGCGGGCGTGGTCGTGGGGGAAGGAGCTCCAGGCGTCCCCGTCGGCGGAGTAGTCCTCGCGCACGGTGCCCCACTGGCGCTCGCTCAGGTAGCTGCCCCACAGGCTCCAGGGGGCGAGGCCGTGGTCGCGCTCGGCCATGCGCCGGGTTTCCGACGGCGTGAGGGCGTCAATCGCGTCGCGGCCAGGGACGCTGGTGGTCACAGGGCGGCCTTGAGGGCGGCGCCGATGCGCAGGGCGTTGGCGATCACCGTGAGCCCCACCCCCACCGACGGGCAGAAGGGCAGCACGCTGGCATCGACGATCCAGAGGTTGTGCACCTCGTGGCTGCGGCCCTGCAGATCCACCACCGAAGTGGCCGGATCCGAGCCCATGCGGCAGGTGCCGCAGGCGCCGCCGATCACCGGCAGGGGCGCTTCGCCGCGGGGGTGGGTGGGGGCGGCCTTGGCCACCAGGGTCAGGGGATCGGCCTCCACGGCTTTGAGGCAGTCAATCCAGCGGTAGACGAGCCGGTCGTGGGCTTCCCGGTTGTTGGCCGTGTAATGGATCTGCAGCAGGTTGCCCCGCAGGGCGACGCGGTTGTGGGGATCGGGGCGCACGGCGCTCATCGCCCACCAGGTGATCGAGCGGGCGGCCAGCTGCTCAAGGCCGAAATCCGGCAGCAGGCGGGTCACCAGGGAGAGCACCGGCGGCGATTCGGCGAACAGGGCGTCCTGGAGCACCCCGCCGCCGCTCTGGATCGAGCCGAGGGGAAAGTCGACGTTCTTGTCGCCCCAGTAGAAGTCGGTGAGGCCATGGCCGCGGCTGTAGCGGCCCGAATTGGGGGCGGCTGCCAGCTGCAGGATCGAGGTGAGTTGGGGCTTCATCAGATTGCGGCCCACCTGGTCGGAGCCGTTGGCCAGGCCACGGGCGTGGTGGTCGGTGGCGGAGCGCAGCAGGATCTCCGGCGTGCCGATGGCCCCGGCGGCCAGCACCACCTGGTGGCCGCGGAACAGCCAGCGCTGGTGGTCGATCTCCACCTCAACGCCGCGCACCTCCTGGCCCGACGGGTTGACATGCAGCTGCATCACCCGGGCGTGCTCCTTGACCGTGACCCTGCCGCTGGTCCGCGCCGGATCCACGCCGAACAGCTCGGCATCCCCGGTGGGATCGACCGCTGAATCGGACCAGCTCAGCGGCAGGTCGTAGGGATGCAGGCCCTGGCGTTCGAGCGCGGCCCGCAGCTCCACCAGGAAGGGCTCCACCGGTCGCGGTGCGGCGGGATAGGCACTGTTGCGCTCAGGGGCGGTGGGGTCGGCGCCGGCCACGCCGTGCACGCGGTAGAGCGATTCCGCCTGGTCGTACCAGGGGGCCAGGTCGGCGTAGCGCAGCTCCCAGTCGGGCGAGGGACCCTCCTGCAGGGGCACGCCAAGGAACTCCTGCTCGCGCATGCGTTCGAGCACGCCGCCCCAGATCTTGGTGTTGCCGCCGACGGCATGCACCATCTGGGGGGAGAAGGGATCGCCGTCGGTGCCGAACCATTTCTCCTCGGGGTGGTAGCGCGGCCTGCGGAACAGCCCCACCTCGGCCAGGTTCTGGTCGGCCTGGGGCATGACGCCACCGCGTTCCAGCACCAGCACCGTGTGGCCCCCATCGGCAAGGGCGGCGGCCAGGGTGCCGCCACCGGCGCCGCTGCCGATCAGGATCACGTCGTAGTGGGTGTCGTCAATGATCATGGTTCAGGCTCTCCAGACATAGAGCAGCACGAACAGGATGATCCAGATCACATCCACGAAGTGCCAGAACAGGGACGTGGCGATGACGCCTTCTTCCCCACCGGCGTAATTACCGGGGACGAAGGATTTGACCAGCATCAGGCCCATCAGCAGGATGCCGGTGAGCACGTGCAGGCCATGGAAGCCGGTGAGCAGATAGAAGGTGCCACCGAAGGTGCCGGAGGTGAAACCGAACGTGAGGCCGCTCCATTCCACCGCCTGGCCGTAGAGGAAATAGGCCCCCATGGCCATGGTCAGCAGCCAGAAGCCCCGGAACAGCCAGATCTTCCCCTTGCCCTTGAAATGCTCGGCCACCACCATCGTGAAGGAGCTGGACACCAGCACCACCGTGTTGATCAGCGGCATCCGCCATTCCAGGCCGTCCACGCCGGCGGGCAGCCAGTCGAGGGCGGAGAGGCGCAGGAGTGCGTAGCCACTGAAGAACGCCAGAAAGATGACGCTTTCGGAGCACAGAAAGATGATGAAGCCCGTGAGGTTGTGGTTGGCGTGCTGGCCCTCGCCGTAGGCCCCGGACGGGCTGGCGGGGGGGACGGGTGTGCTGCTCATCGGTTGGCCTCCTGAAGGGTGAGTGCGCGTTCGATCTCGGCCTGGTGCTCCACCAGCGGTTCACCGGTGCCGTAGCCGTAGGGGCGGCTGATCACGGTGGGGACGTGCTCACCGAAGTTGTCCTCCGCCGGGGGTGACGGCAGCAGCCACTCCAGGCCGATGGCGTTCCAGGGGTTGTGCGTCGCCCTGGGCCCCCGGGCCCAGGAGCTGATCATGTTGAGCAGGAAGGGGATGATCGAGACCCCCAACAGGAAGGCCCCCAGGCTGGCCAGCACGTTCCAGAAGGCGAACTCCGGGTCGTAGGAGGAGACCCGCCGGGGCATGCCCATCAGGCCAAGGGGGTGCATGGGCAGAAAGTTGAGGTTGGCGCCGACGAAGGTGAGCAGGAAGTGCAGCTTGCCGAGGCCCTCGTAGGGCATGCGGCCGGTGAACTTGGGAAACCAGTGGTAGATGGCGGCGAACACACCCATGACGGCCGCGCCATAGATCACGTAGTGGAAGTGACCCACCACGAAATAGGTGTTGCTGACGTGAATGTCGATGGGCACGGTGGCCAGCATGATGCCGGTGATGCCGGCGAAGACGAAGTTGAACAGGCCGCCCATGCAGAACAGCATCGGGGTGGTGAGCCGGATCTTGCCGTTCCACATGGTGCCCAGCCAGGCGAACACCTTCACCCCGGTGGGCACGGCGATCAGCATGGTGGTGACCATGAACAGATTGCGCATCCACTGGGTCACGCCACTGGGGAACATGTGGTGCACCCAGACGATCAGCCCCAGGCCAACGATGATGAACGATGCCAGGCACACGTAGACGTAGCCGAACAGCGGCTTGCGCGAATAGACGGGGAACAGCTCCGAAAAGATGCCGAACACCGGCAGGATGATCACGTACACCGCCGGGTGGGAATAGAACCAGAAGAAGTGCTGATAAAGCACCGGATCGCCGCCCCCTTCGGGCCTGTAGAACGAGGTGCCGACGCTCAGATCGAGCAGCAGCATCACGGCGCCGCCGGTGAGGGCGGGCAGGCCGATCAGCTGCAGGGTCTGGGCGGCAAGCGCCGTCCAGCAGAACACGGGCATGCGGAAGAAGCCCATGCCCGGAGCCCGCATCCGCAGGATCGTGGTGACGAAGTTCACCGCCCCCATGATCGAGGAGACGCCGGAGAGGGCCACGGCCAGCACCCAGAGGAACTCGCCGTTGATCAGGTGGCCCAGGGGGTTCTGGAGGCTCACCGGCGGGTACGACCACCAGCCGGAGGTGGCCGGGCCACTGGGCACGAAGAAGCTGGCGATCAGCAGGATGCCGAACACCGGCACCAGCCAGAAGGCGGCGGTGTTGAGCCGCGGGAAGGCCATGTCGGGGGCGCCGATCATGGTGGGAATCAGCAGGTTGTTGAGCCCGTTTAGCACCGGAAAGATGAACAGGAACAGCATGATCGTTCCGTGCATCGTGTAGAGGCCGTTGTACACGGTGCGATCCACCAGATCGGCCTCAGGCGTGATCAGCTCGCCCCGCATGATCATGGCCAGCAGGCCACCCACCAGGAAGAAGAAGAAGGCCACCACGATGTACTGAATGCCGATCACCTTGGCGTCGGTGCTGAAGCCGAAGTAACGCCGCCAGGAGGCGGGCGGTTCGGGGGAGAGGGCGGTGCTGGTCATGGCCTCAGGCGTCGTGGGGAAGGGAGCTGGAACCGGGAGCGTTCACCTGGGGCGGCGGGGCCGGCACCACCGTGGGCCAGCCGCCGTGGGGGTTGGTCTGGCGGTCGGCGTACTCGTCGGCCGCGACGCTGAGGCCGCGCTGCAGGGGGGCGGCGGCGGCCTGCTTCAGCCAGGCGGCATGGTCTTCGGCGGTCTCGACCACCACATCGGCCTGGTTGGCGGCGAACCAGGTGCCGCTGAACTGGGAGTCGCGCAGGCGGTAGCGCCCGAGGCGGGTGGGGGTGAGGCTGAAATCGATCGCCCGGCCAGGGATCACGTCCTGCTTGAGCCGGAAGGCCGGGATGAAGAAGCCGTGCAGCACGTCCTCGGAGACCAGGCGGAAGGTGACCGGCCGATCCAGCTCCAGGTGCAGCTCGGTGCTGGAGACGTGCTCGCCGGGATAGCGGAATTCCCATGACCACTGCCGGGCGACCACCTCCACCTGCTCCGCCGGCAGCCGGTCGCCGGGGTACCCCCCCTGCTGCTCCTGGGGACTGCGCAGATGGATGTGCTCCATCGGCCCCAGCACCCCCAGTTCGGTGTTGATCTGGATGGCGTACCAGGCGATGGCCATCACCAGCACGAAGGGGATGGCGGTCCAGATCACCTCGAGACGGGTGTTGCCCTCGATCGGCTCCGCATCGCTTTCGTCGTACTTCTCGGCGCGGTGCACGAGCATCACCCAGGCCATCACCGAGATCACCCCCAGAAACACGAAGGTGCCGACGCCGGTCTCGAAGCTGAACAGGCCGTCCACCAGGGGGGCGGCATTGGAGGCCTGCACCGGCAGCCAGCGCAGGGAGGCGCCGGCCATCCAGACGCTGATCAGGGCCAGCAGGCCGATCCAGACGGCCAGGGCCGCCAGGGCGATGGGGCCGGGGCCGCGTGGGGTGGAGGAGGTCATGGGGAGGGGGCCCTAGGGAAGGGCGGTGCGGAGGTCGGCTCCGCTGGCCAGGAGCTGGTCGGCGGTGATGTGGACGCCGAATTCGGCCGCCAGTTCGGCGCCGAGGGTGCCGTGAAGCCCGATCACCAGGAACAGGGCCAGGCCCACCAGCAGGTAGAGCCACTGCACCTGCCGGCCCATGTCCCGGCGCCACACAAAGCGCTGGTAGCCGCGCCAGACCGTCATGGCGATGATCGCCAGCAGGATCGCCACCCCGCCGACGCCGTGCCAGAGCATGGTTTCCATGCCCTGGAGGCCGATGCTGCTGGTGACGCCGGGTAGGGGCACCGCCAGCAGCATCTCGAAGAAGCCCGCCGCCACGGTGAAGAAACTGACGACGGCGCAGGCCAGCAGGTTGTACCAGCCCACGTCGTGGAAGCCGGCCCGGGTGATCGGCAGGGCCAGGAAGCGGAACACCCGCTTCTCGATCGGGTAAAGGGCACCGACGACGTCGAAGGCGATGGCGATCACGAACAGGCCGATCGTGAAATGAACCAGATTCGGATGGATCGGCAGGCTGTAGGGCAGGTCGTTGGGCCCCAGCCAGTCGCCCAGCTGCTGGATCGGGGCCTCGGCAGGGAGCACGGAGGAGGCCATCAGATCAGCCCGGCCCGGCCGGCGGCCACCACCGGCACCGTGTGCAGGCCGTAGACCCAGATCAGCTGGTTGCCCAGGGTGACCTGCACCACCACCAGCGCGGCCAGCACCCCGCCGGCGGCCAGGAAGGGCAGCGGCAGGGTCTCGGGGTCGCGGTTGCGCAACACATAGCGCCAGCCGGTGAGCACCGAGAGGATGCCGGCCAGGGACCAGCCCAGGGTGCTGTGCAGGTTGAGGATCGAGCGCGAGGCGCCGTAAGGATCAGCCAGGCCCGCTTCCACCTGGCCGAAGATGATCGCCACGAAGATGGCTCCTGTGGCGAACAGCAGGTTCCAGAAGCTGACTTCAAACAGATTCGGTCGGCGCAGCACAACGCCGATGAGATCGAAGACCACGCTGATGACCGCCATGGCGATGACGAAGTGGACCACGATCGGATGGAGGGTGTCCATCCAGGGCAGGTTGTGATCATTGAGGGCTGGCAGCAGTTGCTGCATCGGGCACCGGCCACGGTGGGCTCCTTCACCTTGGCCAGACCCCGGCGGCTGGCCTGGGTCTGTGAGCTTTTGCTACAGGATTGTCACCATATCCCGACCTTCAATCCTTGTCGCTGGCGCCGAAGGCCTGCATCAGGGCGTCACCCCAGCTGTTGATCGCCTCGAGCTGGTGGTCCGGGGCGCTGCTGACGGAGGCTGCATGGGCCTTGAGCAGGGTGGCCTTGCTGAAGTTGTGGCCGTTGCTGCTGGCCAGGTCCACGACGTCGTCGAGACCGGCCGCAGCGTGGAGTTTCTGGCGCAGCTGCCCATCGGCGGAGACGCTGCTGACGAAGGCCTGCAAGGCGGAGAGCGACACGGGGAGAGAGCGAGTGAGGATTTCTGCATCCTCGCAGGGCAGTGCTCGCGGGTCTGCCAATTGCCCCTAGTTTGAACCTAATCCTGTTGGCCGCGCCGATGGCGAAGGAACGCTTCTTCCTTGAGCTGGAGCCCAGCGACGCCGAGATGAAACGCTGGCCCCACGTGGTGATCGTGGGTGGCGGTTTCGCCGGCCTCAAGGCGGCCCACCGGCTTGCCGGAAAGCCGGTGCGGGTGACGCTGGTGGACAAGCGCAATTTCAATCTCTTTCAGCCGCTGCTGTATCAGGTGGCTTCCGGCCTGGTGTCCGAGGCGGATGTGGCCACGCCCTTGCGGCAGATGCTGGCCAAGGCGGCCAACGTGCAGGTGCTGCTCGGGGAGGTCGTCGATCTCGACCCCACCGCCCGGGAGGTGGTCTTCAACGATCGCCGCCTGCGCTACGACAGCCTGATTCTCGCCACCGGCTCTGGAAGCACCTACTTCGGCCACGAGGAATGGCGCGAACTGGCTCCGCCGATGAAGATCCTCGAGCATGCCGACGAGATCCGGCGACGTCTCCTGTCGGCCCTCGAGGAAGCGGAGCAGACGCCAGACCCAGACCGTTGCCGCTTCCTGCAGTCCGTGGTGGTGGTGGGTGGTGGCCCTTCCGGTTGCGAGCTGGCGGGGTCGATCAACGAATTGATGCGCCACGCCTCACGCCGCGATTTCCGACATCTTGATCCCCGGGTTTGTCGGGTGGTGCTCGTGGATCCCGGTGATCGGGTGCTGCGTGCCATGGACCCGGTGTTGTCCAAGGCGGCGGCCGATTATCTGGGTTCCCGTGGCGTCGAGCTGGTCCTTGGTGGACGGGTGCAGAGCATCGAGGCGGGCCGCCTCACGGTGGCCTTCAAGTCGCCGCCGCCGGGAGCCCCCGCCGAGCGGGTGCTGGAGGCGGCCACCATCTGTTGGAGCGCCGGGGTGCGCGCCTCCCACCTCGGCAGATTGCTGGCGGATCGCACAGGCTGTGCGGTCGACCGCGGCGGGCGGGTGGTGGTGGAGCCTGACTTCTCGATTGCCGGCCATCCCGAGATCCGGATCGTGGGCGATCTCTGCACCTACACCCACACCATCGATGGCAAGCCCCTGCCGGGCATGGCCGGACCGGCGGTGCAAATGGGCGGCTGGGTCGCTCTGGATCTGCTGGCCCAGCTGAAGGGACAGCGGCAGCCCCCCTTCCGCTGGTTCGACTTCGGCAGCATGGCGGTCATCGGTCCCCTCTGCGCCGTCGCCGACCTGCGGGGCCTCAAGTTCACCGGGCCCCTCGGGTGGTTGCTCTGGGGCCTGGCCCACCTGGCCTTCATGCCGGACAACGAAAATCGCATCACCCTGCTCACCAAGTGGCTGTGGATGATTGCCACCAACCAGAGCGCCAGCCTCCTGATCACCGGCCGCTCCGATCAGCACATGGGTGTGGAGGTGGGTCTGGAGCGGGCGGAACGGGAGCGTGACAGCCTGGCGGAGCCAGCGGCGGCCTGAGCGGGGCGGCACCAGGCCAGCCCCGCTGGCCCCAACACTCAGAGGCCCGGGCTGCTGTGCATCAGGCCCCCATCGGCGAAGATCGTGGTGGCGGTGATGTAGCTGGCGGCGTCGCTGGCCAGGAAGCCCACCACCTTGGCGATCTCCTCCGGCTGGGCCATGCGGCCCATCGGGATGGCGGCGTTGAGCTTGGCCAGCAGCTCGGGATTGTTCATCGTGGAATCGTTGATCGGTGTGGCCACGGCGCCGGGGCCCACATTGACGATGGTGATTCCGTGGGGCGCCAGCTCCAGGGCCGCGGTGCGGGTGAGCATGCGCACGCCGCCCTTGGCGCAGCAGTAGGGGGTGTTGTCGGGCATCGGCCAGTCCTCGTGCACCGAGGAGATGTTGATGATGCGGCCGCCGCCCCCCTGGGCGATCATCTGTTTGGCGGCGAACTGGGTGGCGAAGAAGACGCCGCGCAGGTTGACATCCAGCACCTTGTCGAAGTTGTCCGGGGTGGTGGTGAGGATCGACGTGCGGGTTTCAATGCCGGCGTTGTTGATCATCACATCGAGCCGACCGTATTTCGCCACGGTGGCGTCCACCAGCCGCTGCAGGTCATCGAGCTTGCCCACATCGGCCTGAACCCCGAAGCTGCTGCCGCCATAGGCGCCGATTTCACGCTCGAGCTCTTCGGTGGCTTCGGGATGGGAGCGGTAATCGATCACCACCTTGGCGCCGAGTTCGGCGAGATACTCCACGATCGATTTGCCGATGCCGCTGTTGCCACCGGTGACGATGGCGACCTTGCCCTGCAGCAGGGTGGAGAGGGCCTTGCCGGCCAGGGGGTTGGAGCTCGTCATCGGGTGGGGCCAGCAAAGGAATGTGGTGGGACATCCACGGGCCCATCCTAGGGACGACCACCGATCAGGCCCGCCGTATGAATGGTGTCAGCATCGGAAACTCATCACCAAGATGCAGGGGGCATGGCATCACCCCTTAGGGCCCCTAGTCTGATGCGGAACTGAGCGGAACCAGCCCGATGGACGGCGATGCGTTGCAGGAGCCGGACGGGAACAGCA
>NZ_JAGQBG010000082.1 GCF_024345515.1 Cyanobium sp. N5-Cardenillas
CCATCACTTTGCGGACTCGCTCCGACCTGGAGCGGTCCGCAGAATGGGGCCATGGCTGCCGACCGTCTGCAGAAACTCGTGGCTGCCGCAGGGCTCTGCTCCCGCCGGGAGGCGGAGATCTGGCTGCGCGAGGGCCGGGTGCGGGTCAACGGTGACCTGGCCCAGCTGGGCGACCGCGCCGATCCCGCCTGCGACCGCATCAGCGTCGACGGCCACCCCCTGGAACTGCCCCGTACCACCCTGACGCTGCTGCTCAACAAGCCGCCCGGGGTGCTGAGCACCTGCCACGACACCCACGGCCGGCCCACCGTGCTCGACCTGCTGCCGCCGGAGCGGCGCCGCGGCCTGCATCCGGTGGGCCGGCTCGATGCCGACAGCCGGGGCGCCCTGCTGCTCACCAGCGACGGCGACCTCACCCTGCGCCTCACCCATCCCCGCTACGGCCATCGCAAGACGTATCAGGTGTGGGTCGAGGGATGGCCGCGGCCGGCCACCCTGGAGCGCTGGCGGGCCGGCGTGCCCCTCGATGGCCTGCCCAGCCAGCCGGTGGAGTTGCATCGGCTGCGCCACCACCGCGGCGCCACCCTGCTGGAGTTGGTGCTGCGGGAGGGCCGCAACCGCCAGATCCGCCGCACGGCGCAGATCCTCGGCCACCCGGTGCTGGATCTGCGGCGGGTCGCCGTCGGCCCGGTGCAGCTGGGCGATCTGCCTGAAGGGTCCTGGCGTGAGGTCGAACCAGGAGAATGGGGTCCCCTGGCCGTCGCTCCCTGAGCCCCCCTCCCTTGCCCAAGCCGGTCCCGTCCCTGTTTCAGCGACTGCGCGAGCGCCTGCCGGGCCAGCGCCGCAGCGTGGGGACGGTGGTGGAGGAACGACGCCAGGATCCCCTGCTGCTTGCCGGTCAGCAGCTGCGCGAGGCCAGGGAGAGCCGCGGCATCGGCCTGCGCCAGCTGGCGATCGACACCCGCATCAGCACCGCCGTGCTGGAGGCCCTGGAGCGCGGCTGGCGGGACCGGCTGCCGGAAGCCGCCTACCTGCGCACCATGCTTCCCCTGCTGGAGCACCATCTGGAGTTGCCCGGGGGCTCCCTGGACGGGGTGCTGCCACCGGAGCAGGAGCGGCGCAACGGGCGGCGGCGGGACACGGTGCTGCGGCGCTTCACCCCCGGCTCGATCGACGTCTTCACCACCTGGCAGGGCACGGTGCTCTACGCGGTGCTGTGTGCTGGCCTTCTCTATGGCCTCAACCTGCAGCAGCGCCAGCTGGCCGCCCAGGGCCTGAACGCCCTGCGGCCGATCCCGCCCCTGAGTGCCGCCCAGACCGACCAGGCGAATCTGGAGGATGCGGACCGGGTGATCCTGGGCGCCTACCCCGACCTGCGCCCCCTGGGCAAGGCCGCCGCGGGGCAGGGTCTGCAGCGGCTGCGGCGCGAAACCAGCCAGAACCGCCCCGATCTGGCCCTCGGCCTGCTGCGCCTGGAGCTGGCCAAGCCCACCCGGGTCTCCCTGCGCAGCGATCGGGGCGTGGAAACCCAGCTGCCTGCCGTGCAGGGCAGCCTCAGTCTGCCGGTGCTGCCCCCCTTCAGCCTGCGGCTCGAGCCCGCTCCGGCGCCCGGTTCGGTGCGCTGGAACGGCCAACCCCTGACGCCCGCCCCCGCCGCCGGCCAGAGCTCCGAGCCGACGGGCGGCCAGGGCCCGGCGCAGTTCCTCTACCCGCCCCCGGTCCCGTCCGCCGCCTCCCGGCCCCGGCCGTAGCGGGCCGCCATGGCCCCGAAGCCCTGCAGGGGCCCCGCCAGCGACGCCACAGGCAGGGCCAGCCGCCAGCTCCAGTTGCCTTCGATCGTGCCGGGGGTGTTGAAGCGGGCCTCGTCGCCGAGCTCCAGCAGGTCCTGCAGCGGCACCACGGCCAGCTCGGCCGGTGAGGCCAGGGCCAGCTCCAGCAGCTGCCAGCTGGGCGCCCGCACCTCGCCCCCCACCACCGCCGCGACCCGTCCCCTGGCGTCGTCGTCAAGATCCCGCCACCAGCCGAGGCTGGTGGCGTTGTCGTGGGTGCCGGTGTACACCACCCAGCGGCTGCCCCTGTAGTTCGCCGGCAGGTAGGCGTTGTCCTCGTTGCCGTCGAAGGCGAACTGGAGGATCTTCATGCCGGGGAGTTCGAAGCGATCGCGCAGGGCCTCCACCGCCGGGGTGATGACGCCCAGGTCTTCGGCGATCAGCGGCAGCCGGTCGCCGGCCAGCAGCCGGTCCTGGCGGCGGCAGCGCCGCCACAGCCGGCCCAGCAGGGCGCGACCGGGGGAGGGACGCCAGGTGCCGTGCTCGGCGGTGACATCCGCCCCCGGCACGCTCCAGTAGGCCTCCAGGGCCCGGAAGTGGTCGAGGCGGAGCAGATCTATCAGCTCCAGCTGGCGCTGCAGCCGTTGCAGCCACCAGCCGAAGCCACTGAGGCGGTGGGTCCACCAGCGGTACACGGGGGTGCCCCACAGCTGGCCGGTGGCGGCGAAGTAATCGGGCGGCACGCCGCTCTGCTCCACCAGCCCTCCATCGGAGCGCAGGGAGAAGAGGCGCCGGTGGCTCCAGACATCGGCGCTGTCGTGGGCCACGTAGAAGGGCAGATCCCCCACCAGCCGCACCCCCTGGTCGTGGGCCCGCTCCTGCAGTCGGCCCCACTGGCACTGGAGCTGCCATTGAAGCAGGGCCTCCTGCAGCAGGGCCCGGCTGTGGGCCTCAACCAGCGCCCGCAGGGCCGGCGGGTGGCGCCGGGCCAGGGGTTCGGGCCACTCCCACCAGGGCCGTCCCCCCTGCAGGCGGCGGATCACCATGAAGCGGCAGTGGTCGACCAGCCAGTAGCGCTGGCGCTGCTCCCAGCGATCGAAGGCGTCCTGGCACGGCTGGCTCTGGTCGGCCCAGCGCCGCCCCAGGGCCACGGCGATGGCCGCCGCCCGTTCGGCGGCGGCGGCAGGATCAAGGCGATCGAGGGGCCCGGCGGGCAGGGCGTCCCGGTCGGCGGCGGTGATTAGGCCCTCGGCCATCAGAGCGTCGGCATCAATCAGCCAGGGGTTGAGGGCCGAACCGCTGGGGGAGCTGTAGGGGGAGCCGGTGCCATCGGTGGGGGACAGGGGCAGCAGTTGCCACACCCCCACCCCCTCGCTGGCCAGGAGATCAATCCAGTCCCGCGCCGCCGCGCCGAAGCTGCCGCAGGCCGGCGTGCCCGGCAGGGCGGTGGGGTGGAGCAGAACGCCGCAGGCCCGGGGGTCGCCGCTCACGGCTGGGGCAGGCGGTAGCGGGCCACGATCTTGCGGGCGAAGGCGGGGATGTGGGCCTCCACCTTCTCCGGGTGGTGGCGCTGCAGCCAGAGGGCGTTGCGCGTGAAGTGGGAATCGATCGAGAAGCGGCCGTACTCGAGCCCCTTCGGCCCGAAGCGCTGCACGAACACGCCCACCAGCTCAGCGAGCCACATGGGGAGTTTGAGGGCCTTCTCGTAGGCGTCGATGCCCTGCTGCACCGCCTGGCGGCGGTCGCCGGCGCTGGTCACCGGCGCCAGGTCGAGCTCCGGCTCCACCAGATCCAGCAGCTCCTGGCCGAGGGCATTGCGGACCGTGATCCACTGGCGGCCGAAGCCGGCGCCCATGTAGCCCACCACCAGATCGGCGCCGGCGTTGGTGTAGTCGAAGCAGCTCAGGCAACTGGGGGCGAACACGTCCTTGAGGGCGGGCGTGTCGAGGCCGAAGAAGGGCACCGTTTCCTCCTGGCCGTCGCTGTGGCGGAAGTGGATGCGGAAGTCCTGCATGAACTCGTAGTGCACCACCGTGTCGGGGGAGCGGCTGGCGCTCTCCAGAAAGGTCTGCAGCCCCTGGCGGCTGACGTTGTCGACGCAGGGCAGGCCGAGCACGTAGAGCTGCCGCAGGGGCAGGGTGGCCTGCACGGCCCGCAGGGCCTGGATCTGGCAGCCCACCCCGATGGCCAGCAGCCGTTCGATGCCGCTGCCCGGCAGCTGCTCGAGCACCTCCAGGTTGGGGGAGAGGGTGGGCTTGTTCACCCGCGCCGCCAGCACCTGCTCGGGGGTGCGGGCCAGCACCGGCACCGGCGTGAAGCGGTCGTCCGGACTCTGCTGCACGCACAGCACCGCATCCACCAGGCCGCTCTCCAGGGCCCGCACGCCGATGCGGCTGACGATGCCCGTCCACTGGGCCCCCTCGATCGGCCGGCGCAGGCGGGCGGTGACCATGCGCTGGTGCACACCGAAGTAGAGCTCGTCCTCGTCGTCGAGGCGACGGCTGCGGCCGTGGGCCTGTTCCTCCATCGCCTCGAAGCGTTGCTCCAGGAAGGCGCAGGCCCGACGCACGTAGGCCACCCAGCGGCTGTCGCAGAGGCCGCAGTCGCTGCAGAGATCCTTGGCCGGCTTGGGGCTGCCCTTGGCCAGGGGTCGGGCTCGATCGTGCGGCGCCACGGAGGCCGGCGCCGGTGAAGGAACGGTGGACAAGCGGTGGAGGGGCGCGGTGGCTTGACGCTCAAGCTATCCGTCGTTGCGCTCCCATGCCGCCGACCTCCGATGGTCTCCGGGCCAATGGGGGGCACCGGCTGCGTCAGAGTGCCCCCCAAGCACCCTCCGATTCGGCCCCGATGCCCGCCCGCCGGAAGCCCCGCCGCCCCGCCGACACCCCGACCAGCGGGACCCCCGGCTGCGCGACCCCGACGGCCCCGGCCCCGAAGCGGCCCCTGCTGACCGGGCGGTTGCTCAAGAGCCTCGCGATCACAGCCGCCGGGGCCGTGGTGGGGATGGGCACCCTGGGGCTGCTCTGGCCGATGCCGGACCGGGCCCTGGCCCCTACGGCCGACGTGGGCCCGGCCAGCCTGGCCGCCCCGCCGGCGCGGCCCATCACTCTGCTGGTGATCGGCAGCGACGCCGAGCGGATCGGCGCGCCGATCAACAAGGCCGCCCCCGCCGGCCCCGCCAACGCCGATGCCCTGCTGCTGGTGCGCATCAATCCCGAGGGGCCCCTGCAGGTGCTCAACCTGCCCACCGAAGTGGCGGTGAACCTGCCAGGGCAGAAGGGCCCGAAGCGGCTGGGTGAGGCCTTCCGCCTCGGGGGCGTGGCGCTCACCGCCGATGCGGTGCGGGAGCTGGTGGGACTGCAGTCCCCCGCCCCCGATCGCTACCTGGTGCTCCCGCGGGGGGCGCTGAGGGATCTGGTCAACGGCCTCGGGGGCCTCGAACTCAGCCCGCCGCGGCGGATGGGCTACACCGATAAAGCCCAGAAGCTGACCATCGACCTGGAGGCCGGGCTGCAGCAGCTGGGGGGCGCCAAGGTGGAACAGCTGGTGCGCTTCCGCGACCAGTGGCTGGGCGACACCGGCCGCCGCAGCAACCAGCAGCTGGTGGCCACCAGCCTCAGGGAGCGGATGCTGCAGCCGGAGCGGCTGGTGAAGCTGCCGTTCCTGGTGAGCCAGCTGCAGCCCAAGGTGGAGACCAACCTCTCACCGAGCGAGACCCTCAGCCTGCTGGCGGCCGGACTGGATGGCGGCAAGCCGGTGCAGTTCGCCAGCCTGCCGCTGAAGCCCGCCGAGGAGAAGCACAAGGGACTGCGCCAGCTGGATCCCGGCGCCACGCCACCGCTGTGGAAGGAGCCGGAGGCCCCATAGCGATACTGGGCACCATGGCCATCACTCCTGAGCTGCTGGTGCCGAGCACCTTCCAGCACTACCTGCTGGGGTTGTTCGCCGTGGCCAACAACTTCCCCGCCATCGGTCCGTTTCTCACCCTGAGCCAGGGGGTGCCTTCCAGCCAGGTGCGGCGGGTGATCCGCATCACCACCTTCTCCAGCCTGCTGATCATGCTGGGCGCCTACTTCCTGGGCACGGCGGTGCTGCAGTTCTTCGGCATCAGCGTCAGCGCCTTCCAGATCGCCGGGGGGCTGCTGCTGGGCTTCAGCGGCCTGAGCATGCTCAACGCCACCGATCCGGGCGATTCCCACGAGAAGAACTTCGATGTGTCCCGCATGGATGTGGGGCAGATGACCTCCTCGGCGATCGTGCCGATCTCCCTGCCCCTCACCACCGGGGCCGGCACGATGTCGACGATCACGGTGTACGCCGAGGCGGCCCGCAGCCTGGATCTGCGCCTGCAGCTGTTCGCGGCGATCTGGGCGATGGCGATCCTGATCGGCCTGATGTTCACCTTCGCCACCCGCCTCACCCGGCTGCTGGGCCATGTGGGCATGACGGTGCTGATCAAGGTGATGGGCCTGTTCACCCTGGCGATCGGGGTGCAGTTCATCGCCACCGGCGCCAGCACCCTCCTCAGTCGGGTGACGCTGAAGATCTGAGGTGGGGGTGGTTGTGTCGCTTCCGCCCGGAGCTCCGCCCCGGTGACCCACCCTTGCCAGTCTGGGGATTGCCGCCGGCTCGCTGTGATCCCTCCCCAGAAGCAGATGACCGGCATGCTCGGCCATCCGGTGGCCGAGAACCCGATCGATCGGATGTTCGATGCGGTGTATGCCCATTACGGGCTGTGCTGGCAGTTCTGGAAGAACGACATCGCCAACGCCCAGGACCTGGCCCTGGCGGTGCGGGCCCTGGTGCCCCTGGGCTATCGCGGCATGGCGATCACCGTGCCCTACAAGGTGGCGGTGCTGCCCCTGCTCGATGCCGTCGATGACGACGTGCGGGCCATCGGTGCCGCCAACTACCTCACCATCGAAGCCGGCCGCCTGATCGGCCACAACAACGACGGCAAGGGGGTGGTGAAGGCGATCGAGAAGCTGGCGCCCCTGGCGGGCCGGCGGGTGGTGATGCTCGGGGCCGGCGGTGCCGGCCGGGCGATGGCGGTGGAGATGGCCTGGGCCGGCGCAGCCCACCTCACCCTGATCACCCGGCGGCAGGAGCAGGGCCAGGAGGTGGCCGACACCGTCACCCGCGCCTCCGGCGTGCCGGCGGTGTGGCAGCCGTGGCAGGGGGAGGTGGTGGTGCCGGCGGGCACCAGCCTGATGATGAATGCCACCCACCTGGGCTGCGCGCCGGAGCTGGAGCCGGTGCCCGTCCGCTGGGACACGGTGGATCCGGCCTGCCTGGTGGTGGATGTGATCAGCAACCCCCGCATCACCCCCTTCCTGGCCACGGCCCGCAACCGCGGCTGCCCGGTGGTGGATGGCGTCGAGATGCTGGTGCAGCTGGCCATGCAGATCTTCGAGCAGTGGACCGGCGTGACCCCCGAGGAGGAGGTGTTCCAGCGCGCCGTGGCCGAGGCCCTGGGGGAGTGAGCCCGGCGCCCTTACGTTGGCGCTTGTTGTTTCCCACATCCCCATGACCCGGGTTGTGTCACTCGCCGGCCTTGCGGCCCTGGGCCTCCTGGCCGGGTGCGGCCGCCCCGATGGCCGGGCTCTGCAGACGATCGCCTGCCAGCAGGTGGCCAGCACGATCGATCTCCAGTCGGTGGGCCAGATCGATGCCCTGCGCAAGACCCTCGGCCTGGCACCGGGCGTTGATCCGATCAGCACCTGCCGCGAGCTCGGCGTCACGATGGACTCCGGCGCCCCCGGGGCGAGCGGCGCCGGCGGTGAGGCCGAGGAGCAACGCAGCGACTGAGGGCCGTGGGCCGCTAGGCCGCCTTCAGCACCCGCCAGCGGCCCCGCAGCACCTGCTGCAGCGCCGCCATCGCGGCCGCGGCCTCCTCGTTTTCCTTGCCGCTCTCCGGCAGCCAGCCCACCCAGGGCAGGCCGTCGCGGCGGCGCTTCAGGGGCTGCCAGTTGCCGCCCACCTGCACCAGGCCCATCAGGGGCACCCGCCAGCGCTCCAGCAGGGCGCCGCCGGCCGCCGGAAGCCCCGTGGCCATCTGATCGCCCCGCACCACCAGCAGACAGGGCTGGCGCCAGGCTCCGAGGGCCTCGGCCCAGCTGCCGCCCCGCGCCAGCGGCAGGCCGGGGTCCAGGGGAAGGGCGGCCAGCCAGGGGGCCGAATCTTCGGCCCTCAGGACCGCCAGGCTGGCATCGGGATCCTTGGCCCTGGCCAGCTGCCGCAGACTGGCGCCTTCGGCAGCGGCGAGGCGCGCGGCGACGGCCGTCAGGCCCTCCAGCTCCTGCCGTAACCCCAGTCCCACCAGGAGCAGGCCGCCCTTGGGCTCCGCTTCGAACCCTGAAACCGACATGGTTGTTTGCACTGTCCGGCCCGGCACGCTTCTACCATCGTGCTGCGAAGCAACGCCGCCTGCGCCCTTGTCCACTTTCTCGACCGCTGAACGGGTGGAGCAGAGCGAGCAGCCGCCTCTCACCAGCCACGATCCCCGGCGGTTGCGGTTGTTCTGCGGCAACGCCAACCCCGATCTGGCCCGGGAGATCGGCGCCTATCTGGGGGTGCCTGACGGCCCGAGGGTGATCAAGCGTTTTGCCGACGGCGAGCTCTACATCCAGATCCAGGAGTCGATCCGCGGCTGCGATGTCTTCCTGGTCCAGCCCACCTGCGCTCCGGTGAACGATCACCTGATGGAGCTGCTGATCATGGTGGATGCCTGCCGGCGGGCTTCGGCGCGCCAGATCACGGCGGTCATCCCCTACTATGGCTACGCCCGCGCCGACCGCAAGACGGCCGGGCGGGAATCGATCACCGCCAAGCTGGTGGCCAACCTCCTGGTCAAGTCCGGCGTCGAGCGGGTGCTGGCCATGGACCTGCACTCCTCCCAGATCCAGGGCTACTTCGATATCCCCTGCGACCACATCTACGGCTCACCGGTGCTGGTCGACTACCTCGCCACCCGGGACCTGGGCGAGGTGGTGGTGGTCTCCCCCGACGTGGGCGGTGTGGCCCGGGCCCGGGCCTTCGCCAAGCAGATGAAGGATGCGCCTCTGGCGATCATCGACAAACGCCGCTCCGGCCACAACGTGGCCGAAAGCCTCACCGTGATCGGTGATGTGGTCGGCAAGACGGCGATCCTGATCGACGACATGATCGACACCGGCGGCACCATCTTCCAGGGCGCCCAGCTGCTGCGGGCCCGGGGGGCGGCCCGGGTCCTGGCCTGCGCCACCCACGCCGTCTTTTCCCCCCCCGCCGTGGAGCGGCTCTCCACGCCGGGCCTGTTCGAGGAGGTGGTGGTGACCAACAGCATCCCCCTGGCCCCCGACCTGCACTTCCCCCAGCTGCGGGTGCTCTCGGTGGCCAACATGCTGGGGGAAACGATCTGGCGGATCCACCAGGAGAGCTCGGTCAGCTCGATGTTCCGCTGAGGGGCACCGCCATGACCGCCCCACCGCCGCCCGCCCAGCGGGTGCCCCTTACGCGCTTCGCCCACCTCAAGCGCCACCTGCCGGTGCCGCTCACCGTGCTGGTCACGGCCCTGCTCGCCCTCGCCGTGGGGGCCCCCCGCCCCGCCGTCGCCGAGGGGCGGCTGCCGAAGGGGTTCGAGCGCCGCATCGGTGTCTGGCTCACCAACAGCCCCAGCCCCCTTTACTACGACGCCGCCCGCATCGAGACCGCCGTGGCGCAACTCGACGCCGCCGGCTTCAACACCCTCTACCCCAACGTCTGGAGCCGGGGGGCCACCTTCCACCGCAGCCGCTGGGCGCCGCTGGAGCCGGCCCTGGCCCGCTCCAACCCCGGCCTCGACCCCATCTGCCGCTTCACCAAGGCGGCCCATCGCCGCGGCATGCAGGTGATCCCCTGGTTCGAGTACGGCCTGATGGAGCCGGGCGATGCCGAGGTCGTGCAGCGGAACCCGGAGTGGGTGCTGCGCCGCGCCGACGGCAGTGCCCTCTATGCCATGCACGGCGCCAACCTCAAGACCTCCCCGCTCAAGGACCTGCGGGTGTGGCTGAATCCGGCCCATCCGGGGGTGCGGGCCCGCTTCATCGGTCTGATCAAGGAGATCGTCCAGCGCTGCGGTGTGGACGGCATTCAGCTCGACGACCACTTCGCCTGGCCGGTGGAACTGGGCTACGACGCCTACACCCGTGCCCTCTACCTGGCGGACACCGGGCGGGAGCCGCCTGCCAACTTCAACGACCGCTACTGGATGAAGTGGCGCCGCCAGCAGCTAACGGCCCTGCTGCGGGAACTGCGGGGCACCATGCAGGAGGTGGGCGGTCCGCGCCGCACCGTGATCAGCCTCTCGCCGGGCCCGTTCCGCTTCGCCTACAACCACTGGCTGCAGGACTGGGAACTCTGGGCCCTGGGAGAGCTGGTCGACGACCTGATCGTGCAGAACTACGCCTATTCGGTGAAGGGCTTCGAGCGCGATCTCGATCAGCCGGCCCTGGTCAAGGCCCGTCGCTGGGGCATGCCCGTGGAGATCGGCATCCTCTCCGGTTTCGGTGGCCGCACCCCCGACATGGCCACCCTGGAGCAGAAGGTGCGCCTCTCCGCCGCCCGCGGCCACGGCGTGATCTTCTTCTACTGGGAGGGTCTCTGGGGCCAGTACGCCGGGCCGGAGGGGGCCGCCGCCCGCCAGGCCGCTTTCCGTCGCCTCAACAAGGAGGTGTTCGGCAGCCGCTAGGCGTCCTGGGCAGCCGCGCCGAGGCACTGCCCTACCACCTCGCGGGTGTTGGTGGAGAGTTCGGAGGCCGCCAGCTGGTCGAGGGCCTGCCGCATCCGCTCCCGGCGCCCGTGGCCGTAGCTCTGCCAGCGGCTGAACACCTTGGCCAGGCGCGAGGCCGTGATCGGATTGCGCTGATCCAGGGCGGCGATCTGGTCGGCCATGAAGCGGTAGCCGCTGCCGTCGGCGGCATGGAACACCGGCGGATTGCCCGCCAGTCCCCCCAGCACCGCCCGCACCGCGTTGGGGGCCGCCGGATCGAAGCGCGGATGGTCGAGCAGCCGCTGCACCCGCGCCAGGCCATCGGCGAAGGGGGCTGAGGCCTCCAGGGCGAACCAGGCATCGAGGATCACCGGCTTCTGCTCCCAGCGGGCATAGAAGGCCTCCACCGCCTCCTGGCGGGCGGCGATCGGGTGATCCTGCAGCGCCCGCAGGCCCGCCCGGGCCAGGGTCATCGAGGGGCCGTCCACCGCCGCCCGCGCCGCGGCGATCACAGCGTTGTCGCCGGCGGCCACCCGCCAGCTCCAGATCGAGGCCGTCAGCATCCGGTCGCCCACCCCCTCCGGCCATGCCAAAGACCACTGGTCGCTGACCCGCTCCAGGGCCCGCTGCAGCGGCTCGGCCAGGGCGTCCCCGAAGCACCGGCGCAGGGCCTGCAGGGCGGCGAACAGGGCCGGCGGATCGGGGTGTGGTGCGGCGTCCTCCAGCTCGGCCAGACCCGGCAGGGCCAGCAGCACACTGCGGCTGGCCTCCGAGAGGGAGGGGTCGGCCAGGATCCGCTCGAAGGCGGCGATCAGGGCGTCCTCCAGGCCCCCATCCACCCGGCCGGCCGCCCGACGCAGCACCGCCCGGCGCAGCAGCAGCTGGCCCGCGTCCCAGCGGGCGAAGGGGTCGCTGTCGGTCGCCAGCAGGTGCACCAGCTCGCTGGAGGGACGCCCCAGCTCCACCTTCACCGGCGCCGAGAACTGGCGCAGCAGGGAGAGGGCCGGCGGCGGCGCCTGGGCCGGCAGCCCCTCGAAGCGGAACACCTGCTCCTCCTGGTCGATCAGCAGCAGCCGTGTGCCCGCCCCCCAGCGCCGCGGCAGCAGCGGGGCGGCGGCGTGGTCGGGGTCTTCGGCCACCAGTCGCATCGGCACGGGCTGGCCCCCCTGGCTCACCAGTCCCACCGCCAGCGGGATCACCAGGGGCTGCTTGTGGGGCTGGCCGGGGGTGGGTGGGGTCGACTGGCGCACGAACAGCTCCAGGATCCCCGCCGCCTTGTGCCAGCGGCGTCGCAGGTGCAGCACCGGCGTGCCCGCCTGGTGGTACCAGCGGCGGAACTGAACGAAATCAAAGGGCGGCAGGCGGCAGTTGTCGTCCAGCTCCCCGGCCGCGTCCTGCATGGCCTGGACGAAGTTCTCGCAGGTGGCGGCGGTGCCGTCGTGGCGCTCCACGTACAGCGCCATGCCCCGCTGGAACGTTTCTTCCCCCAGCAGGGTGTGCAGCACCCGGATCACCTCCGAGCCCTTTTCGTAGATCGTGGTGGTATAGAAGTTATCGATCGCCTGGTACTGG
>NZ_JAGQBG010000083.1 GCF_024345515.1 Cyanobium sp. N5-Cardenillas
GCTGCCGGAGCGCCGCACCGTCCCCTTCGCCTTCGGAGAACGCACCTCCCTGAGGGCCCGCCGGCAGGGGTTGGTGGTGGCGCACCGCCCCCTGCCCCTGCCCCTGGAGATCTGGTCGGCGCAGGCCCCGGCGGGTCAGAGGGGAAGCGTGTCACCGGACCGGCCCTGGCTGCTGATGATGCCCGGGCTGGGGGGCAACGCCGACCAGTTTGGCTGGCTGGCCGGTGAGCTGGCCGAACGGGGCTGGCCGGTGGTGGTGGTGCAGCACCCCGGCAGCGATGGCCCCGCCCTCAAGGCCGCCCTCGACGGCCAGCGGCCCCCACCGGGAGCCGAGACCCTGGCCGTCCGGCTGGCCGACATCAATGCGGTGCTGGCGGCCCAGCGCCGGGGTGAACTGCCGGTGCAGGGCAAGGGCGTGGTGCTGCTCGGCCATTCGATGGGGGGCCTCTCCGCCCTGCTGGCGGCCGGGGTGGTGCCGGAGCCCGGCCTGGGGGAGCGCTGCCGCAAGGCCCTCGATCGGCTGCCGATCGCCAACCCCTCCCGTCTGCTGCAGTGCCAGCTTCCCAGCACCCAGCTGCCGGAACGCTCCGCCCCCCCCGCCGACCTGCGGGGGCTGGTGCTGCTCAACGGCTTCGGCAGCCTGCTCTGGCCCCGTCGGGGTCTGGCCTCGCTCGGGGTGCCGGTGCTGATGGTGGGGGGCAGTCTCGATCTGGTGACTCCCCCCCTGGAGGAGCAGCTGCGCCTGTTTCTCCAGGGGCGGGATCCCCGCAGTCGCCTGGTGATGGTGGAGGGCGGCAGCCACTTCTCCCCCGTGCGGCTGATGCCCACCGATGAGGTGCTGTTCCGGCTCGATGCCGAGCTGGTGGGGGTGGATCCGGCCAGGGTGCAATCGGCGCTGCTGCGCCTCACCATCGAGTACCTCCACACCCTGGAGCAGCCCCTGCTGCTGCCCGCCCAGCGGCGGGTGCACCAGGGGGTCACCCTCGACGTGCTCGATGCCGCCGCCGCCCGGCGCTGGAAGGCCGGCCTGAATCCCTGATCCGGGGCCCCAGCCCCAGCCCTGAACTCAGAAGCGGATGCGTGGATCCAGCAGGGCCACCACCAGGTCGACAAGCACCGACACCAGCACCACCAGGGCCGCAACCACCACCACGATGCCCTGCACCAGGGGGTAATCGCGCTGGGCGATCGCTTCCTGCAGGCGGAAGGCGATGCCGGGCCAGGAGAAGGTGACCTCGATCAGCAGGGCGCCGCCGATCAGGGAGGCCACCGTGATGCCGGTGATCGTGAGTACGGGCAGCAGGGCGTTGGGCAGGGCATGGTGCAGCACCACGCGCCGTTCACTCAGGCCGCGGCTGCGGGCGGCCTCCACGTAGTCGGAGCCGAGGGCACGGCGCAGGTTGAGCCGCAGGGCATTGGTGAAGATGCCGCTGAGCAGCAGGCCCAGGGTGGCCCCCGGCAGCACCAGGTGGCGCAGGCTGCCGCCAAGCTGTTGCCAGTTGCCGGCCCTGAGGCTGTCGAGCAGGTAGAAGCCCGTGCCCTGCGGCGGCATCAGGGTGGCGGGGAAGCGTCCCCCCACCGGCAGCCAGCCCAGCCAGACGGCGAACACCAACTGCACCACCATCGCAGCCCAGAAGGGGGGCAGGGCGTAGGTGCCGATGCCGTAGAGCCGGCCGGCCAGATCGAGGCGCCCCTCGGGGCGGGCGATGCCGCTGAAGCCCACCGCCAGACCCACGATGGCGGCCAGCAGCAGCGCCACCACCCCCAGCTCCAGGCTGGCCGGCAGGCTGTCCTGGATCAGGCGGGTCACCGGTTCGCCGTTGGTGAGCGACTGGCCCAGATCGCCCCGCAGCAGGTGGCCCAGGAAGCGGCCGTACTGCTCGGCCAGGGGGCGATCCAGGCCGAGCTGGGTCCGCAGGGCGGCGCGGGCCGCCTCCGGGGCGCGGGTGCCCAGCAGGGCATCGATCGGATCGCCGGGGGCCACCCGCAGCAGCAGGAACACCAGCGAAGCGATCAGCCAGAGCATCAACGGCGCCAGGGCCAGCCGGGAGGCGAGGTAGCGCGCCAGGTCGGAACGGCGGCTCATGGCAACCGGGCTCCGTCGGCGGCGCTCAGACGGCGCAGTTCGCCCAGCCGCACCCGGCCGGATCCGTCGAAGCGGGGCTGGCTGACACCCAGACCGCCCCAGGCCGCCGGGGCGCTGAGCCACACCGGCAGGTAGGGGCTGGCGGCGGCGACGCGGCGTTGGATGGCCACCAGCAGGGCGACCCGCTCGGGGCCGTCCAGCTGGCTGCTGCGCAGCAGCTCCGCCTCCAGCCCCGGCGCCGTCCAGAAGCTGCCGCCCAGGACGCTGTTGCCCTTGAGGCAACGGTTCCCCTCGGCCTTGCTGCAGGACAGCAGCGGCATCAGGAAGTTCTCTGCATCGGGATAGTCACCGATCCAGTCGTAGAAGAGCATCGTCAGGGCGCCCTTGTCGAGCTGGGAGTAGGCGGTGGTGGCCTCCATGCCGGTCACCTCCAGGGTCACGCAATCGCCCAGGTCGCGGCGCAGCTGGGCCTGCCAGGTGAGGGCAAACAGACGGTCGGTGGGGATGTCGGAGCGGTAGGTGAGCGGCAGGGTGAGCACCTTCCCCTGGCAATAGCCCGCCTGGCGGTAGAGGACGCGGGCTTGGGCGGGGTCGTAGGCCGGCCAGGCGCTGGGATCGGAGCCCGGCAGGTCCGGGGGAATGAGCTGGCGCTGGGGGGAGCGCAGCCCCAGGGTCACCCGCCGGACGATGGTGGCCCGATCCAGGCTGCGGGCCACGGCCTGACGCAGGACCGTGCGGTTCAGTGGCGGCTGGTCGCTCAGCAGCGACACCAGGGCAATCTCCTGGGATGGACCGATGGCTTCGCGCAGGCGACCGGCGGCGGCGTCCCGGTGCAGGGCCTGCTGATGGTCGATCTCCAGACCGCTGTTGAGCAGCAGGTCGACCTCGCCGCTGCGCAGGGCCCCGAACAGGGCCGTGGAGTTGCTCAGGGTCACCAGGTCGATGCCCGCGTTGGCCGGCCGCCTGCCCCAGTAGCGGGGCCAGGGGGTCAGCCGCTGCTGCTGGCCGCCGAAGAAGGCCAGGGCGTAGGGGCCGGTACCCACGAAGCGGTCGTTGAGGGGCTTGTCGCGGTGCCGCCGGTAGGCGGTGGGGGACACCGGGGTCAGGAAGATGGCGCTGAGCAGCCGCGGCAGCGGGCTGAAGGGGCGCTTCAGCACCAGCTCGATTTCGTAGGGGGCGGTGACCCGCACGCTTTCGACCCGTTCGCCCAGCTGGTAGCCGAGGGTGCCGATCGCCATGAAGCGGCGCAGGGAGAACGCCATGGCGTCGGCATCGAAGCGGGTGCCGTCGTGGAAGAGCACCCCCCGGCGCAGGGGGATCCGGGCCCGCAGCCCATCGCCGCTCAGCACCGGCAGGGCGGTGGCCAGCCGCGGCTCGAGCCGGCCGTTGCTGTCGATTGCGTAAAGGGGGTCGCCGAGGCCGCTGAGCACCTGCATGACACCGATGCGGGAGGCCTGCACCGGATCGAGGGAGTCGATGCGGCTCTTGGTGGCCACGATCAGGGACGGGCTGGTCCGCCTCGGCTGACAACCCGCCAGCAGCGGCAGAGCCAGCAGCAGGGTGGTGAGGCTCGCCGCCATGGCGAACGCTGTTTGGCCTGTTCTCCCCCTGGACGTCGGCAAGACCCTGCGATCCGGTGGGGCCCATTCAAGCGGCCTGCCTGCGCTGGGCTCGGTGGCGGTGGTCAGGGGGCGCGTCGGTTCGACTTCGGGCGTCGCCCGAGCAGGATCTCCAGCCGCCTGCCCAGCTGCTGGAGCAGGGTGAGCGAGGCCCCCGGCCGCTGGGCACCGGCGGCAAAGGCCACGGCAAAACCCAGCGCGGCGATGCTGACCCTGGCCACCCCCTGGCCGAGGGCCCAGACGTCGGTGGGGGCGGGGCCGCCGATCCGGCCGGTAGCGCGGGTCTCGGTCCGCTGGAGTTCATCGAGCAGGCTGCGTTTCAGCTCGCCGAGGGGGAGGCTGAGGGCCGCCGCAGGCAGCTGGGGGCGGGGGCCCTGGAGTCGGGAGAACCGGGTCTGCAGGTCCTGGGGGCTGGTGGCCGCTTCGATGGCCTGGCGGATCACCGTCACCCGCTCGCCGAGCATGGTGCGCTGCATCGCCTGGGTGCCCTGCGCCTGGGAGAGGACCCGCCAGGTGGCGAAACCCTGCAGGGGCACCAGCAGCAGGAAGGCGACCACCACGACGATCGCCCATTGACGGGCTATGGCCAGCTGGGCCCGCAGGAAGCCGTTGGCCGGTTCGATGTAGAGCCCCAGGTGCAGCAGCAGAAATCCCACCAGCGCCAGCAGGGAGGTGTTGATCATGCGGTTGGTGAACCGCAGCTGCCAGGCGGGATTCAGCAGTTGCAGGGGCAGGGAATCGACCAGAACGAAGGCCAGAAACACCAGCAGCAGCCCGCCTCCGCTCCAGGCGAACAGGCGGCCGAAGCTGGCGATGTGGTCCTCGCGACTGGCGGAATAGTCAGGCATCCGTGGTCGGTTCGCGGAGGTGGAACAGGGCAGGCCGGCGGCCCAGACCTTAGGGGGGCTGACCGGCGACGTCAGCGGCGTTGCGCCAGAGCCCCCACGACCACCCTCCCAGTGCCACTTAAGGAGGATGGCGAGCTTCCTGAGTGCTGCCTGATAGATTGGTGAGACTTGTTTAGGTCTCCATGGTGCGCCCCTTTACCCTCGGTGCCCTTCCTCTGGGTCGTTTCCGCCCCTCCGTCCACCTTTACCCCCCGCTGCTGCTGCTCACCTGCCTGGTCGCCAGCACCGCCGCCCCCGCCGTGGGCAGCCTTCCCAACGAAAGCCTGGGAGCCCTGGAGGAGCTGCGCGAGCTCCTGACTCCAGGATTCGGCGCCTCACCTGAGTACCTCGTCGGGTCCGGCGGGATCGGCCTGGCCAACCCCGTCACGGGCCTGGTGGTGCCTCCCTTCCAGTACAGCGTTGCCCCTTACGAGGTGAGCGTCGATGGCTTTGTAGTGCCCTCCGGCGTCTTCCTGGCCCGTTCCGGCATCGCCACAGGCGGCAGCCTGTTCCGGTTGAGCAGCCCCCTCTCGTTCCTCTGGCCCGGTACCGCCTCCACCCCTGGGGCGCGGCTCACCTGGCAGGCGGGCACCCTGTTCGACAACGTCTTCAACGGGGCCACCGGAGGCTTCGTTCCCTTCCGGATCGTGTCAGTCGGCTCCTCGGAGCAGGACGCATCCACCTCTGACGCCCTGGAGCTTGCCATTGCCGCCGAGCCCGCCGGCGAGAATCCCGGCCAGCGGCAGGTTGGGGACGTGTTCGAAACCGCCCCGCTGCTCCCGGGTACGGAGCTCCCCCCAGGAGCCCCCACCGACCAGCTGCCCGGCGACCTTCCCGATGGTCCCGGCGAGGGGCCCATCGCTGAGGGCCCCGATCCAGCCTCGGTGCCCGGCCCCCTGCCCCTGGCCGGTGTGGCCGTCGCCTTCCGCTTCAGCCGCCACGTGAGGCAACGCCTCCGCCAGGGGCGCTGAACGGCGGGACGGTTCAGGACCGGCTCAGAGGGTCCGCAGGCAGGCGGCCACCCGCTCCACACCCTCCAGCGCCTCGATTGCGGCCAGGGCTTCGCGGAACCGGTCTTCGCGCACCTCGTGGGTGATGACGACGATCTCCGCCTCCCCTTCCCTGGCGTCGAGCTGCACAATCGACTGGATCGACACCTCGGCCGCTCCGAAGCAGGTGCCGATGCGGCCGATCACGCCGGCCTCGTCGCGGGTGCTGAGCCGCACGTAGTTGCGGTGGCGGCTCAGGGAGCCGTCGACCAGGGTGCAGTGGCGCCAGCTGCTGGCGGCCAGCAGGGGATCGAGGCCGGCCTGGGGGCCGCCCACCTGGCGGATGCCAGCGATGTTGAGGATGTCGGCCACCACCGCTGAGGCGGTGGGACCAGCCCCGGCGCCTGGGCCGAAGAACATCACCTGCCCCACCGGATCCCCTTCCACCAGGATCGCGTTGTTGACCCCATGAACCCCCGCCAGGGGGTGGTGCTTCGGCAGCAGGGTGGGATGGACGCGAACGTCCAGGGCCACCCCATCCGGCGGCCCGGCCGGGCCGTCGTCCGGCACCCGTTCGGCCACCGCCAGCAGCTTCACGACAAAGCCGAGCTGGGCGGCATAGGCCACGTCACGGGAATCGAGCCGATCGATGCCTTCGGTGGCGATGCCGCCGCGCTCCACCGGCCCGCCGTAGGCCAGCCCCGCCAGGATGGCGATCTTGTCGGCCGCGTCACCCCCCTGCACATCGGCGGCGGGATCGGCCTCGGCGTAGCCCAGCCGCTGGGCGTCGGCCAGCACCTCGGCGTAGGCCGCCCCCTCATCGGCCATGCGGCTGAGGATGTAGTTGGTGGTGCCGTTGATGATGCCGCTGACCCGCTGGATCCGGTTGCCGCCCAGGGACTGCTTGATCGGCTCGATGATCGGGATGCCGCCGCCCACGGCGGCTTCGATCAGCACGTAGACGCCCTGGCTGGCGGCGGCGGCGGCGATCTCCTGGCCGTAGCGGGCGATCACCGCCTTGTTGGCCGTGACCACGGGCTTGCCGGCGGCGATGGCGCGCAGGAACAGGCTGCGGGCCGGCTCCAGGCCCCCCATCACCTCCACGACGATGTCCACCCTCGGATCGTCGATGACCGCCTCAGGGTTTGTGGTGAGGCGCTCCGGCGGCAGGGTCAGCGGGCGGGGGCGCTGGAGGTCGCGCACCGCCACCCTCTCGAGCACCAGCTCGCCGACCAGCGGATGCCGGCCCTGGGGACTGGCCAGGATCGCCGCCACGCCGCTCCCCACCGTGCCCAGCCCGAGCAAGCCGATGCCGATGGTCATGGGCTGCAACCCCACAAACCACCATCCTAGAAATCAATCGGCCTGCAGCTGCCTGGCCTGGGCCTGCATGGTGCGCAGGATGTTGAGAAAACCGTTGGCCCGCGAAGGCGTCAGGCTCGCCTGCAGGCCCGTCGCGGCGATGAAGGCGGGATCCAGCGCGGTGGCCTGCTGCGGGGTCATCCCTTCCAGCCCCTCGATCAGCAGCGCCAGCAACCCCTTGGTGATCTGGGCATCGGAATCACCGCGCCAGTGGAGCTTTCCCTCCTCCAGCTGCCCCACCACATACACCTGGGAGACGCACCCTTTCACCTTGAAGGCATCCAGGCGCAGGTCGTCCGGGAAGGGCTCCAGCTTCTTGGCCAGCCACAGCACGTACTCGTAACGGCGGCGCGGGTCGCTGGTGCTTGCCAGGCGTTCCACGATCCGATCGAGGGCGGGACTGCCGGTGGCCATGGACGACAAGGAAGGGACTCAGGACGGACGGCGCGGCCTCAGCATCCCGGCCAGTCCGGCCACGGCGAGCACGCCGAGGGGGGGCACCAGGGCCCAACCCTCCGCTTGAGGGTAGGAATGGGAGCGGCTCACCCGTGCGGGCTTCGAAGGGGTCGCCGCGGGCTCGGGCAGCTCGAGGTAGTCCCGATGGCCGGGGCCCGCATCCACCTGCACCTCCCACTGGCGGCTGGCCTGGGGCGGCAGGGTGAAGACGATGCTGCCGGTGGCGTCGGTGCGCCCCAGTTCGATCGGCGTACCCCCGTCAGGGGGCACGAGGCGCACGGCGGCATCGCTGGCCGGCTGGCCGCTGGAGAACTGACTCTCGAGGCGGAGGGAGTTGCTCAGGCTGGTGAGCCGCTCCAGGCTGCTCTCGATGGCGTGGGCTCGTGCCTGGGAGGGGGCCAGCACCAGGGAGGCCAGGCCGATCAGCCCAGAAACAAGGAGGGGCTTCATCCGCAACTCAGTTGGACTTCCAGCGACTATCGCTGCTTTTGCCCGCCTGGACCATCCTGGCGACCGAGCTGACCATCATCGAGAGGGCGTCGCTGGAGGCGCCACGGGTCTGAAATTCGGAGGTCATCACCCGCTCGGCGGCCGTCAGGGGACGGTTCTGGAGCGACGAGAGGATCGAATCCAAGGACGGCACGGATGCACTGCGCCGATCCTGGCAAACCAACGGAGGATTGGCCCGATGGCGGCGCCATCGTTACGAGCTTGCAATCTTCCGGCGCCCCGCCTCGGTGAGGTGACAGTCCCGTTCATCGATCCAGCCGTCGAAGGGGATGTCCCAGGGATCGCGGGGCAGACGTGCCGCCGTGCAGACGGCGGGGAGCACCGCCAGGGCCGGCACCGCCGCCCACTGGGGATCGGCCCGCAGCCGGTCGTACCAGCCACCGCCCGATCCCAGCCTCAGGCCGCAGGGGGCCACCGCCAGGGCGGGCACCAGCAGCAGGGCCATGGCCTCCGGCGGCCGGTGCGGCCCGAGCGGAGCGGGAATGCCGCAGGCGTCGTCGGCGAGGGGATCGCCCGGAGCCCAGCCCCGGTACACAAGCCCGTCGCCCGCCACCGCCGGCAGGGCCAGCCAGCCGCCCCAGGGCTGGGCCAGGGGGCGCAGGTCGGGCTCGCTGCCCAGGGGCCAGTAGAGCCCGAGGTCTCCGCCACGCCCAGCCAGCAGGGCGCCCAGGTGCCGTTGCGCCGTCGCCAGGATCCCCGGGGCGGCGGTGGCGATGCACTGCCGCCGGCGGCGGCGGAACAGGCGCCGCAGCTCCTCCTTGGAGGTCCCTTCGCCGGCGGGCGAGCTCACCGCTGAAACCAGCCGGTCAACGCCACCGCCAGGGCGTCGGCGGCATCGTCGGGTCGGGGTGGGTGCTCCAACGCCAGCTCCCGCATCACTGCCGCCAGCACCTCGTCCTTCTCGGCGTGGCCCGAACCCGCCAGGGCCAGTTTGATCTGCATCGGCGGGTACTCCACCACCGGGATGGCGAAGCGGGCCAGGGTCATCATCACCACCCCCCGGGCCTGGACCACGGAGATGGTGGTGCTGGAGCGGTAGAAGAAAAACTTCTCCACCGCCGCCAGCTCGGGCCGCCAGCGGCGCACGATCACCCGCAGATCGCGGGCGATCTCCACCATGCGGTCGCCGTCGCTGCGGCCGGGTTCGGTGCGGATCATGCCGCAGTCGAGCAGGCGCTGGTGGCCGCCGCCGCCGGCGGAGCGACCCTCCACATCGATCACCCCGTAGCCGACGCGCGCCAGGCCGGGGTCGATGCCAAGAATCCTCACACCGCGTTCCTCACCCCGCCAGGGCCAGCTGGAAGGCGGCGGGGTCACTGCCGGCGTGGTCGAACACCTTGCAGAACATCTTCACCACCCGATCCCCGGAGTCGATCTGCTCGAGGGGGTCCTTGCGCAGGCGGTGGCGCAGGCAGCAGGCCACGACGCGGGCCACGTCGTCGTCGCTCACCTCCAGGTGGCCCTCGAAGGCCGCCAGGGCCCGGGCCGCCCGGTTGGTGACAATGTCACCCCGCAGGCCGTCCACATCCAGTTCGCCGCAGACCGCCGAGATGCGAACGCGCAGGTCGTCGTCGATGCGCACCTGGGGCAGCCGCTCCTGGGCTTCCACCACACGGGCCTGCAGGGCCTCCTGGGTGCTCTGCAGCCGGTCGCTGAAGCTGTCGGGGTCGGCATCGAAGCTGGTGCGCTGGTCCACCACCTGCACCCGCAGCTCGGGATCGCGCACGGTGCGCACCTCCACGCTCATGCCGAAGCGATCGAGCAGCTGGGGCCGCAGCTCGCCCTCCTCCGGGTTGCCGGAGCCGATCAGCACGAAGCGGGCCGGGTGGCGCACGCTCACCCCCTCCCGTTCCACCGTGTTCCAGCCCGAGGCGGCCGAATCCAGCAGCACGTCCACCAGGTGGTCGTCGAGCAGGTTCACCTCATCCACGTACAGGAGGCCGCGGTTGGCCTTGGCCAGCAGCCCCGGCTCGAAGGCGCGCACGCCCTCGCTGAGGGCCTTCTCGATGTCGATGGTGCCGCAGAGGCGGTCTTCGGTGGCCCCCAGCGGCAGGTCGACCATCGGCACCTGGCGGGCCTCCACCGGCAGCTGTTCGCCCCGCTCGGCCCGCTGGCGCACCTCGCTGCTCTGCAGGTCGGGGTCGCTCGGGGAGCTGTTGTAGGGGTCGCCGGCCACCACGTCGATCGCCGGGAGCAGATCGGCCAGGGCCCGGATGGTGGTCGATTTGCCCGTGCCCCGGTCGCCCATGATCATCACCCCGCCGATGCGGGGATCGATCACGTTGAGCAGCAGCGCCAGCTTCATCTCCTCCTGACCCACGATGGCGGTGAAGGGGAAGACCCTGCGCTTCCTGGTTGGCGTCACGGACGGCTTGCGGGCGGAGCCCCGGATTGTTTCACAGCCGCCCCTGGGGCCACCGGCGTCGTCACCGGAATCAGCGACAGCACCTGGGGCGGGGTGGCGTCCGCTGGGTAGATCAGCCGCACCCGCAGTTGCCGCTCCTGGCCGGGTCGCAGGCTGACCGTGCCCAGGGTGGGCCCCTCCTGGCCGGCCCGCAGCACCAGGTGGAAGCGGCGCCGTCCACCGGGACCGCCGGCGTCGTTGTCGAGGCCGCTGACCTCCACGGTGCCCCGGAACATCACCGCCCGCGCCGGCGTGGCGTTGAAGCGCAAGCCTCCCAGGGGCTGGTCGGTCTTGATCGGCGATTCAAGGGCCAGAGCGAGCTTCGATGGCTTGGTCGTGTCGTTGCGCAGCGGCAGGCTGAGGTCGTAGGTGACGCCGTAGTTGCCGTGGGCTGCCCAGGCGGTGCCGGGATAGAGGGAGCGCAGGGGGGCCGTCTGCACCTGGCCGGTGCCCAGGGTGCCCCGCTCCAGGGACGCGATCGGCCAGGAGATCGGTGCCCGGCTCACCGACAGGGTCGGCCGGCCCGGATCGGTGATCCGCCCCACCCAGGCGCTGCCCTCCTGCACCCCGCTGACGCGGGAATAGATCATCGGACCGCTGGCCCCCCGGGGGCTGGGGCTGTGCTCCTTCGGGCTGAGGCCGCCCTGCAGCAGGCGCTGCCAGACGGCTGGATCCGGCGGGCGATCCACGGGGCCGAAGGCGGCCAGGGTGGCCACATCCACCGGAGCGTCGCTGTGGAGGCGCAGCTGCAGATTGAGGCCGTTGAGCAGCGGATCGAGGCCGCGCACCGGCAGCGGCAGCACCATCAGGGTGCTGAGCCGCCCCGCTGGCAGCGTCCAGCCCTCCGGCACCAGGGGGCTGCGCTGCCGGGCCAGCAGCTCGGTGGCCACCCGGCTGCCGGGGCCGGCCCAGATCGGCGTGCTGCCCTGCTCCATCAACGCCGGCAGGGGCAGGAAGGGGGCCGAGGGCTGGTCGGGGTCCACCGACTGGGACAGGGCGGTGGAGCCGGCCACGGTCCGCAGCTTCACCGGGCCGCTGCCCCGCGGGGCCGCCACCACCGCCAGCCAGAGGGTGGAGTCGAGGCTTTCGGGGGTGCCGGCGTAGATGTGATGGCTGAACAGCTCGAAGGGGCCGCTGAGGGCGGCGTTCAGGTGCGCCGCCGGCACGCCCAGGGGCCGGCCGTCGTAGCCCCGCTGGCCATCGAACGTGGAGAGCAGGATGCCGGGCCCCTTGATCACCTCGGGGTTGTTGTCGTTCAGCATCGGCACCGCATCCAGCCGGCCGGGCAGGGGCGCCACCGTGCCCGGTCGCAGCACCGGTGGCGCTGGGGCGGGCTTCGGAGCTGCGGACGGCTGCGGTTGGGCCAGCAGGGGACTGACCAGGGCGGTCAGCCACGGCAACAGCAGGGCGGGGAGGACGGCTCTCACTGGCTCTTGACGAGGGTCTTGGCGACGGCGCCGGCCATCGCCCGGATCAGTTCGGCCGAGCGAGGATCGTTGAACGGTCCCTTCACCATGAAGGCCGCCACGGCACGCTGGCCATCCGGCAGCTGGATCAGGGCGGCATCGGCGTAGGCGATGCCGATGTCGCCGGTTTTGTTGTAGACGGTGATGCCCTTGGGCAGCAGCTCGCTGTCGGGATCGGGGGCGTCCTTGCCCATCCCCATCAGCAGGCCGAGGGGGATCAGG
>NZ_JAGQBG010000084.1 GCF_024345515.1 Cyanobium sp. N5-Cardenillas
AGGCCTTGGCGATCGAAGCGCTGCAGCGCTCCCCGATCATGGATCAGATGCAGGGCCGCCTGATCCTGGCTGGCGGGACGGAAATCCCGGAGCTGGAGCTCCTCGGCGGCCTGATCCCAGGTGGTGGGGAGGAACTGATAGGCCCCGGCGGCGGCGCTGGCGTAGCGGCGCCGCACGACGATGTCCGGATGGCGACTGAGATCGTCGAAGCGATCACCGCCGTAGAGCACCTGGTAACCCAACTGGCTGCCTCCGATCCAGGTGCCTTCGGCGAAGCGGATCGTGTTGAGCAGGGCCCGCCGCTCGGGGGTGATGCCGTAGGGGCCGCCACCCGTTCGCCGTCCGGTCACCGCCACCGCTCCCGCCGGCTGGGCTGTGGGCATGGCCACCACAGGGGCCGCTGGGGGCAGCGGTGCGACCGGCCGTTGCACCATCGGCAGGAGCATCAGCAGCACAAGGGCAAGCGGGCCGTGCTGATGCGGCTTCGGTGGTGATGGGAAAGGGCGACGCAAGGGCAAGCAGTCGTCAGGGGACCCTGACCTTGGTCAGGCCCAGCCCCCGAAGGCGAGACCCCTGCGCCCGTACTGGACAAAACAAGGCCCAACGTGCTTGGACGGCGGATCCGAGAGAGAGGCTCTCAGGAAAAATTCAGTCAGGGCAGGGAGATGCCCGCGAGTTCCCAGCCGTCAAGCCCCAGCGGCCTGGCGTCCCGTAACAAGCGCTACATCCACGACGAACGATCAGCTGTCGTGATCAATACATAACGAAGGATTTACACATTCTGGCTGCACCTTGCCGAGAAGGCGGCAGCTCGCTTCAGTTCAAGGTCAGAAATCCCAGGGCGCTGCGGACCCGCTGCAGCGTGGCTCCGGCCACGGCCGCAGCCCGCTCCCTTCCGTCCCGCAGGACGGCCTCCAGGCTGGCCGGATCACTGCGCAGCTCGGCGTAACGCTGCTGCACGGGCCGGAGGGCTTCCACCGTGGCCTCCGCCAGCAGGGGCTTGAAGCCACCCCAGCCCATCGAGGCGCACTCCGCCGCCGCCCGCTCGCGGCCCACGCCGGAGAGCAGGGCATAAAGGCCGAGCAGGTTGTCGGCCTCCGGCCGCTCCGGGTTACCGAACTCCAGCCCCATGACCGGATCGGTCTTGGCCCGCTTGATCTTGCGGAGGATCAGCTCTGGGGGGTCCAGCAAGGTGATGCGGGAACCCTCATTGGGATCGCTCTTGCTCATCTTGGCGCTGCCGTCGGTGAGGCTCATCACCCGCGCCCCCTCCTTCAGGATCAGGGGCTCGGGCACCTTGAGGACGGGGTGCTCCGGATCGGGCGCATAGCGGGCGTTGATGCGCTGCTGAGCGATGTCGCGGGCCAGTTCGAGGTGCTGCTTCTGGTCCTCCCCCACCGGCACCCGATCGGCGTCATAAAGAAGGATGTCCGCGGCCATCAGCACCGGGTAGTCCAGCAGCCCGACGGAGACGTTGTCGCCCTGCTTGAGCGCCTTCTCCTTGAACTGGATCATGCGCTCCAGCCAGTTGAGCGGCGTGACGCCGTTGAGCAGCCAGCAAAGTTCGCTGTGGGCGCTCACCTGGCTCTGGACGAACACCGTGGCCCGCTGCGGGTCGATGCCGCAGGCCAGGTAGAGGGCGGCGGTGGTGAGGGTGTCCTCGGCCAGGCGCTTCGGATCGTGGGGGACCGTGATCGCGTGCAGGTCGACCACGCAGAAGAAGGTCTCGTGGCTGTCCTGCAGATCCACCCAGTTGCGGATGGCACCGAGCCAGTTGCCCAGGTGCAGGGCGCCGGTGGGCTGGACGCCGGACAGCACCCGGGGCCGTGCCGGCGTGGTGCTGGCCTGGCTCACGCGTCGGGGGTGGCGTCGACCTCGGTGTCGGCAGGCTCGATGACGGCGTCCGGAGCCACCTCGGCGGCCTCCGGCGTCGCGTCAGCCGCCAGCTCCTCGGCAGGGGCTTCGGGCTCACTCACCTCGACGGGGAGCGGCGGCTTGCTGGGCCGGGCAAAGGGATCGACGCGGACGCCGCCCTGGCCGCCACGGCCGCCGGAGCGGGGTTGGCCGTCACCGCCGATGACGCGGCGGGGCTCACCACTTCCGCGGGAGACGGGGGCACGGGAGCCCGCCTGGGCGCGGTTCTCGGCCACGAGGGCCTCGAGCTGGCCCTTCTCCAGCTGGTCGGCCAGGGTGCGCAGGGCGAATCCCAGCACCGCCACGGTGGAGCGCAGGCCGAAGGCATCCTGCAGGGCGCGGGCCGCCTGCAGCTCGTTATCGCTCAGTCGGATGCGGAAACCACCCGGTTCCCGGTTCGGCCCTGAACGGCCGCCGCGCTCGGGGGAGTCCCCACGGCCGGAGCCAACGGGATGAGGAGTGTTGGTGTCGTCGCCCATGGCCGCAGCCTGCAATCAGGGGCAAGTGTCGCGCATCGACGGCCGGCCGCCGGCCGCCCCAGGCCCCAGCCACAGCAGCCGATGCCTGCCGAGGCGCGCCGGGCCCTGCCGCCGGGCCAGCACCAGCAGAGGCACGGGCCGTGGACTCTCCAGGGCGAAGCGCTGGCGGTACTGCTTGAGAAGGTCGAGGTAGGTCTCCAGGGTCCAGCCCTGGGTCCCCCGTTCCTGGGCGGTCCAGTACTTGCGCAGAGCTTCCCGGCAGGCGTCGGCGCCGAAATCCTCCCAGCAGGCCCGTTCGGCCTCCCACCCCGAAAGGCCGGCCGCCACCAGCTCCCGGTAACGGCACAGCTCGGGGGCCTCCTGGCTGCAGTCCGGGGGCAGCCGCTGGGCGAGATGCTCCACCGAGACCCGGCTCAGACGCAGCCAGCAGCGCTCGAGCAGCAGCACCGGCAGCCCGCCGTGCCAGTGTTCGCAGCCCTCCAGCTCCTTGAGGGCGTGGCGCAGCGCCTGCAGGTGGTCCGCCAGCAGGAACAGGCCATCCGCTGTCGCGGCCAGGCCTGCCCGGGCATCGGAAGACGGCACGGTGCGGACCCGGACGACATCACGAATCATGCTGCGTCCCGCCAGGGTCTGCAGGGGCGACGGCTTAAGGGAGGTGGTCGGGGGTGTGAGCCCCGTCACTTCTGAGCTAGAGAGGCATCGCCGCCGGCAGCCACCCGTGACGCCCCAGGACCCCCTGCGCCCAGCCGCCCTGTCCTCCCTGTCGCGCGTCCTGCTGTCCGCCGGCTGGGGCCGGCAGGCCCTGCTGCTGGCGGGCGGAGTGCTGGGCGGCGAGCTGATCCTGCGGTCGCTGCCCGGGGAAGGCTGGGGCCTGATGGGATTGGCGGGGGTTGCCGCCGGCTGGTGGTGGCTGGGCCGGCGACCCTCCCGGCTGGCGGTGCCGAAGCTGCCCGGCAGCTTCGATGCCTGGCTGCGGCGCTGCGACGCGCTGCTGCTCCAGTTCGAGCAGCTGGAAGGGGAGCCCGGCGAGGGCCAGGGACGACGCCACGAAGCCCTGTCCGCCCTGCGCGAAGAGGGGTCCCGGTCCGGCCTGCACCTGGCCCTGGTGGGCTCTGTGGCGCCGGATGCCGCCTGGGCGCCCCAGCTGCAGCGGGCCCTGCGCGGCCGTCTGGCCCTCAGCCTGCGCTGGGGCGAAGCCCTGCCGGCGGTGAGCCCGGAGCGCCGCTGGCCGGACGGCCTGGCCGCCGCCGACGTGGTGCTGTTCCACCTGGTGACACCCCTGCGGGCCGCCGACCTGCGCTGGCTGGAGGCGGTGCCGGTGGGTCAGCCCGTCTGGCTGCTGGTGCAACCGGACGCTCCCTGCGATCCGCAGGCCCTGGCGGCCGAACTGGTGTCCCAGTGGCCGGCCGCCGTCCCGGAGCGGCTGCTGCCCTGGGATGGCAACCCCGAAACCCTGGGCGACAGCCTGCAGCCCCTGGGCCGCTGGCTGAACAGCGAAGCGCCAGCCCTGCGGCGGGCCACACCGCTGCGGCGCTGCGAGGAGCTGCACCGCCACTGGCAGGCGGAGCTGGAGCGCCTGCGGCGGCAGCGGCTCGTGCAGCTGCAGCAACGCACCCAGTGGCTGGTGGCGGCGGGGGTGTTCGCCGCCCCCCTGCCCTCGCTGGATCTGGTGGTGCTGGCGGCGGCCAACGGCCTGATGCTCCAGGAGATGGCCCGTCTGTGGGACTGCCCCTGGAGCGTGGAGCAGCTCAAGGCCGCCGCCGTCGAACTGGCCAAGGCCTCGCTGCTGCTGGGGGTGGTGGAGTGGAGCAGCCAGGCCCTGGCGGCGGCGGTGCGCCTCCACGGCGCCACCTGGCTGGTGGGCGGGGCGCTCCAGGCCCTGAGCGCGGCCTACCTCACCCGGGTGGTGAGCCATGCCATGGCCGATGTACTGGCGCTCTCGGCTGGCGTGGAGGCGCCGGACCTGGAGCGGATCAAGCGGGAGGCGCCGCTGCTGGTGGCGCGGGCGGCCGAGGCCGAAAAGCTCGACTGGCCGGGGTTCCTGCAGCAGGGGCGCGACTGGCTCGGCCAGCAGCTGGCTGCGCCGGCCAGCGGCTCCCTGCCAGCCACGCCATAAAGAATGTTCATGAAGTCTCTTCATGTCTTTTCATTGCGCTGGCGCCCGATTAACTGAAGGATCGTTGCGGGCTGATCGGATCCAGAGCGGCGTTACGTAACGTGAATGGACCTCCCTTGTGGAGGTATTTCTGCTCGTTCCCCCGTCTTACTTCCATGACCACTGCCCTCCGCAGCGGCCGCTCCGGAAGCTGGGAAAGCTTCTGCAGCTGGGTCACCTCCACCAACAACCGCATCTATGTCGGTTGGTTCGGTGTGCTGATGATCCCCTGCCTGCTGGCCGCCACCATCTGCTTCATCGTCGCCTTCATCGCGGCGCCCTCCGTCGACATCGACGGCATCCGTGAGCCCGTCGCAGGCTCCCTGATCCAGGGCAACAACATCATCTCCGGCGCCGTTGTTCCTTCCAGCAACGCCATCGGCCTGCACATCTACCCCATCTGGGAAGCCGCCAGCCTCGACGAGTGGCTGTACAACGGTGGTCCTTACCAGCTGGTGGTCTTCCACTTCCTGATCGGCATCTCTGCCTACATGGGCCGCCAGTGGGAGCTCTCCTACCGCCTCGGCATGCGCCCCTGGATCTGCGTCGCCTATTCCGCCCCCCTCTCGGCGGCCTTCGCGGTATTCCTGATCTACCCCTTCGGTCAGGGTTCCTTCTCCGACGGCATGCCCCTCGGCATCAGCGGCACCTTCAACTTCATGCTGGTGTTCCAGGCTGAGCACAACATCCTGATGCACCCCTTCCACATGCTGGGTGTGGCCGGTGTGTTCGGTGGCTCCCTGTTCTCCGCCATGCACGGCTCCCTGGTGACCTCCTCCCTGGTGCGTGAAACCACCGAGAGCGAGTCCCAGAACTACGGCTACAAGTTCGGCCAAGAGGAAGAGACCTACAACATCGTGGCTGCCCACGGTTACTTCGGTCGCCTGATCTTCCAGTACGCCTCGTTCAACAACAGCCGCAGCCTCCACTTCTTCCTGGCGGCCTGGCCGGTGGTCGGCATCTGGTTCACCGCCCTGGGCGTGAGCACGATGGCCTTCAACCTGAACGGCTTCAACTTCAACCAGTCGATCCTCGACGGTCAGGGCCGGGTGATCAACACCTGGGCCGACGTGCTCAACCGTGCCGGCCTCGGCATGGAAGTGATGCACGAGCGCAATGCGCACAACTTCCCGCTGGATCTGGCCACCACCCAGTCGATTCCCGTCGCCCTGCGCGCCCCGGCCATCGGCTGATCCAGCGATCGGCCCTGCCCTCGGCCAGCCGATCCCCCCCTGGCCCCCTCTGCTGAGGGGGCTTTTCTGTGGGCTGGCCCGGTCACCGCCCGGGGCGAACGGCCGCCAAACTGTTCATACCAAGCTTTCTTGCTCCCCCCAGCGGCATGCCCCAGCTCCGCTCGGATGGCCAGGGCCTTTGCCGCCTCCGAACACATCTGACGCGGGCTCTGCTGGGCGCTGCCCTTGTCGTGCCGCTGCTGGCCGGCGGCTGTGGGAGCCGTGGCACGGGCGAGGCGACGGATTCACGCCCCCTGGTGCTCACCACCTTCACGATCCTGGCGGACATGGCCCGGCAGGTGGCCGGCGAGCGGGTGCGGGTGGAATCGATCACCCGGCTGGGGGCCGAGATCCACGGCTACGAGCCCACCCCCAGCGACCTGAAGCGGGCCTCGGGCGCCCGGATGGTGCTGGAGAACGGCTTCGGGCTGGAGCGCTGGGCCGAGCGCTTCTACGCCAGCCTCCGGGATGTCCCCCACGTGACGCTCACCGAGGGGATCACCCCCCTGCCGATCGCCAGCGACGCCTACCGGGGCCAGCCCAACCCCCATGCCTGGATGTCCCCGCGGCTGGCGAAGGTCTATGTGGAGAACATTCGCCGCGCCCTCACCCGGCTCGACCCCGCCGGCGAGGCCACGTTCCGCCGCAACGCCCAGCGCTACAGCGCCCAGCTGGACGCCCTCGATCAGGAGCTAAAGACCTCCCTGGTCCGGATCCCCCCTGCCCAGCGGGTGCTCGCCACCTGTGAGGGCGCCTTCTCCTACCTGGCCCGCGATTACGGACTCGCCGAGGCCTACCTCTGGCCGGTGAATGCCGAGTCCCAGGTCACCCCCCAGCGCATGGCCCGGTTGATCGCTTTGGTGAAGCAGCGCCAGGTGCCGGCGGTGTTCTGTGAAAGCACGGTCAGCGCCGAACCCCAGAAGCAGGTGGCCAGGCAGTCGGGGGCCCGCTTCGGGGGCACTTTCCATGTGGACTCCCTCTCCCTTCCGGACGGCCCGGCCCCCAACCTGCTGGAGCTCCAGCGTCATAACGTGGAGACCCTGCGAGCGGGTCTGGCGGGGAGCTGAACCCATGCCCTCCGGCCAGCCTCTACACCACGACAACGGGCGCATCTCGGTCCGCCATCTCTGCGTCGATTACCACGGGGTGGTGGCCGTCCACGACGCCTCCCTGCATCTTGATGCCGGCAGCATCTGCGCCCTGGTGGGGATGAACGGAGCCGGCAAATCCACCCTGTTCAAGGCCCTGATGGGCTTCGTGCGCCCGTCGGCGGGCAGCATCGCCATCAACGGGCTGCCCCTGAGCCAGGCCCGCCGGGCCCGGGCGGTGGCCTACGTCCCCCAGACCGAAAGCGTCGACTGGAACTTTCCCGTCAACGTCCACGAGGTGGTGATGATGGGCCGCTACGGGGCCATGAATCTGCTGCGGATCCCCCGGCCGCTCGACCGGGAGGCGGTGCAGGAGGCGCTTGAGAGGGTCGACCTGTGGCCGCTGCGCCACCGCCAGATCGGCGCCCTCTCGGGCGGCCAGCGCAAGCGGGCCTTCCTGGCGCGGGCCCTGGCCCAGGGCGCCTCGGTGATGCTGCTCGATGAGCCCTTCAACGGCGTCGACATCCGCACCGAAAAGCTGATGATCGAGCTGTTCGAGCAGTTCCGGCGCGAGGGACGCACGCTGATGATCGCCACCCACGACCTCTCCCATGTCACCGGCTTCTGCGACCAGGTGGTGCTGATCAACAAGACCGTGCTCGCCTACGGCGAGACCGCCTCGGTGTTCACCAGCGAGAACCTGGCCCTGACCTTCGGCGGCCTGCGGCTGGAGGCCTCACCCGCGGCAGCCACGGACCCCGATCCGCAGACGCCATGAGCACCCTGCTCACCTGGCTGGTCGAACCGCTGCAGCAGGAGTTCATGGTGCGGGCCCTGCTGGTCAGCATGCTGGTGTCGTGTGTCTGCGGCCTGCTCTCCTGCTACATGACGCTCAAAGGCTGGGCCCTGATGGGCGATGCGGTGTCCCATGCGGTGATGCCCGGTGTGGTGATCGCCTACGCCCTGAACCTGCCCTTTGCTGTGGGGGCCTTCGTCTTCGGCGTCGGCTCGGTGGCCCTGATCGGCTACATCAAGCAGATGACCCGGATCAAGGAGGACACGGTGATCGGGCTGGTGTTCACCGGCTTCTTCGCCCTCGGCCTGACGCTGATCTCCAAGGTTCGCAGCAGCATCGACCTGTCGCACATCCTGTTCGGCAACGTGCTGGGCATCAGCTCCTCCGACATCCTCCAGACCGTGCTGATCAGCCTGCTGGTGCTGACCGTGCTGGTGGTGCTGCGCAAGGACCTGCTCCTGTTCTGCTTCGATCCCACCCACGCCCGCTCGATCGGCCTCCACACCGGCGTGCTGCACTACCTGCTGCTGTCGATGCTCTCGTTGGCGGCGGTGGCCGGCCTGCAGACGGTGGGGATCATCCTGGTGGTGGCCATGCTGGTCACCCCGGGGGCCACGGCCTACCTGCTCACCGATCGCTTCGACCGCATGGTGTGGCTCTCGATCCTGTCGGCGGTGCTCTCCAGCGTGGCCGGGATCTACTGGAGCTACTGGATGGATGCCTCCACCGCCGGCTGCATCGTGATGGTGCAGACGCTGCTGTTCCTGCTCTGCTTCCTGCTGGCGCCCCGCCATGGCCTCCTGGCCCAGCGGCGCCGCTCGCCGCGGGCCTCCCGCTTCCCTTCCGCGTGAGCGCCACGTCCGGGGACACGGCCACGCCCCTGCCGGCGGACCAACACTGGCCCTGGTGGCCCCTGCTGCCCCTCTACCCCTATGGCCGCCGCCGCACCCTGGTGCGGGAGCTGATCGGCGGCAGGCTGTGGAGCTTCGAGCAGGTTCAGGGGGTCTGGTACGTGGCGGTGCCGATCCGCATGGTCGTGCTGCGGGTGCGGGAGGGACTGCTGCTCCATGCCCCGGTGGCCCCCACCGCCGAGGTGCTGGCCCGGCTGCGGGAACTGGAGGAGCGCCACGGCCCGGTGTGCACCATCGTGCTGCCCACCGCGTCGGGGTTGGAGCACAAGCTGCCGGTGCCGGCCATGGCACGGGCCTTCCCCGGGGCCAAGGTGTGGGTGTCGCCGAAGCAGTGGAGTTTCCCGCTGCCGCTGCCGCCCGCCTGGCTGGGGTTCCCCGCCTCCCGCACCCGGGTGCTGCTCAGCGATGGGGTGCCCCACGGCGACCAGCTCGACTGGCTGCCCCTGGGCCCGCTGGACCTGGGGCTGGGCACCTTCCTGGAGATCGCCTGCTTCGATCGGGCCAGCGGCAGCCTGCTGCTCACCGATGCCCTGGTGGCGATTCCGCCGGAGCCGCCGGCGGTGTTCGATCTCGATCCCACCCCGCTGCTGTTCCATGCCCGCGAGCGGGGCGATGAACCCCTGATCGACGATCCTGAACGCCGGCGCCAGGGCTGGTGGCGGATGGTGCTGTTCGCCACCTACCTGCGCCCCCGGCCCCTGGAGGTGCCGCCCCTGGGCGAGGTGCTGCGCCATTGCCTGGCACCGGGGTGCCGGGGCGCCAGGGCCCACTTCGGCTTCTACCCGTTCCGCTGGTTGCCTGGCTGGCAGGAGGATTTCGAGGCCCTCACACCAGGAGGCCGCAGCCGTTTGCAGGTGGCGGCGGTGCTGGAGAGGCTGGTGTTCCCCCGCGAGCGGGCCGCCCTGGTCGCCTGGATCCGTGGGCTGGCTGGCCTGAAGGACCTGCGCTGGGTGGTGCCGGCCCACCACGAGGCTCCGGTGGCCAGCTCAGCGGCGGAGCTCACCGCCCTGGCGGATCGGATCGAGGCGGGGGAATGGGCACCCGATGGTGGCTCGTGGGAAACCCTGGCCGGGATCGACAACACGCTGGTGCGCCTGGGGTTGGTGCCGGGTGAAACCCACCAGAGCCCGAAGCCCCAGCCCTAGAGCTCCAGCTCGCCGGGGTCGTCGTCGAGGCCGGCCTCGAACCCGCCGCTGCCGAGCATGGCTGATTCCAGCTCCATGCGCTGCTCCATCTGGCGCAGGAAGTAGCCGGTCATCATCGCCGAGGCCAGCAGACCGGCGAGGTTGTCGCGGCTGGCCTGGATCTTCACCTCGAACTGCTCACCGGGCAGCATGCCCAGTAGACCCTGGACGTTGTGGCGGATGATGTCCTGGATGTCGCCGGTGGCCGAGCGGGCCACCCTCTGCAGCACGTCCGGGGACTGTTCCTGCAGGTACTGAATCAGCGAATTGTCGCTGATCGCCTCGTTGTCGGCGGTCAGGAACTCCGGGTTGAACATGTGCCCTCCGGTGTGCGCTGCAACACGGCACGCACCCTACCGCAGTCTTTCAAGCGCCCTCGGCTGGGTGGGGAGAGGAGAACCCAACCGGACCGAACCGGGCCAGGGGCCAGTAACGCCAGATGGCGGTGCCGATCAGGTCGCTCTCCGGCAGGGGGCCCCAGAGGTGGGAATCCAGGCTGGCATTGCGGTTGTCCCCCAGCACCAGCACCTCGCCGGAGGGCACCACGAAGGGCTCCAGGTTGTAGGCCATGGGCTCCCTGGCCCAGTCGGGCTCGGCAGGGGTGCCATTGCGCCAGAGCTGGCCATCTCTCACCTCCACCTGATCGCCGGCCACCGCCACCACCCGCTTGATCAGGGCCGTGCGCGGGTTGTAGCCCGCCTCCTGCAGCCGGGCCGGCGGGTGGAACACGACGATGCTGCCGGTGCGCACACCCGAGCCGAAACGGGGTGTGAGCTTCTCCACCAGGATCCGGTCCTGGAGCTGCAGGGTGGGCAGCATCGAGCCCGACGGGATCCAGCGGGGCTCCACCACCGCCCAGCGCAGCAGCAGGGCCAGCAGCACCCAGAGCAGCAGGCGGGCGAATTGCTGCAGGAGCCCGGTGGCCCCGCCCTTGGGGCCGGAGGGGGGCTTGGCGATGGCGGGGCCGCTGGCCATGGCGAAGCCGTCGATGAGGATGATTCCCCCATCCTGAACAGTGGAGCTCCCCGGTGGCCGGGCCCCCGTCATCGCTGGCCAATGTGCAGGCGGCCCTGACCCTGCTGGAAGCTCTGCGCCGGGGCGGGCTGGCCCATGCGGTGCTCTGCCCGGGCAGTCGCTCGGCGCCCCTGGCGGTGGCCGCCGCCCTTCTGGAGCCAGGGGGCCTGCGCCTGCACACCGCCATCGACGAGCGCAGCGCCGCCTTCTTCGCCCTCGGCCTGGGCCGGGGCAGCGGCCAGCCGGCGGCCGTGATCACCACCTCGGGCACGGCGGTCGCCAACCTGCTGCCCGCCGCCGTGGAGGCCGACTTCGGCTCCATCCCCCTGCTGCTGCTCACGGCCGATCGGCCGGCCCAGCTCAAGGGCTGCGGCGCCAACCAGAGCGTCAACCAGGAGGCCTTTCTGGCCTGCAGCTGCCGCTGGCTGGGCAGCGGGGACCCCGAGGGGTTGGCGGCGATGGCGCCCAGGGAGCTGCAGGCCCTCGCCCGTGCCGCCCTGGCCGCCGCCCAGGGGGATGGGGCCGGCCGTGGCGCCGGAGCGGTCCACCTCAACCTGCCCTTCGCCGAACCCCTGCACGCCGGCGGCGTCGAGCTGACCCAGTTGGCCGCCACGCTCTCCGGCCAACCTCCGGACGCCGACCCCCCGCCCCCGCCCGGCAACCCGCCGCCACCTCTCCGCTTCGCCACCACAGACGCCGCGACCCTGGACCCGGACCGCGCCGGGGTGGTGGTGGCCGGCCCCTGGCGCGGCAGCCCCGCCGCCTGGCCCGCCCACGTGGAGGCCCTGCGGCGCTGGCAGCGGCGCAGCGGCTGGCCCTTGCTGGCCGATGCCCTCTCGGGCCTGCGGGGCCTGCCGGGGCTCGATGCCGTGACGGCCTACGACCTGATCCTGGCGGAGGCCTCCTCCAGGGCGGCGGCGACCGGGGGCCTGCAGGTGTTGCGCCTCGGCCCCCTGCCCGCCAGCCGTCGCCTGCAGCGCTGGCTGGCGGCCCAGGACGGGCCCCAGGTACTGGTGAGCGAAGGGGACGGGCGCCCC
>NZ_JAGQBG010000085.1 GCF_024345515.1 Cyanobium sp. N5-Cardenillas
TCGATCCGCAGCGCCCGGCGCATGCGCATCGCCCAGCCGGTGATGCAGCAGCACCAGGCGGAGATCAAGGCCAAGTACGCCAACAACCCCCAGAAACAGCAGGAGGAACTGGGCGGTCTGATGAAGGAGTTCGGCAGCCCCCTCTCGGGTTGTCTGCCCCTGCTGGTGCAGATGCCGATCCTCTTTGCCCTGTTCGCCACCCTGCGGGGATCGCCGTTCGCCGATGTCCCCTACCCGATCAACCTCAAGGTGCTGCCGGCCGAGGAGATCGCGGCGGTGGAGACCAAGCCCTTCAACAGCGCCAGCCACTCGATCTTCATCAGCGAGACCGAGCACGTTCCGGTGATCGCCAGCCTTGAGGGCGGCACCAAGCTCGGCGTCGGTGACAGCACCCAGGTGGAACTCCACGGCAAGGACGGCACCAGCTTTGCCTCCCTGCTGGGCACGGTGGAGCACGGCGACAGCTTCACCCCCAGCTGGGTGGTGACCAAAGGCGAGGGGGTGGTGCAGGTGGATGACCAGGGCAAGATCACCGCCCTGACGCCCGGCGACGCCACCGTCGAAGCCCGCATCCCCGGCCTGGCGGCCCGCAGCGGCTTCCTGTTCATCAAGGCCCTCGGCCAGGTGGGCTTCTACACCGACGGGGCGATCAACTGGGACATCGCCATCCTGGTGGGGGCCTTCGGCGCCTCCCTGTTCGCGTCCCAGCTGCTCTCGGGCATGGGCATGCCCGCCAACCCCCAGCAGGCCACCGCCAACAAGATCACGCCGGTGATGATCACGGCGATGTTCCTGTTCTTCCCGCTGCCCGCGGGCGTGCTGCTCTACATGGTGGTGGCGAACGTGTTCCAGGGCGTCCAGACCTTCCTGCTCACCCGTGAGGCCCTGCCCGACAACCTGCAGGCCATCCTCGACAAGCAGCTCGCCCAGCAGCCGGCCACGGCCACCGCCGGCGGCGGAAGCCCTGGCGGCCGCCTGCCCTTCGAGCCGAAGACCAAGAAATGACCCGGCTGCAGCCGCTGCCCCTGCAGGAGCTGCGGCTGCTCAGCGAGGGCCGCAGCTGGACGGTCGAGCAACCGATCGCGGGGCTGGCCAGCCTCACTCCGGTGCGGGGCCTGGTGCGGGCCCTCCACCACGGCACGGTGCTGGAGGTGGAGGGCACGGCCGAAACGATCATCACCCTCTGCTGCGACCGCTGCCTGCAGACCTACAACCACGTCCTGGCGACCAAGGCCCGTGAGCTCCTGGAGATCAAGGTGGCCGGCCCGGAGGAGGAGGAGGTGCTGTTCGCCGCCGAGGATCCGGTGGAATGCCTCGATCCCGGCGGCAGCTTCGATCCGGAGCGCTGGCTGTTCGAGCAGCTCAGCCTGCAGCTGCCCCTGGTGAACCGCTGCGGTCCCGACTGCCCCGGCCCGCCGCTGCCCACCGGCGACGCCGGCGGCGAAGGGGGCGGTGACCCCCGCTGGGCGGCCCTCCGCAGCCTGCGCTGAGCCATGGTCCACGACCTGGCCGATCAGCTGGATCTTCTGATCCGCTCCCGCACGCCGATCCTCTGGATCCGCAGCCTCGAGGAGGAGCGGGTGGAGGGGCTGCTGGAGCGAGCCGCCGAGCGCCTGGGGGGCCGCACCCTGCTGCGCTGGGACTTCATCGGCGGACTGTCCGGGGCCCCCAACCTGCAGGGCCAGGCGGTGCGTCAGCCCATGGCCGCCCTCAGCGGCCTGGACGGGCTTCCCCCGGAGCAGGGGGCGATCCTGCTCCTCAAGGACTTCCACCGCTATGCCGACGATCCGGGGATCTGCCGCCGGCTGCGCAACCTGGCCGCGGGACTGCGGCAGGTGCCCCACACCCTGGTGATCAGCGCCCCGGAATGGCAGATGCCGCGGGAACTGGAGGACAGCGTCACCCTGCTGGAGCTGCCCCTGCCCGAGGCGCGGGAGATCGGCCGACTGCTGCGGGCGATCGCCGAGGCCAGCGGCCAGCCCCTGGCCCCGGGAGTCCTGGAGCAGCTCACGGCCGCCTGCCACGGGCTGAGCGAGCAGCGGGTGCGCCAGCTGGCGGCCCGGGCCCTGGCCCAGCGGGGCCAGCTGGGGATCGAGGACCTGACGGAGGTGCTGGAGGAGAAGCGCCAGGCCATCGCCCGAAGCGAACTGCTGGAGTACTGCCCCACCGAAGCCACCCCCGCCGACATCGGCGGCCTGGAGACCCTCAAGCACTGGCTGGAGCAACGCCACCGCGCCTTCAGCGAGGAGGCCCAGCGCTACGGCCTGCCCCTGCCGCGGGGGGTGCTGCTGATCGGCCCCCAGGGCACCGGCAAGTCGCTCACCGCCAAGGCGATCGCCCACAGCTGGGCGATGCCGCTGCTTCGGCTGGATGTGGGGCGCCTGTTCGCGGGCCTGGTGGGAGCCAGCGAGGCGCGCACGCGGGAGATGATCCAGCGGGCCGAAGCCATGGCCCCCTGCGTGCTCTGGATCGATGAGATCGACAAGGGCTTTGGCGGTGGCGACGGCCGCAGCGACGGGGGCACCAGCCAGCGGGTGCTGGCCAGCCTGCTCACCTGGATGGCGGAGAAGAGCAGCGCCGTGTTCGTGGTGGCCACCGCCAATGCGGTGGAGCGGCTGCCGGCGGAACTGCTGCGCAAGGGCCGCTTCGACGAGATCTTCCTGCTGGAACTCCCCGACGCCGAAGAGCGCCGGGCGATCCTGGATCTGCAGCTGCGGCGGCGGCGGCCGGCCCATGCGATTCCGCTGGAGGTGCTGGTGGACCGCACCGCCGACTTCTCCGGGGCCGAACTGGAGCAGACCGTGATCGAGGCCATGCACCTGGCCTTCGGCGAGGGCCGCGAGCTTGGGGAGGCCGACCTGATCGCCGCCGCCAGCCAGGTGGTGCCCCTCTCGCGCACGGCCCGGGAGCAGCTGGAGGCCCTGCGCAGCTGGGCCAGCAGCGGCCGCGCCAGGCCCGCCTCCGGGGCCGGGCGGCCTTCCTGAGGCGAATCGCCACGAAAGTGGAAGACATTCATTGCATCGATGCGGCCCGATGTAACGGCTTCATGAAGAACAACCACGCCTGGTAACAGCTTGGTGGGCGAGGTGGTGACGAACGATTCATCGCCCGTAGCGTCTGACGATCAATCGTGAAGAAGCCGCCGTGACCCCGAGCCCCAGCCCCCGCACCGGCAGCGAACTCACCTCCCAGCTCGCCGTCGCCAGCCTCGGGGCCGGTGTGATCACCACCCTGGCGGTGGCCCAGGGCCAGAGCCCCCTGACGGCCCTCGGCATCACTCTGTTCTCGGCCGTGGCGGCCGTGGTGGTGGGTCAGGTGATCTCCAGCAACTGAGAGGAAAACCGAGGGGTTCCTGAACTCAAGGTTATTCAGATCTCAACGTTGGCCATTGGTGTGTTCAGCGCAGAATCATTCAGCGCCGAACGTTGGCTGGCGCCGTGGGCTGAGCCTCCGCCAGGGAGGGGATTCAGGCGGGTGGCGTCCACTGCCATGCTTCACCGGCGCCACCACCCCTTCCCTTGCCTGCCGAGCTCCCCATCCCCCTGCGGGATCTGATGCCCGCCCTGGCCAACAAGACGTACTTCAACTACGGCGGCCAGGGCCCCTTGCCCTCCCCATCGCTGGCGGCGATCAGCGACGCCTTCGCCACCATCCAGCAACTGGGCCCGTTCAGCGACGCCGTGTGGCCCTACGTGAATGGCACCGTGTCGGGGCTGCGCCAGCGGCTGGCGGCCTGGTTCGGCGTCGATCAGTCACGGGTGGCCTTCACCGAGAACGTCACCTCGGGGTGCGTGCTGCCCCTCTGGGGCCTGCCCTGGCAGGCGGGCGATGAGCTGCTGGTCAGCGATGCCGAGCACTACGGCGTGGTGGCCGCCCTTGAGGAGCTGGCCCGGCGCCACCAGCTGCGGATCACCGCCCTGGCGGTGGCCGATCTTACCGGCGAGGCCGAGGCGACAGCCGCGGCGGTGGGCCAGCGGCTGGAGGCAGCCCTCAGCCCCCACACCCGCCTGGTGGTGCTCTCCCACCTGCTCTGGAACACCGGCCAGACGATGCCGATCGCGGCGGTGGCGGGCCAACTGGCCAACCATCCCCGCCATCCCTGGCTGCTGGTGGATGGGGCCCAGTCGCTGGGGAGCCTGCCGGTGGCCGAGGCTGCCGCCGCCGCCGACATCTATGCCTGCACCGGTCACAAGTGGTGCTGCGGACCGGAAGGACTTGGCGCCGTGGCCCTCTCCGAGCGGCTTCTGGAGGCGAGCAACCCGACCCTGATCGGCTGGCGCACCCTGGAGCACGACGGTCCCGGTGCAGGGGGTTACCACCAGGATGCCCGCCGCTTCGAGGTGGCCACCTCGTGCACACCCCTGTTCGCGGGGCTGAATCAATCGCTGCAACTGCTTGAGGCCGAAGGCGATGCCGACGCTCGGCTGGCGGCGATCCGGGAGCGCAGCGTCCAGGTTTGGGAAGGCCTGCAGCAGATGGCCGGGGTCCGCACCCTGCTGACGGTGCCGCCGCCGGCGGGGCTGGTCAGCTTCACCATGGGCAACCCATCGGGAGAAGCCAGGGATCCAGCCGCTGTGGTGAAGCGGCTGGGGGATCAGGGCACCTGGTTGCGCACCCTGGAATACCCCCGCTGCCTGCGGGCCTGCACCCACCTGGTCAGCACGGCTGACGAGGTGGAGAGGCTGCTGCTTCAGCTGGTTCAGCTTTCGGTGGGCTGAAAGGCAGCCTTGTAGAACCAGCCGGCCAGCAGGGCACCCACGATCGGGGCCAGCCAGAACAGCCACAGCTGGCCGATGGCCTCACCACCCACCCAGAGAGCCACGCCCGTGCTGCGGGCCGGGTTCACCGAGGTGTTGGTGACCGGGATGCTGATCAGGTGAATCAGGGTCAGGGACAGACCGATGGGCACACCGGCGATGGCGCCCAGTTCCTGCTTGTGGGTGGCCCCCAGGATCACCAGCAGGAAGATGAAGGTGAGGATCACTTCGATCACCAGGGCCGCCAGCAGGCCGTAGCCGCCGGGGGAGTGGGCACCGAAGCCATTGGTGGCCAGGGGGTTGGAGCCCGCCAGCTCAAAGCCGGGGCGGCCGCTGGCCACCAGCTTGATGACGCCGCCGGCGATCACCGCACCCAGCACCTGGGCGACGATGTACGGCAGCAGCCCGGAACCGGGAAACTTGCCGCCGGCCCAGAGGCCGAAGCTGACCGCCGGGTTGATGTGGCAGCCGGAGATATGTCCGATGGCATAGACGGCCGTCAGCAGGGTGAGGCCGAAGGCCAGGGAGACGCCGAGGAAACCCAGGCCCAGGGGGTTGGCGGCGGCGTTGTCGTAGGGGAACACGGCCGCCAGCACGGCGCTGCCGCAACCGCCCAGCACCAGCCAGAACGTACCGATCAGTTCCGCCAGGAACTTCTTCGGCATGGGAATGGAAGAAGACATATACACCGGTGAGTTGCCTCGGGAAGTTACACCCGAACGGAACCCCCGCCTGCACTTCGTGTGCATCAGATGGCAAAGCCGGCTCAGCCGCCGGCGCGGGCCATCAGGGCCCTGGCGGCCTGCTCCCTGTCATCGAAATGCACCTTGGTGGTGCCGAGGATCTGGTAGTCCTCATGGCCCTTGCCGGCGATCAGCACCAGATCCTGCGGCCTGGCGGCGGCGACGGCGGCGGCGATGGCGGCGGCCCGGTCGCCCTCCACCACCAGCTCGGTGCCGGCAGGGATCCCGGCCACCACGTCGTCGAGGATCCGCTGGGGGTCCTCGGTGCGGGGGTTGTCGGAAGTCACCACCACCGCATCGGCCAGGCGGGCAGCGATCACCGCCATCTGGGGCCGTTTGCTGCGGTCACGGTCACCACCGCAGCCGAACACACAGATCAGCCGGCCATCGGTGAAGGGCCGGCAGGCCGCCAGGGCGTTCTCGAGCCCGTCGGGGGTGTGGGCGTAATCCACCAGCACCGCCGGCAGGGCCACTCCCGCCGGGCCGCCCACCCGCTCCATGCGTCCCGGCACGCCCCGGAAGCTCACCAGACCCTCCAGCAGCTGGGCAAGGGGCAGGCCCTGCTGCAGCAGGGCCCCCACCGCCTGCAGCAGGTTCATCAGGTTGAAACGACCCACCAGGGGGGAGCGGAACAGCCCCTCCCCTGACGGGCTGTGCAGCCGGCCACTCACTCCATCGGCGCCCATCACCAGATCGCTGATGTGCAGCTCCACCGACGGATCCTCCAGGGAGCAGCGCCAGCAGGGGGCGGCGCCGGATCCACGGTTGGCCGTTCCCAGACGCTCGGCCAGGCGGGCCCCCCAGGGGTCATCGACGTTGACCACGGCGCCGCCGTCCAGCAGCTCCGGGGCAAACAGCCGGGCCTTGGCCTCGAAGTAGGCCTGCATCGACGGGTGGTAGTCGAGGTGGTCCTGGGTGAGGTTGGTGAACACCGCGCCGGCGAAGCGACAGCCGGCCACCCGCTGCTGGTCGAGGGCGTGGGAGCTCACCTCCATGGCGGCGATGGCGCTGCCGGCCGCGACGGCCTTGGCCAGATCGGCCTGCAGCAGATCGGCGAAGGCGGTGGTGTGGGTCGCTGTGGCGCTGTGACCCGGCCAGCGGTTCTGCAGGGTGCCGAACAGGGCCGCCGGCCGGCCGGCCGCAGCGGCCAGATGCTCGATCAGGTAGGTGGTGGTGGTCTTGCCGTTGGTGCCGGTGACGCCGATCAAGGCCAGGCGCCCGCTGGGCTGGCCCCAGAACGCCGCCGCCAGCCGTCCGGCCCACAGGGCCAGGGGCGGCTCCAGCACCAGCACCGGATCGCCCGGGGCCGGGGGCCGGGCCGCCGCCGCCGCCGGCCCGATCACGGCCGCCACGGCGCCGGCGGCCAGCACCTCGGGCCAGAAGCTGCCGCCATCGACCGCCGTTCCGGGCAGGCCGACGAACAGGGTGCCGGGTCCAACGCGGCGGGAATCGCAGCTGACGCCGCTCACCGTCGCCTGGGCCAGGGCGCCGGTGGGGTCGGGCAGCGGCGGCAGGCCCACCTGGTGCAGGAGCGGCTGAAGCAGCGGTGACATGGCGGCGCCGGCGGCGTCCGGCGGGACGAAGCTGGCGCCTGTCATAGCGTGACGCTCAGCGGACGCCCTGCTTGATCAGCCAGGCCTGCAGCTGGGCTCCCGCCAGCCGGGGGGACACCCGCGGCAGCTCCCGCAGGGGGCCGTCGGCACCGGCCGGCACCCCCAGCACGGGTACAGCCAGCCCGTAGCGCCCCTGCAGGGCCGGATCGGTGTCCACGTCGACCAGCTGCAGGGGCTGGGGGGGATCCAGGGCCCCCAGCTTCTCCTCGAGGCCCTCGCAGAGACAGCAGCCCTGGCGCGTGAACAGCAGCAGTTCGCGCATCAATCCGGAACCGGGTCGCAGCCGCAGGGGGTGAAGGGGTGGCAGCGGCAGACCCGCTTGACGGTCAACCAGCCGCCGCGCCAGGGCCCGTGGCGGCCGATCGCCTCCAGCCCATAGGCGCTGCAGCTGGGAATGAAGCGGCAGCGGGGGCCCAGCAGGGGGGAGATCCAGCGCCGGTAGGCGCTGATCAGGGCCAGCAGCAGGGCAGCCACGGCGGCGGCAAGGGGGGAGGCAGGAGCGGCCGGCAGGGCACCTTGGAGGAGGCCGGGACCGTCGCCGCCTAGAGTGGGTGGTTGGCGCAGCACGCGCAGGCCTGCGGGTTCATCCAGCATGCCGCAAGCGTGAACCTCGCCGTCTCCACCTCCGACACCTTCCCTTATGTCTCGCTACCGCGGCCCTCGACTGAGGATCACGCGGCGCTTGGGGGACCTTCCCGGTCTCACCCGTAAGGCCGCCAAACGGTCTTATCCCCCCGGTCAGCACGGCCAAGCCCGTCGCAAGCGCTCCGAATACGCGATCCGTCTCGAAGAAAAGCAGAAACTGCGTTTCAACTACGGTATTTCCGAACGTCAGCTTGTCCGCTACGTGAAGAAAGCCCGTGCCCAGGAGGGTTCCACCGGAACCAACCTGCTCAAACTGCTCGAGAACCGACTCGACAACATCTGTTTCCGCCTTGGCCTCGGTCCCACCGTTCCCGGCGCCCGCCAGCTGGTGAACCATGGCCACGTGACCGTGAACGGTCGCGTCGTCGACATCCCCAGCTACCAGTGCAGGGCCGGCGACGTGGTCGCCATCCGCGAGCGCAAGTGCAGCAAGGCCCTGGCCGAAGCCAACCTGGCCTTCCCCGGTCTGGCCAACATCCCACCCCACCTCGAGTTCGACAAGGCCAAGATGACCGCCAAGGTGGGCGGCCGCATCGAGCGCGAATGGGTCGCCCTCGAGATCAACGAACTGCTGGTGGTGGAGTTCTACAGCCGCAAGGTCTGAGCCACTTCTCCATCAGAACCCTTCCCGGCCCTCGCCCAACGGCGGGGGCTTTTTGCAGCCTATGATTTCAAGTCATCAGAAAGAGAGCATGGACAAACGAATTGTCCTGGTCGCCAATCTTCCCTGTTCCGCAGGGACCTATCTCTTTCACTACATCGCCAAAGCCCTGGACGAGAACGCCTGGCTCACCGGCGAAACCAATCCGTACTCCTACAATTCACCAACAACGTACTTCCCTGAAGATCCCTTGCATCGGGTTCGCGCACTGGAGCTTTTCACCAGAGAAGAGGCCCTTCAGGAGTACAAACGACGACTTGATCTGCTTGTCGACAGGTTCCTTGCCAATCCAAGCGCCTCCGTCCTGATGATCCGTGACCACAGCTTTGGCGAGGGCTGGAGATTCCGTCATTTCCCTGATGGCTCAGCCGCACCAAGCCTGGTGGAGATGCTTGACGATCGCCAGCTTCCCCATACCTGCGTCTACACCCACCGCGACCCCTTCGACACATGGCTTGCCATGCGCCGCTCCTTCTCCTCGATGGCGAACGCGTTTGAACGCCTCGATGATTACGCAGACTTTTACTTCCATAGCTGGTTGGCCTGGAGCAACCACAGCCATCCGCTCATCAACCTGCACATCGAGACCCTCGCCCTGCATGAGCAGCGGGAACGGAACCGGATCCGTTCCTCCGTGCTTGGCGAAGCCGCCGCATCCCGTCTGGAAGCGGCTGAACATCCGATCCAGATTTCTCGCGCCGAAATGGGGTCCGGGGCCAGTGGCCGCAGAGCCGAACGGCCACGGCTCATGAAGCGCCACCCCTTCACCACAGACGTCTTTCGCGAAGCCACGCACTCACAATCGCTGCACCGATTGCGCAAGACCCTGGGCTATGACGACCCCATCGCCATGACGACGAAGACGAGGATCTCCTGCCTCATGCAGGATCTGAAGGCCGTCGCCCGTCGCCTGAAGCAGGCAGTCTCCTCAGGCACCCGTTGAGGCCCGCGGCCATCCGCGTCCGCTGCCGCTAGGTATGGGCGCAGACGGCCTTGCTGTTGACACCTGTGAAGCCATTCACGCCCGGGGCTTCGGCCCGGCCGGAGGCTCCCCCGATCCCCTGGGGCCTCGTCGTGGGCGTGGTGGCCCTGCAGGCCTGCCTGCAGCTGGGGTGGATCGTCTACAGCACCTACCAGCCCATCCTGCTGCAGCGCTTCGGCTTCACCGACCTGCTGCCGGTCTTCGCCCTGCTGGCCGGCTTCCTCGGCCTGGTGGTCGAACCGCTCAGCGGAGCCCTCTCCGATCGCCACGGTGACCAGGCCCGCGGCCGGCTGCTGCCGATCACCGTCGCGGTGACCGTGGCCGGCCTGATCTTCCTCACCACGGCGGCCCTGCTGCGCCAGGGATCCCCCTGGTTCAGCCCGGGCCTGCCGTGGCTGATGGTGCTCTGGGTGGTGGCCGTGCAGTGGGCCTCCAGCCCCAATCTGGCCCAGCTGAACGAAGCGGTCCCGCTGCGCTCCCTGCCGCTGGCCGTGGCCGTCCTCACCGTCTGCCAGGGGCTGATCGGAGCCTTCTCCGGCGAACTGGCCCGGCTGGCCCTGGGGCTGGGCCCCGCCGCCACCTTCCTGTTGGGCGCTCTGGTGCTGGCCCTGGGCCTGACGGTGCTGCGGTCGGGCCGCGCCGCTGCCGCCCTGAGCTTCCGCAGCGGCCAGGGCTCCGTCGGCCGCCGCCGCCTCGCCGCACCCCTGGGCCACGCCGACCTGCTCCAGGCGGCGCTGCTGCTGGGCCTTGCCCTGGCGGTGGGCGGCCTGGGCCAGATCCTGCTGGAGTTGCTCCCCCGTCTGGCCCGGTCGGCTCCGCCCGGGCCTGAGGCCTGGGGCCCGGGATCGCTGCTGCTGCTGTTCTCGGCCATCGGCGCCCCCCTCACCGCCCGGGCCGTGGGCCGATGGGGGCGGCTGCCCTCCCTGGCGACGGGAATCCTGCTGCTGGCCGGGGTCCTGGTGGTGGGTCTCCTGCTGCCCCAGGGGCCCGGCCTGCCGCAGCTGGCCCTGCTCGGGGTGCTCCACAGCCTCGTGGTCACCAGCCTGACGGCCACCGCCCTGACGGTGCTGCCGATGGGACGGAGCGGGCTGGGGGCGGGGCTGGCGCTGGGGGGGACCGGACTCGCCGCCAGCCTCGTGCGGCTGGGATTCGGAGCGGCCGGGCCCGTCGGATCCGGGGGTCTGCTGGTCCTGCTTGCGGGCAGCACCGTTACCGCCCTGGTGGGCTGCCTGCTGCTGGCGAGGCGGCATCGCCGGGGGGTGGCATGAGCGGCGGCTTCACCGATCACTTCGGCTCGGTGGCCGGGGCGTACGCCCACTACCGGCCCACCTATCCGGCGCCCCTGTTCGCCTGGCTGGCCGGGGTGGCCCCCGCCCGCCAGCGGGCCTGGGACTGCGCCACCGGCACGGGCCAGGCCGCCATCGGCCTGGCCGCCCATTTCGACGCGGTGGTGGCCACCGACGCCAGCGCCGGCCAGCTCGCCGCGGCTAGCCCCCATCCCGGTGTGCACTACCAGCTGGCATCGGCGGAGAGCTCCAGCCTGGAGGCGGCCAGCCTCGATCTGGCCACCGTGGCCCAGGCGCTGCACTGGTTTGATCGGCCCCGGTTCTTCGCCGAGGTGGAGCGGGTGCTGCGCCCCGGCGGCGTGCTGGCCGTCTGGAGCTACGGCATCCCCGAGCTGGAGGGGGAGGGGCCCGATGCGCTCCTGCAGCACTTCTACGCCGAGATCGTCGGCCCCTACTGGCCCCCCGAGAAGGCGCTGGTGGAGAACGGCTACCGCGATCTGGTGCTGCCCTTCGAGAGCTTGCCGACCCCGTCCTTCGCCATGGATGTGGGCTGGAGCCTGGAGCAGGTGCTGGGTTACTGCTCCAGCTGGTCGGCCAGCGCCCGCTACCGCGCCGCCCTGGGCAGCGACCCGATCGACCAACTCCGGCCGGCCCTGGCGGCCGCCTGGGGGGAGGCGCAGAAGCCCCGGCGCCTGCACTGGCCGCTGACCATCAAGGCGTCGCGGCTGGGCTCGGCGTAGGGGTTCCGGAGAGGGCCTGGATCTGCTGCAGAAAGCTCCTGTAGGTGGGCGAACCGGAGGCGGCGTAATTCAGGTTCCGGTACAGACCCGTGAGTTGGGTGTAGTAGTCCCGGGCGGCCTTCTTGTCGGTGAAGGTGGGGTCGCGCCGCAGCAGATCGAACACCAGGTCGAAGGAGGTCTTCTGGCGCTCCAGGGGGGTGGTGGAATCGACGGCATCAAAGGCATCCTGCTGCAGATACACCATGTCGAGAAACAGAGCCTTCTGGAACACGATGAAGTCGGCCAGACTGACGCCCTCCTCGCCGGTCACCTGAATCATCTGGCCCACCCGGTCGCCCTCCTTGAGCAACCCGTTCATCTCGGCAACG
>NZ_JAGQBG010000086.1 GCF_024345515.1 Cyanobium sp. N5-Cardenillas
CAGGGGTTCTGGCAGCCCGGCCGCTGGCGATCGGGATCGGCGGGGAACCGTTCGGGGGGCGGTGGCGCCCCGGCCGAACTGGGCCTGTTCCTGCTGCTGTGGCTGGTGCTGGTGGTGGCCTTCTTCTCCGCGGCCGCCACCAAATTGCCCGGCTACATCCTGCCGTCCCTGCCGGCGGCGAGCCTGCTGGTGGCCCTGCTGTGGCGCCCCCTGCCCGGGGCCTCCTCATCGCCCCAGGTGGTCGTTGGCAGGACCGGGGTGCGCATCACCGCCGGTTTCGAGGTGCTGCTGCTCGCCGCCATGGCGGTGGCGGCGGCCCTGGCCCCGAGGTGGGTGGCAAGCGATCCGGCCTATCCGGCGTTCGGCGCGGCCCTGTCCAGCTCCGGACTGCCCCTGATGCTGAGCCTGTGTCTGGGGCTCACGGCCCTGGCCCTGGTGGTGCTGCTGTTTCGGCCGGCGGCGAGCGATTGGCTTTGGCTGCCCAGCCTGGCCGGCTTCCTGGCGGTGCTGGGCCTGGTGATCGCGCCCTTAGGCCCCCTCCTCGACCGCGAGCGTCAGGCCCCCCTGCGCCAGATGGCGCGCACGGCCCAGGGCGCCGCCCAGCCCGGTGAGCCCCTGTTCATCGTCGGCACCAAGCGCTACAGCCTGCTGTTCTACGGCGAGCCGGAGGCCGTCTTCGTCTCTGATCGCCATCACATCAACCAGTTGGCACTTCAGGGTCCTGCCGCCCTCTCGCTCACCCCGGCGAGCCGCTCGGTTCGGCTGCTGGGCGATCGCCGCGATCTCGAGGCGCTGGCCCTGCCCACCGAGGGCCTCGAACGTCTGTCCCGCTCGGGGGAACTGGCCCTCTGGCGGGTGCCCCGCCGCCATCTGTTGCCGTGATCAGCTTCCGTCTGCTGCCGCGGGAGAAGCTGCTTCTGCCCGCCTGCCTCCTTCTGCTGGTGGGGCTGTTCAAGGCCGTGGCCCCTGGCCGGCCGCTGGCGCTGCTGGATGAGGCGCTCCTGGACTGGATCGGTGACCACCTCCATGGCTGGGTGGGGGATGGGCTGACCCAGGTGTATCGGGCCACCGGAGTGGGCTTCACCGCCGTTCTTGTGGCGATGGCGCTGATCCACCTCGTGCTGCGCCGCTGGTGGAAGGACCTGCGCCTGCTGGTCATGGCCACCGGAGGGATCCTGATCCTGGTGGATCTGGTGTTCAAGCCCCTGTTCAGCCGGAATCGCCCCCCCGGCAGCCTGCTGCCGCTTGATGGCCACAGCTTCCCCAGTGGCCATGCCGCCGGGGCCGTGGCCTTCTACTTCGCCATGGTGGTGATCCTGGGCTCCCACCATCCCCGCGTACGCCGGCTGCTCATGGTCGGTGCCTGTCTGCTGGTGGGCCTGGTCTGGCTCAGCACCCTCTACGTGCGCGCCCACTGGCCCACGGATCTGGTGGCGGGTGCCTCCGTTGGCCTGTCCTGGCTGACGGTGTGTCTGGCCTTCTGGCGGGAGCCCGTCGCCGCGCACCTCCAGAGTGGGACGGTTCGACCGCTGCGATCCCTTGACCTCCGACCTGCCCTCCTCCGGCCTGGACGCTCTGAGGGGACTCCGATCAGCCCCTCAGCTCGACGGGGATCAGGCCCGCCAGCTGCGTGAGGAGCTCCTCCCTCTGCTGGCGGCCTGTGGCTGGTTCACGGTCGGCATCATGGCTCCCTCGTCGTCGTCGGCCGTGGCGGTCCTGCGGCAGCTCGAGGCTGCCTTGGACTGGCCGGCCCTGCGGCCTGCGGAGGCCGCTGACGGGGAGCAGGCCGGAGAGTCCGGCCCGGTGTTCCTGAAGGGCAACCAGCGCACGGGACTGTTCCATGTCCGCCGGGAGGACGGGCTCGGCGAGGGGGTCTTGATCACCGGCCAAGAGGGCACCGATCCGGCCGCCGAGGACACCTGGGGCCCCCTGCCGCTGGATCTGTTCGCCTGATCCCATCAGCTGATCACGTTCCGCCCGCCGGCCGGAAGCAGGGACGGGCCGGTCCCTAGGCTGGGCGGCTGTTACCTGGCAGCCGTCGCTGCCGCCCGAAGCGTCCAATGGCCAGCTCCACCCTGCGCATCGCCTCCCGCCGCAGCCAGCTGGCCATGGTCCAGACCCACTGGGTGCGGGACGAACTGTCCCGGGCCCACCCCGAGCTGGCGATCACGATTGAGGCGATGGCCACCCAGGGGGACAAGATTCTCGATGTGGCCCTGGCCAAGATCGGCGACAAGGGCCTGTTCACCAAGGAACTCGAGGCCCAGATGCTGGTCGACCGGGCCGACATCGCCGTGCACAGCCTCAAGGACCTGCCCACCAACCTGCCGGAGGGGCTGATCCTGGGCTGCATCACCAAGCGGGAGGATCCTGCCGATGCCCTGGTGGTGCACGAGCGGCACCGGGACCTCAGCCTGGCCACCCTGCCCGAGGGCAGCGTGGTGGGAACCAGCTCCCTGCGGCGCCTGGCCCAGCTGCGTCACCACTACCCCCACCTTCTCTTCAAGGACGTGCGGGGCAACGTGATCACCCGGCTGGAGAAGCTCGATGCCGGCGTCTACGACTGCCTGATCCTGGCGGCCGCCGGTCTCACCCGGCTGGGCCTGGGCGAGCGCATCCACGAACTGATCGATCCCTCGATTTCGCTCCATGCGGTGGGTCAGGGGGCCCTGGGCATCGAATGCCGCGCCGGTGACCAGGCCGTGATGGACACCATCGGCGTGCTGGAGCATCTGCCGACGGCCCGTCGCTGCCTGGCCGAGCGCTCCTTCCTGCGCCGTCTGGAGGGGGGCTGTCAGGTGCCCATCGGCGTCAACACCCACTTCGAGAACGACAAGCTGGTGCTGACCGGCATGGTGGCGAGCATCGACGGCCAGCGCCTGCTGCGCGACAGCTGCCGCGGCCCGGCCAGCGATCCTGAAGCGATCGGCCTGGCGCTGGCGGAGACCCTGCGGGCCCAGGGGGCCGGGGAGATCCTGGAGGAGATCTTTGCCACCGTCCGTCCCGGAAGCTGAGGCCAACGGCCACCGGGCCCCAGGGCCTGAGGCCGACCTGCGCGGCCTGCCCTTCCAATGGAACCTGCTGGCCTGGGCGGCCCTGGTCGGCACCCTGACCGGCCTGGCGGTGGTGGCCTTCCACGAACTGCTGGGCTTCATCAACAATTTTCTGTTCGGCCCCTTTGTGGAGGGCCTGCTGGTGATCGGGCGCTCCTCGCCCGCTTCCCCCGCCGACCTGCCGTCGATCGACCTGCCGCCCTTGGCGCCCGACAGTGGCACTCCCCTGCGGGCCCTGCTGCAGCTCGGTCTTGATGGCATCGGCCTGCTGGCGACGGCGCCGCCGCCACCGCCCGAACCCACGCCCATCAGCCTGCCAACCCCGCCCGACTGGCTGGCTCTCTGGCCGGTGGTGGTGGTGCCGACCCTGGGGGGTCTGGCGGTGGGCCTGCTGCGCCATGTGGCCGGCAGCATCGGTCCGGGTCTGTCCAGCCTGATGGCGATCGCCGATGGCAGCCAGGGCGGCGAGCCGCGCCTGCCCTGGCTGCGGCTGGTGGCGGCGTCCCTCAGCCTGGGCAGTGGGGCTTCCCTTGGCCCGGAGGGCCCCAGCGTGGAGGGCGGCGGCAACATCGGCCTGTGGGTGGCGCTGAAGGGCCGCCTCTCCCCCCAGGCCCAGAAGGCCCTGGTGGGGGCCGGGGTGGCGGCCGGTCTGGCGGCCGGTTTCAAGGCGCCGATCGCCGGGGTGTTCTTCGCCTTCGAGGGCAGCTACAGCGCCATCCCCGGACGCCCCAGCCTGCGGGCGGTTCTGGTGGCGGCGGTGGCGTCCGCGCTCGTCACCCAGCTGTGCCTCGGCGACACGCCGATCCTGCGCCTGCCCGCCTATGACGTGCGTTCGCCCCTGGAGCTTCCCCTCTATCTGGGGCTGGGCCTGCTGGCCAGCCTGATGTCATGGTTGCTGATCCGGCTGCTGGCGGCCGGTCGGGGTGAGCGGGTCCAGTCCGTGGTGCGGCGTCTGCCCCCGGGGATGCCCACGGCCCTGGGCGGGGCCGCGCTCGGGGCCATGGCCCTGGTGTTCCCCCAGGTGCTGGGCGTCGGGTACGACACGATCGAGGCGCTGCTGGGCCGCGATGGCGGCATCCCCCTGCTGACCCTGGTGGCCCTGATCGGTGTGAAGCTGGTGGCCACCACCGTCAGCAACGCCACAGGCTTCGTGGGTGGGGGTTTTGCGCCCTCCCTGTTCCTGGGAGCCGTGTTGGGCAGCTGCTATGGCCAGGCCCTGGGCAGCGGTGCCCTCAACCTGCCGGTGGCCGAACCTCCGGCCTATGCCATGGTCGGCATGGCGGCGGTGCTGGCCGGCAGCGCCAGGGCGCCGCTCACCGCCTTGCTGCTGCTGTTCGAGCTCACCCGCGACATCCGCATCGTGCTGCCGCTGATGGCGGCCGCCGGCCTCAGCGCCGCCCTGGTGGAGCGCTGGCAGGGCATCCATGATCCCGGTCTGATGGGACCCGATCTTCTGGAGGAGCGACGCCGCAGCCAGCTGGCGGCCATGGCCGTGGACGAGGCCTTCGAGCCGGAGGCGCCCCTGGTGCTGCCGGCGGCGATGACGGCCTCAGACGCCCTGGCCAGGCTGGTCGACAGTCACGGCCACTGCCTCCTGGTGGAGCAGGCCGGCCAGGCCCTGGGGCTGGTGACGATCGGCGACCTGCAGCGGGGCCTCTCGTCGGAAGTGCAGCGCCAGGAACCCCTGGCTCTGGCGGACTGCATCCGCACCGAACTGGTGTGGCTGCCGATGGGGGTGAACCTTGACCGCCTCGAAGATCAGCTCAGACCCAATGGTCTGCGGCAGGTGCCCGTCTTCGCGCTGGAGGGGAGTGCCGGGGACCATCTGCCCCATGGGTTGCCTGCCGGTGGTCTTCCCGTCAGCAGGCTTCGGGGCATGGCCAGCCGCGATGGCATGGCCAGGGCCCAGGCGCGCCGATTTCAGGCCGCTTCGGAACGGCCCTCCATCAGGGCCTCGGCGACGGGGTCCACCTGAGAGAGCAGCCCCAGAATGCGCTGCAGATCCAGTTCGGAGAGCTCTCCGTCGTTGCCCCACTTCAGAGACGTGCTGTTGAGCTGGTCGGTGGTGGGGTGGGAGCCGGAGTCGAACATGGAAATAGGACGGCCTGGAAGGGTGCCGCTCGGGATCGGTTTTTTGAGATTAGGTGTTTGCACCCAGACATCAAACCCTTCGAGACCAATCTCCAGAATGTTTTCGGTCGCTGTTCGTTAGGCCGGGATCACCCTTCAGGGTTCAGGGTTTCACCACCACCGGCGTTCCGACGTCCACCTGGTCAAACAGGGCGCGCACATGGGGGGTGAGCATCCGGACACAGCCGTTGGTGACGGCGGAGCGGGAGGTGACGGTCCAGGCCCAGGCACTCGGGGTGCCATGGATGCCGTACTGGTTGAGGCCGCTGCGCTTGAAGCCGATCCAGCGGTCGCCCAGGGGGCCATTGGGGCCCTTGGTGGGGTTGACCTTGCCGCTCGCGGTGCTCTGGTACTGGGGATTGACCACCTTGACCTCCACCTGGAAGCGTCCCTTGGGGGTCGGGGTGGCGGCATCACCGATGGCCACCGGCCAGCTGCCGATCACCTTGCCGTTGTCCCGCAGGCTGATTGTGCGCTTGCCCAGCTCCAGCACGATTTCCTTGGTGCTGGTGACGGCGGCCTTGGCCGGCGTCGGGGTTGCCGGTGTGGGCGTGGCGAGGGCCGGGCTGGCCGGAGCCGTGGTGGGCGCCGGCACCTGAACAGCCGGCGCCACGGCCGGGGCCGTGGCCGGCGCGATGGCCGGGGCCCCTGAGGCCATCGCGGCGCTCCCTCCGGTCGTCAGAAGCAGGGCAAGGACGAGGGAACGCGACATGGCTGGAGCGGGATCAGGGAAGCCGCCCGGGGGCGGTGGTGGGGGTTGTCAGTCGACCAGACGGGAGTCGATGACGGTCATGTAGCGATCTTCGCATTCCTTGATGATGCGCACGGCTTCGCCGTTGTCGTGGAAGCCGTTGACCTTGCAGGTGCCGGGCTTCTTCAGGTCCTTGTAGTGCTCCCAGTAGTACTGGGTTTCCTTCAGCCAGTGCTCGCCGAGCTGGGTGTAGCTGGTGATGTGATCCATGCGCTTGTCGTCGGCCAGCACGGCGATCACCTTGTCGTCCACTTCGCCGCCATCGTCGAAGCACATGATGCCGATGATGCGGGCCTCCACCAGACTGCCGGGCACCAGGGGTTCGGTGACGCCGACGATCTCGATGTCGAGGGGGTCGCCGTCCTCGTCCCAGGTGCGGGGAATGCAGCCATAGGCGAAGGGGTAGGCCAGGGAGGAATAGCCCACCCGATCCAGTTTGAGGTGCCCGGTTTCGGTGATCAGCTCGTATTTGTTGATCGTGTTCGAGTTGAGCTCCACGATGGCGTTGACGCGCAGCTCGGCCTCATCGGCGAAGGCCGGCAGCACATGCAGCAGGTTCAGCATGGTGCGGCTGGGGGCGTGGTCGATGTTCGCCATGGTGGGGGCTTTTCGGCGGCGGCATCTTAGGCAGTGGACCCGGGCAGCCCTGCTTCAGCCCCCCTCGCCCACCAGCTGGCCCACCTTGGCGCGCAGGTAGGTCAGGAAAGCGTCCGAACCCAGCGGCCGGCCCGTGACCTGCTGCACCAGTTGCTCGGCGTTGACCGATCGGCCCAGGGGCCAGAGGCTCCTGGCGAGCCACTCCCGCAGGGCGGCCTCCTGGCCCGCCGCGACCAGCGTTTCAATCGGGCCGATCTCCTGCTCCAGGGCCTCGGAGATCTGGGCACTGATCAGATGGCCCAGGGCGTAGGAGGGGAAATAGCCGAACAGGCCCTCGGCCCAGTGGATGTCCTGAAGGCAGCCCTCGGCGTCCGTCGGCGGCACCAGGCCCAGCAGATCCTTCAGGCGCCGGTTCCATTGCCCGGGGAGTTCCTCCACCGGCAACTCCTGTTCCAGAAGCGCCAGCTCCAGCTCAAAGCGCAGCACGATGTGGAGGCTGTAGCTGAGTTCGTCGGCCTCCACCCGGATCAGGCCCGGCCGCAGCGGGTTGAAGGACCGCCAGAACCCCTGAACACCGCCCCAGGGGTCGGACCCCAGGCCCTGGTGGAAGCGGGGATGCCAGCGCTCGGCGAAGGCGCGGCTGCGCGCCACCCGGCATTCCCAGAACAGGGACTGGGACTCGTGCACCCCCATCGACGTGGCCTCCCCCAGGGGCCAGGGGAAGAAATGGTCGTCGCTGCGGGGCAGGCCCTGCTCGTAGAGGGAGTGACCCCATTCATGGGCGGTCGCCAGGAACGCCGAGAGAGGCTGGCCGCGCACCACCCGGGTGGTGATGCGGAAGTCCTCGGGGCCCACGGTGCAGGAGAAGGGGTGGGCGGAGCGGGAGCGCTGGCAGCGGCGGCCGTCGTAGCCCCAGCCGTCGAGCAGCTCGGCGCAGAGGCTCTCCTGCAGGGCTTCGGGCAGGTCGAACGGCGCTGGCTGGCGAGGGGCGGGCGCGGCCGCCACCTGCTCCAGCAGGCCGGGCAGCTCCGCCGACAGCGGCGCGAACAGCTCCTGGAGCCGGGTCTTGCTGATGTCTGGTTCGAAGGGCTGGGCCAGGATTTCCCAGGGGCTGCGGGCCACGGGCTCGGCGGCCACCAGCTGGCCGGCCTGCTCGCGGCGCAGCGCGATCAGCTGCCGCAGGGCCGGCGCGAAGGCGGCGAAGTCGTTGGCGGCCCTGGCCTGCTGCCAGACCGCATTGCCATGGGACTGGGCGCGGGCGAGGGCAGTGACCAGGGCCGGATCGAGGCAGCTCTGGCGATCGAGTTCCAGGCGCAGCAGCTGCAGGTTGCGGCGCCGCTGCGGGGGGGCGTCGGCCGTGAGCTCAGCTTCGGCGGCGGCCACCAGATCGGCGTAGGTCGCACTGCTCTGGCGCTCGTGCAGCTGGGCCGCCAGCAGGGCCAGCTGCTCGCCGCGCCAGGCGGCGCCGGCGGCGGGCATCACGGTGTTCTGGTCGTAGTAGAGGGTGCTGCTGATCGAGCCCAGCAGGCGGGTGGTGTGCAGGTGCCGCTGGAGCTGGTCGAGGGCTGGTGCCGCTGCGGGCATGGGATCGGTCGAGCCGGTGGGGCCAGCATGGCGCCGCAGGGAGCTTCAGGGAGCCGGCTGGCCGCGACCCCGCCCCGCTCTGAATCGCACAACGCCCGTGCCGACCCGGTGCTGGCGGCGCCATGGTGGTGCTACTTGACGTCTGCGGCCGGATCGATGCATCCCCCTTCTCCGGAGCAGGCCCTGGTGCTTGCGGCCATCGAACGGTTCATGGCCGACCCCGATCTGGTGCTCGACGACCAGCCCGGCAGCGGCGAAGCCGGCGACGTGCTCAGCGCGATCCTGCGGGCCCTGACGATGGTGCTGCCGCTGGGGGAGATCGAACTGGCGGTGACGGGCCTGCTCACGGTCCATTGCGACCAGCTCGACGACGACACCCAGCTGGTGCTGGAGGCCCTGCTCACCGCCATCGAGCGGGACGACGATGAGATGGCCCTCGACACCCTGCTGGCCAGTGAGGCCAGCCTGCTGGAGGCCAACGCCCTCGACGGCAACTATCTGCTGGTGTGGGATCCGGCCGACGCGGCGCCGCTGCGGGAAATGGAGATCCTCGACGTGCTGGAGCGTTACCCCTGCCGGGGGGAGGGGGCCCGCTGGACCTGCGACGACTTCGTGGCCCTGCTGGAGGGGAAGATCCTGCAGTGGCGCAAGACGATGGTGGCCCTGGAGATCCTTCAGGAGCAGCCCGGCACCCGGCCCGCCGCCAGCACCATGGTGCTGATGGTGCCGGCGGATCCTGAGGCGCCCCTCGAGCAGCTGGAGGTGGGGGTCACCCTCAGCCCGCCGCCGCCGCAGTCCAGTGCAGCCGCATCGGCACGCAGCCTTCCAGACTGACCTTGACCGGGCAGCGTTCTCCCGCCCGGATCAACAGGTCCCGCTGCTCGGAGGCGAGGCCTGCCGGCAGGTCGATCCAGGCTTCCAGCAGGGCGATGCGGCGTTCGCCGCTGCTGCTCATGCCCTTCTCCAGCCGCACCGAGGCGCCCTCCAGGGGGATGCCCTGGCGTTCGGCCACGATCCCCATCACTGTCAGCAGACAGGTGGCCAGGGCCGTGCCCACCAGGTCGGTGGGGGAGAAGGCCTCCCCCTTGCCCTGGTTGTCCACGGGGGCATCGGTGATCAGCCGCGATCCCGAGGCGGCATGCTCCGCCGCGCAGCGCAGGGCTCCTTCGTAGCGGCAGACGATCGTGGTCATGGCGGGCGAGGTGGGCAGACGCAGCAGCAGGCTGGCAGGGGCGGTCGGCCTAAATTGCTTGCAGCGCGCCGTGGATCCTTGCCGCTGATCCTGCTGGTGGCCAACCCCAACTCCGTGGGGCTGGCGGAGACGATCCGGCTGGCGGTGACGCCGGTGTTTCTGCTGGCGGGCATCAGTGGCCTGCTCGGGGTGATCACCACCCGCCTGTCGCGCATCATCGACCGGGCCCGGGTGATCAAGGAACGGGATCCGGCCGCCAGCGTGGCCCGGTCGCGGGAGCTGCAGTGGGAGCTCCTGCTGCACCGCCGCCGCATGACCCTGGCTTCGGCGGCTTTCGCTTCGGCCACCACCAGCTTCCTGTTGGTGGCGACGGTGGTGATGGTGCTGTTTCTGAGCACCGTGGCCACGATCGACCTGACCCCCCTGGTGGCCCTGCTGTTCGTGCTGGCGATGGGTTCGCTGATGACGGCGGTGCTGCTGTTGCTGCGCGAGGTGCAGCTGGGCAACAAGGCGCTGCGGCACTTCTGAGCGCCGGCGTCCTAAAGGTCCGTCAGGCCGATCTCCTCCAGCAGTTGCCGCTGCTGGCGTGCCGACACGAAGCGGTGGGCGGCCATGGCGCCGCTCACCGCCACCGGCGGCACGCCGATGCCCGGGAACACCCCGGCACCGCAGAGCACCAGCCCCTCGATCGGGGTGGTGCCGCCGGGGAAGGGGCCGCCGCTGGCCGGCCAGGCCGGGCCGTAGCTGCCCTGGTGCGTCCGCAGGTAGCGGCGGTGGGTGAGGGGAGTGCCCTGCAGTTCAACCACCACCCGCTCCTGCCAGTCGGGCAGCACCTGGGAGAGCACCTGTCCGAAGACGGCGCAGCGCTCCAGCTTGAGGGCTTCGTAGGCGGCGCTGCCCAGCTCCAGCCCCTGCCAGAGCTCCCAGGGCTCGTTGGCCGGGGTGTAGCCGTGCAGCACCTGGTGGCCCGGCGGGGCGCAGGACGGGTCGAGCCGGGACGGCATCGACAACACCACCATGTTGCGCTCGGCGCCGATGCCCCGTTGCCAGTCGCCCACCCAGACGTGGTGGATCGGCAGGTGGTCGAGGTCGTCGCCGCGCAGGGCCAGATGCCAGTGCAGGAAGCTGGCGCAGGCCGGTGTGGCCGCCTGCCGCCGCCGCCAGCGGGGGGGCACCGCCGCTTCCGGCAGCAGGGGAAGCAGATCCCAGGGGCTGGTGTTGGCGATCACCCCCCGCCGCGCCGTGAGGCGCTCGCCGTTGTCCAGGCGGACGCCCACGGCCCGACCCCCTTCCACCAGGATCTCCGCCACCGGCGCCTGGGTGCGCAGCCGGCCGCCGTGGCGCTCCATGCCGCGCACCAGGGCCCCGGCCACGGCCCCACTGCCGCCGATGGGGTAGTCGAGGCCGGCGTCGGGCTCGAACCATTCGCCGAACAGGGTCGCCATGGCGGCGGCGCTGGTCTGGTCCATGGGCAGGCCCGAGATCAGGAAGCAGAGCAGCTCGACCCAGTGGAGCAGGAAGGGATCACGGAGGTGGCGGCGGGCGATCGGCCCGAAGGCTCCCCCGAGGCTGGCCAGCCACCCCGCCTGGCCCAGCAGGCGCAGGGCGTTGCCGCCGCCGAGGGTGGTGGCCAGCCCCGCCCCGGGCCGCAGGGCCAGCAGGGGCAGGGAGCGGGCCGCGTCGCAGCTGGGTTTCAGGGCCGTGAGGAAGCGCTCCCATTCCTCGGCCACCGCCGGGCTGCGCAGCTCCCGCAGCAGGGCGAGGAAGGGACCCTGCCCCACCCCGACCCGCAGCGCTCCCTCGGGCAGCAACAGGCCCCAATCGCGGTAGGTGGCCACGGGCAGGGTTTCCCCCACCGCCCGCAGCACCTGGGCCAGGGGGTTGGTGCTGGGCCAGCGCCCCAGGCCGCTCCAGAGCGATGGACCGGATTCGAAGTGAAAGGGTCCGCGGCGAAAGCCATGGGCCGCGCCGCCCGGGGTGGTGTGGGCCTCGAGCACGAGCACCTCCAGCCCATGGCGGGCAGCGATGGCGCCGGCACACAGCCCGCCCAGGCCACTGCCCACGACGATCAGGTCGCTCACCTTGGGCGCAGCATTTCCGCTGCAGATCCTATTCAGAATCCTTTCGGCACGACGGCGAACGCCACGCTGGTTCCCTGCCTAGGATCGCGCGAACCATCAAACAAAGGTCTGCATTGGCGCAGGGATCCTCCCCAACAACCCTGCCCGATCGCGCAGTGGCACGACAGCCCAAGCGCGGCGATTTTGAGCTGAAGTCCTTCATGGACAGCTCGAATTTGCGCGGTGCCTGGCAGATCGCCAACACCGTGATCCCCTACGCGGCCCTCTGGTGGGTCGCCGACTGGAGCCTCCAGCAGGCGCCGCTGCTGCTGTTCCCCACGATGGTGGTGATGGTGCTGCTGCTGGCGCGCATCTTTTCGCTGATG
>NZ_JAGQBG010000087.1 GCF_024345515.1 Cyanobium sp. N5-Cardenillas
CCCGACCGGCCTGTTGATAATGGCGCTCAAAGTAGGGCTCGGAGCCTGTCAGTTGAACATCCAGAACCGTTCGCATCGATTCAGAAAGAATGGTATTGGTTCGCATCTCAAGCAGGATGCGCTGCCGTGCCGCAAAGCGCAGGAATGGGGTGATGGCGGTGGAGATCAGTAAATAACCGGCCAGGAGTCCAACAATCAACCCCACGGCCAGTAACTTGCCAACGAACAGCATGCCTGCAGAAAGCAGGGCGATCACGAAGACGCCACTGGCCAACTGGAGAAGGGGCAGCACCACAATGTCCGCGACGCGCGAGACGTTGATCAGTACCATTGAAGAGATATCTGACTTTGATTCGCTCAGAAAATAGACATAGGGCTGGGCGATCAGCTTGCGCTGGGCCATGTCGGAAAGATCACGCCAGATCGACGCCTTCAGCCGCAACTGGAAGGCCCGCAGCAGAAGCTTTGAAAGCGAAGAGAACCAGGCAGCCGAAACAAAGGCCAACACCAGCACCACCACCTTGATGCGCGGATCTTCCGGAACCACACCTTCCCAGGGGATGGACGGACGATTCTCACCGCCAACGACCACCGTGAACAGGCGGGCCACCAGAGCCACCACGACCAAGTCAGCGACACCGGCGAGAATCGCCAGGGGAATCAGCCGGATCAGCGCGCGCTTACGGCGCGTCGGCAACTGGGCCAGAAGCCGCACCAAACTCCTGAAGGTTTGGCTTTTGCGAAACATCTGGTCAGACTTTTGCGGAAATCGTACCCGTGCGCTCCGGATGGCCGCCCCGACGCCAGCCAGTCAGTTCAGTGATCGCCACATGGTCCAAAACCGTCGCCGCCACTGGTCGATCCGCAGGGCCAGCAGGGGGGGCGAACGCAGCGGCGGAGCCCCCTCCAGCAACAGGTGGCTCCAATGGGCGTCGATGGCCTCCAGGGCCGTGTGCCAGCGCTCCTGCAGCAGCGGCTCACTGCAGGCCTCCAGCAGGTTGGAGAGCCGCGCGGCTGGCGGCAGCCACGCCATCGGATCGGCCACCGCCGCCTGGATCCTGTCCAGGTCGTTCTCCAGGCTGCCGCAGCCGATCTGGTGGCCCACCACCCCGGGGTCGAGGCTGTCGGCCAGGGCGTGATTGAGGCTGCTGAACACCACGCAGCCGCAGGCCAGGGCCTCGAGCGGCGGCAGGCCGAACCCCTCGCTCACCCCCCGGCCGCGCCAGTAGTCGGCGGAGTCGTACAACACCACCGCCGCACTGTTGAACAGATCAACCAGATCGTCCACCCAGCCGCTCTGGACCTCCACCCGCAGCCCCCGGCGGCGCAGGGCCGGCACCAGGTGCTGCAGGACATAGCGGCTGCTCTTGCGTTGCTGGACGAGCACGTCGATGGGCCGTCCGCAGCCCAGGGGTGCCGCCCGGTTGCCCCGCTCCAGCCACTTGGGCTGGAGCGCATTGGGCACCAGGAACAGGGGGTTGCGGGGAGCCCGGTCGCCCCAGTAGCCGAGGGTGTTGCGGCTGACGGCCAACACCGGTACGCCAGGCGGCAGGGAGAACCCGTAGCCGCTGCTGTGGGCGTGGTAGGCCAGGGGCCTGCCCCGCAGTCGCCGCAGCAGGCGGGGCACATCAAACCCCCAGCTGACGATCCAGAGGGGGTCCCCGGGCGCCCGCTCCCGGGCCAGCAGATCATCCAGGAACGGGTGGTCGGGCTCCCGCTGCCGGTAGGTGACCACCTCGGTGGGGGTCAGCTGGGACGTCAGCCGTGCGGTCTGCAGTTCCACCAGCAGACCGCCGCCGCGAAAGCGGCCGGTGGTGCCGGGGAGCAGGAAACGGATCGGACGCACGCGGATCGGGGTGGCGGCGGCCGCCGAAGGCCCGGGAAACCTAGGCGGGCACGGCCTCGGTGCTGCCGGTGCGGCTGCGGCGGGTGAGGAAGCCGAAGAGCACCTTGCCGATCGCGGCCACCAGGTTGCCTTCCAGCTCCTGGAACATCTTCATGTTGCAGTGGAAGGCCTCGTTGGCCTCGGCCACGATCCGGTCGGCCATGGCCTGGTCGATGGGCAGGCTGTCGAGGGTGAGCCGGTAGGTGGCCTTGAAGGCCTTCTCATCGTCGATGGCGTCGAATTCGTAGAAGCGCAGGCCATCGTGCTCACCCAGATTCATCGCCTTCTGGGCAATGTTCTTGAGGATCTGGCCACCGGAGAGGTCGCCGATGTAGCGGGTGTAGTGGTGACCGACGAGCAGTTCGGGGCAGTCCCGGGCGACCTGGTGCAGGCGGGCCACGTACTCCTGGGCACCGGGGGTGGCTCGGATCTGCTGCCGCCAGTCGCCACCGAAGTAAAAGGCCAGATCCTGCTCCAGGGACTCGCGGCGGTTCAGGGCCGGTGAGGCGATCGGGCCGACGACCGGGTGGTCGGTCAGCTTGCCGATCTCCTCCTCCATGGCGCTGTAGACAAACCACAGGTCGGCCACCAGGGTGCGGTAGCTGGCCTTGTCGACGACTCCCTTGAGGAAACAGCTCACGAAACCGGTGTTCTCGGCCATCGTGTGGGCTTTCTTCGTTCCCTCACGGAGTTGGGAAGCAAGGGCGACGGGCATGGGATCGGAAGGCTGCGCGGGCAGAGGATCCAAGGTAGGTGGGGCCCTCTGGAGGAGACGGCAAGGTTGCGAAGGATTACGCGGCGTGGGTCCCACGGCCCGACACGTCGCCGAAGAGATCGAACAGCTCTCGGCAGATCAGCTGGAGCGCACTGACCACCTCCAGCGTGGGCAGATGGGAGCCCGAGGCCTGCCAGTCACCGACCGTGGCCAGGCGCCAGCGTTCCGACTCATAGGTGAGGCCCCGGATCAGCACCCCCAGCAACCGCGGCCGCTCGCCGGATCCCGCCGGGGCCCGCTCCAGCCGCAGCTGCACGAGCAGGGAACGGCACTGCAGGCGGGGACTCCAGCCGGGGAAGTGGAAGGACAGATCCAGGGTTTCCCGCTCATCGAAGGCCCGGGTGAGGGGGTCGTCGCGCCAGGGGGTGAGGTTGGCTCTGGCGGCGGGGAAATGCAGCCGGAAATGACCCACCACCGCTGCAATCGCGGCAGCCAGTTCCACCGATCGGGCCTGGTCGGCCGCATTCATGCCGTTTCCCCTGAGCAGAAAGCCAATGTGTCCGAAACCTAGGCTCAACGGCGCGTTCCGTGCCGACTCCATGGCCACATACGAGAAGCTCACCGTCCCAGCCAGCGGCACGGCCATCCGGTTCGAGGGCGGCCAGCCGATCGTTCCCAACGACCCGATCATTCCTTTCATCCGCGGCGATGGCACCGGCGTGGACATCTGGCCGGCCACCCAGCGGGTGCTGGATGCGGCGGTGGCCAAGGCCTATGGCGGCGAACGCCGCATCGAGTGGTTCAAGGTGTATGCGGGCGATGAAGCCTGCGAGCTCTACGGCACCTACCAGTACCTCCCCCAGGACACCCTGACGGCGATCGAGGAGTTCGGCGTGGCCATCAAGGGCCCCCTCACCACCCCGATCGGCGGCGGCATCCGCTCACTGAATGTGGCCCTGCGGCAGATCTTCGACCTTTACTGCTGTGTGCGGCCCTGCCGCTACTACGACGGCACCCCCAGCCCCCACAAGCGGCCCCAGGACCTGGATGTGGTGGTTTACCGGGAAAACACCGAAGACATCTACATGGGGATCGAATGGGAGGCCAGCGATCCGGTCTGCATCGAGCTGATCGCCCACCTCAACGACACGGTGATTCCCGCCAACGGCAAGCTGGGCAAGCGCCGCATCCCCGAGGGGGCCGGCATCGGCATCAAGCCGGTGAGCAAGGCCGGCACCCAGCGCCACGTGCGCAAGGCCATCCGCCACGCCCTGGGGCTGGAGGGCGCCAAGCGCCACGTGACCCTGGTGCACAAGGGCAACATCATGAAGTTCACCGAAGGGGCCTTCCGCGACTGGGGCTACGAGGTGGCCACCACGGAATTCCGTGACCAGTGCATCACCGAGCGGGAGAGCTGGATCCTGGGGAACCTGGAGGAGAAGCCAGGGCTGAGCATCGAGGACAACGCCCGGCTGATCGAACCTGGCTACGACAGCCTCACCCCTGAGAAAAAGGAGGCCGTCGATGCGGAGGTGGCCTCCGTGCTCGACGCCATCGGCGCCAGCCACGGCGACGGAAAGTGGAAGCGGATGGTGATGGTCGACGACCGCATCGCCGACAGTATTTTCCAGCAGATTCAGACCCGGCCCCAGGAGTATTCGGTCCTCTGCACCCTCAACCTCAACGGCGACTACATCTCGGATGCGGCAGCGGCGGTGGTGGGCGGTCTGGGCATGGCACCGGGGGCCAACATCGGCGACAACGCGGCGATTTTCGAGGCCACCCACGGCACCGCGCCCAAACACGCCGGCCTCGACCGGATCAACCCGGGATCGGTGATCCTCTCCGGCGTGATGATGCTCGAGTACATGGGCTGGCAGGAAGCGGCCGACCTGATCACCGCCGGGATCAGCGCCGCGATCGCCAACAAGGAGGTCACCTACGACCTGGCCCGGCTGATGGAACCCCGGGCCGAGTCCGTGAGCTGCTCGGGCTTCGCCGAGGCCGTGGTGCGCCACTTCGGGGGCTGATGCGGGCGGCAACATCACGGCCCAACCCCACGGCCAACGTCACGGCCAACGTCACGGCCACGCCGTAACGTCGCCTGCCTGGGGACCCGGGATGACAAGGATGCCGTCGTTGAGGGACTTGAAATCCCTGGCTGCGCGAAGGGTGATCCGACTGCTCCCCCAACGGGTGCAGTTGGCCACCCTTTACCGCCAGATCAATGGGGTCGCGCCGGATCTGCGCACTCCCCAGCTGCTGAGCGAAAGGATCCTGCATCGCATTTTCTTCGATCGCGATCCCCAGCTGCACACCTTCTGCGACAAGATCGCCGCCAAGCAGTGGATCGCGGGCCGGATCGGTCCGGATCGCACCCCGCGCACCCTGGCGGTCGCCGACAGCCTTGCGGCACTGAGAGCCCAGAGCCTGCCGGATCGCTGGATGCTCAAGGCCAGCCACGGGAGCGGCTGGTATCAGCTGGTGGAGTCCACGGCCGAAACCCTCAACACCACCGTGATCGAGCACACACAGAAGTGGTTGTGCACCGACTACGCCGACTCGTTCCAGGAATGGGGCTACCGGAACCTGCCGCGGCGGCTGCTGGCCGAGGAGCTCCTCAGCTGCGCTGGCAGGCAGTGCACCGAAATCAGTGCGTTCTGTTTCCGTGGCCAGGTCAGGGGGATCCGGGTCTACCGCCCGGGCTACGCCCGTTCCATCCTTCTCGCCGGCCAGCAGGACCGGCCCCGCACCAAGGAGTGCTTTCTCACTGAGGCCTTCCAACCCCTGCCGATCGTGCGCCCCCAGCACGACCATTGTCCCGAGCTTGGGACCGCTGACCCGCACCTGCTGGAGCCCTTTCTCGAGCTGGCCAGGGAGCTGTCCTCCACCACACCCTTCCTGCGGGTGGATGGCTACATCAGCGAAGGGGGCGTCCTGGTGGGGGAACTGACGCCCTACCCGGGGGCGGGCATCTGGCTGCGGATGCCGCGGCCGTGGGATGCCTGGTTCGGCGCCTTCTGGGACTGAACGGGCGCTGGCGTGGGGGACCCGGTCGTGCGATCAGAATGGCAGGCATGAGCCTTCCGTCCATCGCGGCCAGCGGGTCCCCGGGTGCCGAGGCGCCCGGCGCCGGCTTCATCGCCGCGGACCCCTGCGTCCACTGCGGCTTCTGCCTGCCCACCTGCGCCAGCTACCGGGTGCTGGCCACCGAGATGGACTCGCCCCGGGGGCGGATCCATGCCCTCAAGGCGATCGACGCCGGGGAGCTGGTGCTGGATGCCACGGTGGCGAAGCATTTCGACAGCTGCCTGGGCTGCTTCGCCTGCGTCACCGCCTGCCCGGCGGGGGTGCGCTACGACCAGTTGATCGAGACCATGCGACCGCGGCTGAACGCGCCCGAACTGCGCAGCCTGGCGCAGCGGGCCTTCCGGCGGCTGATCTTCGCCCTGCTCCCCTACCCCCCGCGGCTGCGGGCCCTGCTGGCGCCCCTGCGGGCCTACGCCGGCACGCCCCTGCAGGCCCTGGCACGCCGCAGCGGACTCACCCGGCTGTTCGGGCCCCAGGTCGCGGCGATGGAGAAGCTCCTGCCGCGGCTGCCGGAGCAGGCCTTCCGCGACGACTGGCCCGTGCTGGTACCGGCCCAGGGGCCACGCCGCCGCCGGGTCGGGCTGGTGCTGGGCTGCGTCCAGCGGGTGTTTGAGCCGGGTGTGAACGCCGCCGCCATCCGGGTGCTGGCCGCCAATGGCATCGAGGTGGTGATCCCCCCCGACCAGGGCTGCTGCGGCGCCATGACCCACCACCAGGGGGAACTGGACCAGACCCGGGAGCTGGCGTCCGCCCTGGTGGCCAGCTTCGAGGCGGTGATCGGCCCGGGGCGGGCGGCGGGGCCCGAACCTCTTGATGCCGTGCTGGTGGCCGCCTCGGGCTGCGGCCACACCATGAAGTCCTACGGGGAGATCCTCGGCACGCCCCATCCCCTGCTGGGCACGGTGGCCGACATCCAGGAATTCCTCGACGGGGTCGGGCTCAGCGACAGCTTTCAGGCGGGATTGCAGCCGCTCCCCCACGATGACGGCACGGCCGCCAGTGCGGAGCGCCCCCTGGAGATGGCCTACCACGATGCCTGCCACCAGCTGCACGGCCAGGGCCTGGCGGCCCAGCCCCGGCGCCTGCTGGGCCGGATCCCCCACGTGCGGATCCGCGAAGCCACCGAAGCCGGCGTCTGCTGCGGCAGTGCCGGCATCTACAACCTCGTCCAGCCGGAGGAAGCCGCCGAACTGGGCCGGATCAAGGCCACAGACCTGAGCGGCACCGGCGCCGAGCTGGCCGTGAGCGCCAACATCGGCTGCACGCTCCAGATCCGCCAGGCCCTGGAGGGGCAGGGACGGCCGCTGCCGGTGGTCCATCCGATCGAGCTGCTGGATCGCAGCTACGGCGGTCCGGCCTGAACCTCCATCCATCGCCAGGCCTCCCGCAGGGTGCCGTCGTCGCCCAGGTTGCCGGGCAAAGTGAGCACCGGCAGGGGCCCCTGATCGGTCTCCGAGGCCGCCAGCACCAGTGAGAGACCAGGCAGCAGCTGGCCCTGCAGCTCCACCTGCCCCAGCTCCAGCCCATCGGCCAGCAGGGTGTGGCTGGTGATCCCCCCCTTGCTGATCAGGTAGCCCAGGGCGGGGGCCAGGGCAGCGGCCAGCCGCGCCATCACCCCCGCCAGGGCCAGGCCCAGCGCCCGGCGCTCGCCGGCATGGCGGCAGCGGGCCTCGCCACGACTGGTGAACAGCACCGGGGTAAGGCCGCCGGCCAGCACGTCCGCCAACCGCTGCCCCCAGGCCAGCTCCAGGGAGGCCAGAAGCAAAGCGGGTTCCGGGCCCTCCAGCAGCCGCTGGACCTTGGCCACCTCCAGTTCCACCCCGACGCAACCGGGTTCGGCCAGCAACCGCTCCAGCTGGCGGTCGGCCAGGGGCACATGGGAGCCCACCAGCACCAGCCCCGGCAGGGGCCTGGGGCCGCGGCGGCGGCGCAGGGCCGCCAGGGCCGCCGGGGACAGCGGCTGGGGCGGCAGCGACGCCAGGGACTGGATCAGGCTGGCGGCGCTCTGGAACAGGAAGCGGCGCGGACGCCGATCGCCTTCTCCCGCCGCCAGGGAGCGCACCGCGGCGGCCAAGGCCGCCAGCTGCTCGGTGGAGGCCCCATCCACCGCCACGCAGCCATTGCCCTCCAGGCGCGCCAGGTGGCGGAGCAGGGGGGCACCGCCGGCGTCCAGCTCCCGCCAGCCGATGCGCTCCACGGCGGCGGCGGGGATGCGGCCGCCGCTCTTCTCCTCCACCCAGTCGGGCAGATAGCTGCTGGTGTAGCCGAACAGGCCATCGGAGGCGAACGGGCTCTCATGCACCGGCCGGCCGTGCAGGCGGTGCTCCCCATCGACGGTGGTGCGGCCCCCTTCGAGAAAGGCAGGCACCAGCAGGGTGGCATCGAAGGGGCCGAGCTCCTCGTTGATCACGTCCACCTCCAGGGGGAAGTGGCCCCGCAGGGTGGAATCGCCCCGGCTCACTATCAGCCAGCCGCTGATGCGGCCGGAGGCCAGCGCCTGGCCGAGGGCGGGCCGCAGGGCCCGGCAGATCTCCCTCACCCGCTCCGCCGCCGCCGCCGGCGCCAGGGCGCGGGTGTTGGCCAGCAGGAACAGCAGCGGCGACGGGTGGGCCAGGCCGGCGGCCAGGGTCCCGGCGTCCCAGCGCAGCAGCAGGGGACAGCCGTGCACGGTCTGGGAGCCGGTGGGATCGTCGTCAATGACGACGATCTTGAGATCGGGCCCGGAATCGACGGTCGCCTGCGCCATGGCACCATCGTGCCGTGATGCGACCTGAGCCCAGCGAGCTGCAGGAGCTGGTGCGGGACCTGCACCGGCAGGGTTCGGCCTGGCTGCCCGCGGGCCTGGGCAGCCGGCTCGACTGGGGGCCGCCCGTCCAGGGGCCCTGCACGGTGGTCAGCTGCGCCGCCCTGCGGGGCGTGCGGGAGTTCAACCCCGGCGACTTCACCATCACCGTGGCCGCTGGTACACCACTGGTGGAGGTGCAGGACATCCTTGGACACCAGGGCCAGTGGTTGTCCGTGGATGCCCCCTGGGGGGACAGGCAGGGCGCCGCCGCCGGCAGCGTCGGCGGCCTGGTGGCCCGGGGCCTGGCGGGCGGCTACCGCCAGCGCTACCTGGGCGTACGGGACCAGCTGATCGGCCTGGAGCTGATGCGGGCCGACGGGGTGACGGCCAGGGCCGGCGGCAAGGTAGTGAAGAACGTGGCCGGCTACGACCTGATGCGGCTGTTCACCGGCAGCTGGGGCTCCCTGGGCCTGATCACCGAGCTGACCCTGCGCACCCTGCCCCAGCCGCCCCTGCGCCGCAGTGTCTGCTTCCAGGGCGGGGCGGAGGATCTGGCCGGCCTCAGCCGCTGGCTGCTGGGGTCCAGCCTCAGCCCGGAGCGGATCGACTGGTGGAACGGCAGCCTCGCCGCCACCGCCGGCCTGGCCCCGGAGCCCTTGCTGCTGATCGGCCTGGCCAGCGTCGACGCCGCCACCCTCCAGGAACAGGTGCGCTGCCTGCAGGAGCGCAGCAGCCTGCCGGCCCGGGTACTGGACGCCGCCAGCACCGGCGCCTGGCTGGCCCTCGCCCGAGGAGGAGCAGGCGGCCCCGACACCAGCACCGCCACCGTTCCCGCCTGGCTGCTGCGGCTCGGCGTCAGCCCCGACCGGCTCGAGACCCTGATGCAGGCGCCGGACCTGGCCGGGCTGGCGGTGGACATGGCGGCCGGCAGCGGCCTGGGCCTGGCCTGGACAGGCCCGGATGAATCCCAACCTGCTGTGACCTCAGGTCAGGTGCTGGCGCTGCGCCGCCTCTGCGCCAAGCTGGGGGGACACCTCACCGTGCTGCGCCAGCCCCCGGGGGCCGGCCTGCCGGCCTGGCTGGATGCCCCCTCCCGGCCGCTGATCGAGGCGATCAAGAGCCGCTTCGATCCGGCCGGACAGCTGGCCCCGGGCCGCCTGGCCGGCGTTGCTCAGAGCCTCTCGACGCTGTAACGGCAACCCAGCTCGAGGGACTCCCCGGCGGGCACCAGCAGGCGCCGTTCCCCCGTGCTCAGGGCCCCCCGCGGCCCGCTCCAGGGCTCCAGGCAGAGCATGGGCCTGGGCGGGTCGCTCCACACCACCACCAGGTCCATCGGAGCGGCGGGATGCAGCGTCACCGCCCGGCCCGCCGCCGGATCCACCAGGCGCGCCGGGCCCTGGCCGGTGCAGAGGAAGTCCACCCCCTGCTCCAGCCGGGACAGCTGATCGGCGGTGCCTGCCGGCGCCATGGTGAGGTGGTCGAAGCAGTCCGCCGGCAGGCCTTCGAGCCGGACACGGGACAGGTCGGCGACGGCGATGTAGGGGTGCAGGCCCAGGCTGAAGGGAAGGGCCGCTGTGCCGGCCTCGCCCCGGTTGGTGATCCGGGCCGTGATCGCCAGGGCCGAGGGCTGCAGGCTCAGCTCCAGGTCGAGGGCGAAGGCGAAGGGGAAATGGGGGCGGCTTTCAGGACCGTCCTCGAGATGCAGGACCACCCCCTGTCCGTCCGCGAGGGGAGCGATCGACCAGGGCAGATCGCGGGCAAATCCGTGCTGGGCCAGCGGGAAGCTCCCCTGGGGCAGCACGAGCGCATCACCGGGCAGGTTGCCGCAGATGGGGAAGAGCACGGGGATCCCGCCCCGCACCGACTTGGTGGGGTCGGCGAAGCGCTCGGCGTCGAAGTAGAGGATCTCCTTTCCGCCGCAGCACCAGCCGGTGACCAGGCCGCCGCGCTCGGGGACGGCCGTGAGGGAATCGCCGCTGGCCGGGTCGGTGAAGCGCCACTGGGGGGAGGTCGCGGAGGGGGGTTGCAGGGTCATGGGGAGGGGGAGGCGGTGGGCCGGGGGCTGGTGAGGCCCTGCTGCTGCAGGAAGCGTTCGAACGGGGCGGCCAGGGAGCGGCTCCCCGACACGCTCAGGTGGTGGGAATCGGCGTAGAGCGGCGTGCCATCGGGGCGGCGGTAGACCACCCGGCCGCTGGCATCCACCAGGTTGGGGGTGGGATCGAACACATGCACATTGGGCAGGCCGGCGGCCACCTCGCCGAGCAGGGTCCGCAGGGTTGTCCGCATCCGGGCGGTGGTGGCGGCATCGCCGGCGCAACTGCTGCCGGCCGGATCCTGGCAGGCCACCGGCTCCCTGGCCAGAGAAGGGTTGTCGACCACCAGCACCAGCTGCAGGCCCCGGGCCGCCAGCCGCTCAGCGTAGGCCCGCATGCTGGCCACATGGGCCTGGCGCACTTCAGCGATGCGCAAGCGGCGATCGCCCAGGTAGGTGGGGGCGCCGTAGCCCCGGCCCTCGATGTCGTTGCTGGCCAGGTAGTTGTGCAGGAAACCCGACACCAGAACGATGTCACCGGGCCTGAGACGTTGCAGGGAGCGATCCATTTCCCCCGCGGAGAACTGGCGACAGGATTCGTAGCGCCCCTGCTGCCAGGTGACCGTGAGCTTGGGATCGATCAGGCAGGCACCCATGGCGGCGAAGGTGAGGCGCTGGCCGGTGCGGGCCGTCACCGCCTCCAGCATGGGCAGCAGGTGCTGGGCATGGGAATCGCCCAACAGGAAGATCTCCCGGGCGCCGGGAATGCCCGGCCGGTTGCACTTGTCGAAGTTCGGCCGGGTGGTGGCGTCGTAGGGCTTGCCACTGGCAACGGTGCAATCACTGGTGATGCCCGTGCCGGGGATCAGGGGATTGAGGGCATGGACCCGCTCACTGATCGGCACCGGATCCGCATCCACGCCCACAAACAACTTGCCGCGGAACTGGTGGTGCAGGGCATCGATGCCGATCCACAGGCCCCCCACCGCCAGCACCGCCAGACCCGTCTCCCACCACCACTGCAGCGGATAACGACGCACCGGCTGCTCCACCAGCCC
>NZ_JAGQBG010000088.1 GCF_024345515.1 Cyanobium sp. N5-Cardenillas
GCCGAGCCTCGATCGTGTCGATGTCCTCTGGTGGATCGCCCTGCTGATCCAGGCCCTCGCCATCCCCGGCACCGTGCTGCCGGTGGCCCCCGGCCTCACCCTGCTGCCCCTGGGGGCGTTGCTGTGGTGCTGGGCCGTGGGCTGGGCCGCCGGCTGGCCGGCCCTGCTGCTGGCCGTGGTGCTGCTCGCCCTGGGCTGGGGGGCCGAGGCCCTGGGCCTGCTGCTCGGTCCGGCCCGGCTGCAGGCCACCCGCTGGAGTTACGTCGGCGCCGGCCTCGGCCTGGTGGTGGGCCTGCTGGGGCTGCTGCCGGCCCTGCCGGTGGGTGGGCCCCTGCTCGGCGCCCTGGTGGGCCCCCTGCTCGGGGCCAGCCTGGGTGAGCTGCTCACGGCCCCGCCGTCGCTCGGGCCACCGGGCCTGGGGCGGTTGCGCCGCTCCCTGCTGGTGGGCCTGGCGGTGGTGGCCGGCATGCTGGTGAGCCGCGTGGCCCAGCTGTTGCTGGCCCTGGTGGGGGTGCTGGGTTTCGTGCTGCTCACCGCCGGCCCTTTCGCCCGCCTCGGCGGGTGAGATGGGCGGCGCGGACGTCTTCAGCGGCTGGGGTGGGGCGGCAGGGGGTCGGCGGCGCCGCTGGCCAGCACCAGCTGCCGGTAGGCCGCCGTGGCGATGCAGACCACCAGGGGCCAGGCCACGAAGGCCCCCACCAGGCAGGCCAGCAGACCCAGCAGCAGCAGCAGGCCCCCGATCAGGGTGAGCAGCAGCACCATCAACCAGCTGGGATCCACCAGGGCCCGCCCCCGCTGCAGGGCGGTGCGGGAGCCGGCCCGTTCGAACAGCACGATCTGGGTGAGGAAGCTCTGGTTGATCGCCAGATAGATCACCCCGAGCAGCAGCACCCCCAGGAGCAGGGCGAACACCACCGCCAGGCTCAGGCCCAGCACTTCCACCAGGGTGCGGCTGAACGGCACGAGCTGCTCGGCATAGACCCCCAGCAGCACCAGGGGGCCGCCCACCAGCAGCAGCAGGCCGATCAGGGGCACGAGCACCACTGCCGCCAGCAGCAGCCAGGCCCGCAGCAGCCGCCCGAACACCTCGCCGTCCCAGCGCATCAGCTGGCCCAGGGAGGGGTGGCCCCCCTGGATGGCGCTGCCGGCGCCGCGCACCAGTCCGATGGCACACCAGAGGTTGAGCAGCAGGTTCGCCGCCAGCCCGATCAGGTAAAGGATCCAGTCGAGGGGATCGCTGGAGGCCACACCGCCGTCGCTGATCTGGCTCTGAAGGGGCTGGATCAGGAACTGGAGGGTGATCACCACCAGGGGAAAGCCCACGAAGGGGCCCGGGCTGCGGCTGAAGGCCCGCCAGCCCTCCTGGAGGGCATCACCGAAGTCGAGCCGGGGACCGTGCCGCCCGACGGGTGTGTGCATCAAGGCAAGGCCATAGACCCCGAAAGCTAGACAGGCACTCGCAACTCCGCCACCGCGTCCCGCACGGCGGCCACGGCCGCGTCGATGTCCGTCGCCGTCGTTCCCCGTCCCAGCCCGAAGCGGACCGTGGCGCCAGCGGCGCGGCGGTCAAGGCCGAGGGCGGCCAGCACGTGGGAGGGGCTGCCCTGGCTGCAGGCCGAACCGCTGCTCACCGCCAGCACGCGGCGCAGCTGCCGGTGCAGCCGGGTGCCGTCCACACCCTCCACCGTGACGCTGAGGTTGTGGGGCAGGGTGTGGAGGGGATGGCCATGGCGGCGCAGGCCGCCGAGGGCTTCCAGCTCGTGCCACAGGCGGTCGCGCAGGGCGCCGAGGCGTTCGGCCCGCTCCTGGCGGTCGGCCAGGGCCCCGGCGACGGCCGCACCGAGGCCGACGATCAGGGGCACCGGCAGGGTGCCGCCCCGCAGACCGCCCTCCTGGCCGCCGCCGTGCTGCTGGGGGGCCACGGGCACCCCCTCACGGCGCAGCAGGGCGCCGACCCCCTTGGGTCCGTAGAGCTTGTGGCCGCTGAGGCTGAGCAGGTCGATGCCGAGGTCGGCCATGGCCAGGGGGATGTGGCCCACCGCCTGGGCGGCGTCGCAGTGGAACAGCACCCCCCGCTGGCGGCAGAGGGCGCCGAGGTCGGCCAGGGGCTGCAGCACCCCGATCTCGTTGTTCGCCGCCATCACCGACAGCAGCAGGGTGTCGGGCCCGAGGGCCTCCGCCACCTGTCCGGGGTCCACCAGGCCATCGGAGCCCACCGGCAGCACGGTGAGCGGAAAGCCGTGGCGCTCCAGCCAGGCCAGCGGCTCCAGCACGGCCCGGTGTTCGGTGGCCAGGGTCACCAGCCGGCGGCGGGGCTCCCCGCGCTCCAGGGCCGCCTCGGCCACCCCGCGCAGGGCCAGGTTGTTGGCTTCGGTGGCGCCGCTGGTGAAGATCACCGCATCGCCGGCCACACCCAGCGCCTCCCCCACCCGTCTGCGGGCGATGTCCACCGCCGCGCCGGCTTCCAGGGCCGGCCGGTACAGGCGGCTGGAGGGATTGGCGGCGTTCTGGGTCCACCAGGGAGCCATGGCCGCCATCACCGCCGGATCGCACGGGGTGCTCGCGTGGTGGTCGAGGTAGGTCAGCATGGGGCCATGCTGAACCGTTTCCGTTCCACCGGTGCCTGCCCCCTGCGGCTGGGGCCTGCCCTGCCGATGGCCTCGCTGGCGGCGTTCACCCTGGCGACGGTCTCGGTGACGGGGGCCCTTGTGACGGTGGCCTCCAGCCTGGTCCTGCCCCGGCCAGCCGCCGCCCAGGACGACTCCCGCAGCAACGCCGAGAGCCGCCCGAAGGGCTTCAAGGTGCTGATGGACCGGGTGACCCACCGGGGCCGGGAGGTGGTGGGCATCTACGGCCTGGTGAGCGAACCCACCCAGCCGGAGATGTGGCGCGTGCAGGTGTGGGAGGAGCTCGACGACCGGGTCACGGTCGCCACCGACAAGATCGGTTGCAGCACCACCAGCCCCCTGAGGATCACGGGCTCCTCGCGCCGGCTGGTCATCCGCGAGCTCAACCCCGGCGGTGTGATCACCCCCGCCAACCGCCTCGACCATCTCATGTGGTGGGCCGTCTGCGTGCCCGAGCAGGCCGGCAAGGACCCCGCCAGCCTGGGGCCCCTGGCCCGCCAGCTCGGTTACAGCGGCCGCCTGCCCGAACGGGAACAGGTGGTGCTTGGTCCCGGTCGATAGATTTCCCCCATGAGCCAAGATCCCGCCGCCGCCGCCGGCCCCATCTCCGAGCCGTCCGGGATGGAGGAGACGCCTGAGGCCGCCACCAGCACGCCGGTGCGGCTGCTGCTGGTGGACGACGAACCCGGCCTGCGCACGGCGGTCAAGGCCTATCTGGAGGATGAGGGCTTCGCCGTCACCACCGCCAACGACGGCGAGGAAGGCTGGACGGCGGCCCAGGCCCAGATGCCCGATGTGGTGATCACCGACGTGATGATGCCCCGCTGCGACGGCTACGGCCTGCTGAAGCGGCTGAGGGCCGATGAGCGGCTCGGGGGCACCCCGGTGATCTTCCTCACCGCCAAGGGCATGACGGCCGACCGCATCGCCGGCTTCCAGGCCGGCGCCGACGACTACATCCCCAAGCCGTTCGACCCGGATGAACTGGTGGCCCGGGTGCGCAACGTGGTGCGCCGCCAGGAGCGGCTGCTGGCGGAGGCGGCCCGTTTCGCCGACGCCGACATCGGCGCCATGGCCCGCCAGATCACCGAAATCCGCTCGATGCTGGGGGGCGGAGGCGCCGGCGGCGCGGCCGGCAGTGCCAGAAAGCCCGTCTCCGACGTCAAGCTCGACTTCACCCCCCGCGAGGCCAGCGTCCTGCAGCTGGTGGCGGAGGGGATGATGAACAAGGAGATCGCGAGGCGGCTGGAAACCTCGATCCGCAACGTCGAGAAGTACGTCAGCCGGCTGTTCATCAAGACCGGCACCGCCAGCCGCACCGAGCTGGTGCGCTTCGCCCTCGAGCATGGGCTGGTGGATTGAGGCCCCCCACTTCCCACCCCTGAGCCAGCCGCCGGGCTGGCTGCCGGCGGAGGCCAACGACGGCTGGGCCTACCGCGACCGGATTCCCCCAGCCGGAGCAGGTCTGGGGGTGGTGGACTTTTACGCCGGTCGCTACACCCACTCCAGTCCGGCGGACTGGGAACGGCGTCTGGCGGCCGGCGAGATCAGCCGCAACGGCGAGACGCTGCGGGCCGAGGCGACCCTCGCCGGCGGCGATCGGTTGCTCTGGCGGCGTCCCCCCTGGCAGGAGCCCGCCGTGCCGGCCCGCTGGGGGGTGATCCACGACGATGGCGATCTGCTGGTGATCGACAAGCCCAGCGGCCTGCCCGTGCTGCCGGCGGGCGGATTCCTGGAGCACACCGTGCTGCGGCTGCTGGAGCGCCGCCACGGCGACGACCCCGCCGGCCTGCCGCGGCCGGTGCACCGCCTGGGGCGTTTCACCTCCGGTCTTCTGGTGTGCGCCCGCCGGCCGGCCACCCGCGCCTGGCTGAGCCGGCGGCTGCGCGAGAGCAGCGCCCCTGTGGAAGGGGAGGCCCCGTCCTGTCGCAAGCGCTACCGAGCCCTGCTGGTGCCTGGGGCCCTGGATCTGGAGCTGGGCGTTCCCCTGCCGATCACCACGCCCATCGGCCGTCGGGCCCACCCGTTGCTGGGGCGGGTCTGGTGCGCCGCCCCGGACGGGCTGGCGGCGAGCAGCCTGCTGACCCTGCTGCGGTGCCACCCGGACGGGGATCTGGTGCAGGTGGACATCGCTACGGGCCGGCCCCACCAGATCCGCATCCACTGCGCCGCGATCGGGGCGCCCCTGCTGGGGGACCCCCTGTACCAGGCTGGGGGAGTCGCCCGGTCCGAGGGGCTGCCGGGGGAGGGGGGCTACCGGCTGCAGGCCCATCGCCTGGGCCTCGCCGGACCCGATGGGGCCCGCCGCGACTGGGAGGCGCCGTTGCCGACCTGGGCTGAGGGGTGATTGCGGCCGGCTGGGACTCAGCCGCGCTCGAAGGCGATCAGGCGGGAGAAATAGAAGGGCGCCTGGTTGAGGCTGCGGTGGACGGGGCGGAAGCCAGCCGCGGCGGCCGCCGCCACGATACCGTCCTCCCGCAGCGTGTAGGCGCGGGTGGTCTTACTGGGCCCGGGGAACAGCTGGCCGATCTGCTTGAGCGCCGCCAGCAGCGGCGTGTAGGGGGCGAAGCTGACGATCAGCTGCCGCTCGGCCATGGCCGCCAGGTGCCGCACCATCGCTTCGGCGGCCGCCTGGGGGTAGTGGATGAAGACGTCCAGGCAGATCACCGTGTCGTAGCGGCCCTGGAGGCTCTCCAGGTCGGAGACGCTGAAGCTCAGCCGCTCGGACGCCAGACCGGCCTCGGCAGCCCGGCGGCTGGCCTCGGCCACCATGGCGGCGGAAAGATCGCTGGCGACGATCGAGCCGGCACCGAGGGCCGCCAGGGGCAGGCTGAGGCTGCCGACGCCGCAGCCGGCATCGCAGAAGCTGCGGCTGGCCACGTCGCCCTGCTGCTGCAGCCAGGCCAGCACCGCATCCACCGTCTTCTGGTGGCCGATGCGGATGTTGCGCTGGACCCGGTTCACTTCCTCGCTGTCGCTGTAGATGCGGTTCCAGCGCTCGAAGCCGGTGCTTTCGAAGTAGGCCTGCACCTCGGCCTTCTCGGCCTGCGTCTCAGCCTGTGCCTCGGCGGGCGCGGGGGGTTGCAGTTCCGGGGGCATGGGGCGCAGGGCCGTTCGGGTGGGCCGGATCCTAGGGAGGTGGGGCCTGGGGCACGGTTTCGTGCCCGCCAGCCGCCGTGTCCGGCCGCCGCCAGTTCAGGCGCCCGTGGGCCGCCGTGCTCCAGCGCAGGGTGTCCGCCAGGGGCCGCCCCAGCAGCAGCTGCTCCAGCGGCCGCCGCTCCCCCAGCAGGCGCCGCGGCGCCAGGGGGGCCGCGGCGATCGACGCCGGCACCAGGCCGCCCCAGTCGGCCAGCCGCCGCACCCCCTCCAGCAGTGGCAGGGTCACCCCGGCCAGGGTGCCGTCCTCCAGCCGGCAGCTGCCGTCCTGCACCAGCAGGACGCGCTCGTCCCAGCGGTGGCGGCCGTCCGCCAGTCCGTAGGGGGCCAGGGCGTCGCTGACGATCACCACCTGCCGGGGCGCCAGCCGTTGCAGCAGCACCGCCATGGTGGGGTCCACGTGGACGCCGTCGGCGATCAGCCCCAGGGCCACCTCCCCCTGCAGCAGGGCCTCCCCGACCGGCCCCGGGGCGCGGTGCTGCAGCCCGGCCATGGCATTGAAACTGTGGGTGAGCATGCCGACGCCTTGCGTGAAGGCCTGGCGGGCCTGGGCCGCATCGGCGCCGCTGTGGCCCAGGCTCACCACCACGCCGGCGGCCCGCAGTGCCGCGATCACCTCGGCGGCCCCCTCCAGCTCCGGGGCCAGGGTCACCAGGGCGACATCGGCTTCGGCGCCCCCCTGAAAGCCGGAGATCAGCCGGTCGAGGGCAGCGCGGCTGGGGGCCTGCAGGTGCTGGGCCGGGTGGGCGCCGCGCCGTCCCAGTGCCAGGAAGGGCCCCTCCAGATGGGCGCCCAGCAGCCGGCAGCGCCCGGGCCGGTGCCGGCGGCGGGCCTCGGCCAGCACCGTCAGGCTCTGGCGCAGGGCCTGGGGGGCGCAGGTCACCAGGGTCGGGCAGATGGCGTCCACCCCGTCCCTCCACAGCAGCTCCAGCAGGGCCTGCAGGCGGGGCAGATCGTCGGGACTCAGTTCGGGGAAGGCCAGGCCCAGGCCGCCGTTGATCTGCAGGTCCACGCCCCCCGGGGACAGCCAGTCGCCGCCCCAGTCCTCGCCGGCGGCCTGGCTGCCCGGCGGTGTCGGCCGCACCCGGGCGATCAGCCCGTCGCCGTCGATCGCCACCCGCCAGCGCCCCCCCTGCCCACGCCCCCCCTGCCCACGCCCCTCTGCCTCGCCGCAGGCCGGGTCATCGCCCGCCAGTCGCAGGTTGGTCAGCCCGCGCATCCGGGCAGCCGCGGGACGGGACAATGCCATCCTCGCCGCCCCCGCCCCATGGACCCCGAAGCCGCCCCATGCACCACCAGCCCCCAGCCCCGGGTGGCGATCGTCATGGGCAGCGATTCCGACCTGCCGACGCTGGAGCCGGCCGTGCGGATCCTGGAGCAGCTGGGCGTGGCCAGCGAGGTGCGGGTGCTCTCGGCCCACCGCACGCCGCGGGAGATGGCGGCCTTCGCCGAGGCGGCCGCGTCCCGGGGCCTGCGGGTGATCATCGCCGGCGCGGGCGGCGCGGCCCACCTGCCCGGCATGGTGGCGGCCTTCTCCATGCTGCCGGTGATCGGCGTGCCCGTGCGCAGCCAGGCCCTCTCCGGGGTGGACTCCCTCCATTCGATCGTGCAGATGCCGGCGGGGATCCCCGTGGCCACGGTGGCGATCGGCGGCGGCCTCAACGCCGGCCTGCTGGCGGCCTCGATCCTGGCCATCGCCGATCCGGCGCTCGCCGACGCCCTGGAGGCCCACCGCCGGGGGCTGCACGACCAGGTGGTGGCCAAGGATGCCCGTCTGCAGGCCCTCGGCAGTGCCGCCTACCTGGCGGCGATGGGCCAGCCATGAGGCGCTGGCCGTCGCCGGCCCGGCAGGCCAAGCTGGTCGGCGATCGTCGATCCTCCGGGGCCTGGCCCCGCCCCCGCTGATGCTCGAGCGGCTGGTGCTGCCCCCCTGGCTGCGGTTCTCCCTGGCCCTGCCCCTGCTGGTGCTCAACCTGTGGGTGCTGCGCCAGTTGCTGGTGCCCCTGGCGCCGTTCCCGGCCCTGTTCCTGACGGCCGCCCTGCTGGCCTTCCTGCTCGACATCCCCAGCCGCTGGCTGATCCGGCGGGGGCTGCCGCGTCCCCTGGCCCTGCTGCTGGTGCTGGGGCTGAGCCTCTCGGCGGTGGTGCTGGCGGCCCTGGTGCTGGTGCCCCGCCTGGTGGAGCAGCTCGGCGACCTGGTGCTGGCCCTGCCCAGCTGGCTGGCGCAGGGGGAAACGCTGCTGGGGCAGCTGCAGGGCTGGGCCACCGAGCGGGGGCTGCCCACCGATTTCGGCGGGCTGAGCAGCGATCTGATCACCCGCACCAGCAAGATCGCCTCCCAGCTGAGCCAGCAGGTGCTGGGGATCCTGGGGGCCACCGTCAGCATCACCGTCAACACGGTGATCGTGCTGGTGCTGGCGGTGTTCCTGCTGCTGGGGGGCGAAGGCATCGCCAAGGGTTTGGCGGAATGGCTTCCCTCCGGCACCCGCGCCCTGGTGCTCAGCACCCTGGACCGCACCTTCCGGGGCTACTTCGCCGGTCAGGTGGTGCTGGCCCTGATCCTCAGCGGCGCCCAGAGTCTGGTGTTCACCCTGCTGGGGATCCCCTACGGGGTCCTGTTCGCCGTGGCGATCGGCTTCACCACCCTGATCCCCTACGCCAGTGCCCTCACCATCGTGGGGGTGAGCGTGCTGCTGGCGCTCCAGGATCCGCGCACGGGCCTGGAGGTGCTGGCGGTGGCGATCAGCGTCGGCCAGGTGGTTGACCAGGTGATCCAGCCGCGGCTGATGGGGTCGATCGTGGGTCTGCAGCCGGCCTGGCTGCTGATCAGCCTGCCGATCGGCGCCCGGTTGGGCGGGTTGCTGGGACTGGGCGAACTGCTGGGTCTGCTGCTGGCGGTGCCGGTCGCCAGCTGTTCCAAGACCTTCCTCGATGCCTGGGCCCTGCGCCTGCGCAGGGAGTGGTCAGAACCGGGGCCGTTCAGGGCTCCGCCGGAGCTGGAATGATGCCGCGCCGTTCCAGTTCGGCCATCACCTGGGCCACCGAATCCTCAAGGCTCTGCTCCCCGGTGGCCACCCGCAGCTCGGGGGCCTCGGGGGCCTCGTAGGGGCTGGAAATGCCGGTGAACTCCTTGATCTCCCCCGCCCGGGCCTTGGCGTAGAGCCCCTTGGTGTCCCGCTGCTCGCAGATCGCCAGGTCGGCGGCGCAGTGGATCTCGAGGAAATCGCCCGCCTCCACCAGTGCGCGGGCCCGCTGGCGGTCGGCCTGGAAAGGGGAGACGAAGGCGGTGAGCACCACCACGCCGGCATCCAGGAACAGTTTGGCCACCTCACCGATCCGGCGGATGTTCTCCTCGCGATCGGCGTCGGAGAAGCCCAGATCGCTGCACAGCCCGTGGCGCACGTTGTCGCCATCAAGCACGTAACAGGCCAGCCCCTGCTCGAACAGGGCCGAGTTCACCGCATTGGCCAGGGTGCTCTTGCCCGCCCCCGAGAGCCCCGTGAACCAGAGGATGGCGCTGCGGTGGCCCCGCTGGTGGGCCCGGGCGGCGCGGGTCACGGTGGAGTGGTGCCAGACGATGTTGGTGGCCTTGGCAGGCGAGGTCATCTCGGACACGGAAACGGGGCAGCGGCTTCGGGCCGCATTCTCCCCTACCCCCCCGCCTGCTTCGGCCGGAACCCCTGCGCCTCCAGCTCGGCCAGGGTGAGGGCCACCTGGTCCCCCTGGAGTTCGATCACCCCGTCCTTGAGGGTGCCGCCGGTGCCGGCTCGGGTCTTGAGCCGCTGCAGAAGGGCGCGCGCCTCGGCGTCTGGAATGTCCAGCCCCGTGACCGCCGTCACCAGCTTGCCGCCTTTGCCCGCCTTGGTTCGCTGCACCCGCACCCGCTGCTGGGCCCTGGCCACGCCTGGGCCGCCAGGGTCCGAAGGCCGCTGCAGGCTCTCCGAGCCGCTGAACTCCCTCCAGCCGCCCTTAGGCATGGGTGAGGCCTCGCTGGAGGAGACGCTTCAGGCGGCGGCCGGCGGCGGAGACCAGCCTGGTGGGCAGGGATCTGGGGCGCATCGTTTCGGGCAGGGAGGGAGGTTCCGAGAAGTCGTAGCCCTCCCCGACCCGGTGGCGGGCCATGGCCTTGTGATGGGCGGCGGCCGTGTAGTGGCAGACGTAGGAGCGGCGGGTGCGGGCGGGATCGGCCATGGCGGTGCCGCCATGGATCAGCGCCCCGTGCCAGATCAGCAGGTCGCCGCGCCTCGGCAGGTAGATGCTCGGTGTCCAGCCCTGGTGGTTGATCAAGGCGTCCAGGTACTGCCCGTAACCAGCTGCTGTCTGGGGATCGATGTTGCGGCTGGCCAGAATTCCGCCCTGGTCCCAGTTGTAGAACTGATGCTCCGCCAGGAGGTGGGAGCCCTTGTAGTAGACGAGCGGCCCGGCCTTGTCGCTGATGTCTTCCAGGGGAATCCAGGCGGCGGCCAGATGTCCCAGCCGGCTGTGATGGTGCACGTAGGAGAAATCCTGGTGCAGCGATTGTTCGCTGCTTTTCCAGAAGGTGAGGGATTGAATCAGGGCCGGTGCCGAGCCGAAGAGTTCGTCGAGAAAACGGATGATGGGGGTGGAAAAGGCGAGATCGCGGGCCGAATCGAAGTAACGATGCAGGTCATTCAACTTGAGCCCGGGGCCCGCCTGCCGCAGATCCGTGACCCCCAGCTTCGACAGGTTGCGTAACACCCTGGCTTCGTAGTGATCGGCGTTGCCGTCGATGCTGATCATGCCGTGAAGCAGGGATGTGCGGGCCAGCGCCGGCAGGTCGGCAAGGTCGGCATCCACCCGGTCGAGAAGGTCAGGGTCGATCACCTGCGGAAAGATGATCACACCGTCCTGGAGGAACTGAAGCACCTCCGCTGAATAGATCTGGCGCGCCAGTTCGGGTTGCTGGCGATACAGCCGTTCCGCCAGTGTCAGGGAGGAGAGGTAGTGGCTGGGAAGCATCTCTGGCGTTCGTTTGGAACTGGGCCGTCACCAGGTGATGCCCACGGTTCTGGGCTGGCACTCCCGAATCCGGGGCCCCGTCCCAGCCGTGCCGGGTGGTGCCTCCCTACTGTGAATCATCCCCTTCAATGCCGCCGGTGACCAGCACCGCCCCTACCCGCCGCGTCGATCCGGCCGAGCTGCAGCCGTCGGTCCGCCCGGATGGCCTGGGCCGTTTCGGACCCTTCGGGGGTCAGTACGTGCCCGAAACCCTGATGCCCGCCCTGGCGGAACTGGAGACCGCCGCGGCCGAGGCCTGGGCCGACCCCGCCTTCACCGCCCGGCTGGACCACCTGCTGCGTCACTACGTGGGGCGTCCCACACCGCTGTACGAGGCCGAGCGCCTCACGGCCCACTACCGCCGTCCGGAGGGGGGACCGCGCCTGTGGCTCAAGCGCGAGGACCTCAACCACACCGGCGCCCACAAGATCAACAACGCCCTGGGCCAGGCCCTGCTGGCGCTGCGGATGGGCAAGAAGCGGATCATCGCCGAAACCGGCGCCGGCCAGCACGGCGTGGCCACGGCCACGGTCTGCGCCCGCTTCGGGCTGGAGTGCGTCATCTACATGGGCGCCGAGGACATGCGCCGCCAGGCCCTGAACGTGTTCCGGATGCGGCTGCTGGGGGCCACCGTCCAGCCCGTCACCGCCGGCACCGCCACCCTCAAGGACGCCACCAGCGAAGCCATCCGCGACTGGGTC
>NZ_JAGQBG010000089.1 GCF_024345515.1 Cyanobium sp. N5-Cardenillas
TCCGGGCGCCCTGCTCAAGATCATTCCGTTCCTGGCCACCGTTGCCGTCACCTCCTTGAAACTCACGCCTCCACTGCAGGACAGTTTCCGGGCCATCACTTCCTTGCGAGCCGGTCTGCCTGACCTGGAGGAAACCCTCAAGCTGATCGAACTTCCCGAGACTCGGCTCACGATTCGCTCGGAAGGTGTTCCCTCCCCGGATGGGGTGATGCCGAAGCGGGTGATCCGACTCAAGAACATCAGTTATCGCTATCCAGGAACGGATGCCGATGTCCTTCGTGACATCTCCATGTCAATCCCGGTGGGCTCCCGCGTGGCCTTCGTTGGGGCCACCGGCAGTGGCAAGACAACCACCGCCAACCAACTGCTTTGCCTGCTGCGTCCCACCACAGGCACCCTGCAGCTGGATGGAATCGATGTGGATGACGCTGATGTGCCGGCCTGGCAGGCGAACTGCGCCTATGTGCCCCAGGCGATCAACCTGCTCAACAGCAACATCATTGAGAACATCGCCTTTGCCGAAGAGGTTGATGAGGTCGATCAGATGAGAGTCTGGGAGGCCCTTCAGGCGGCCCAGCTGGCCGATATCGTCGCCGAACTTCCCCTGGGTCTGTTCACGCCGATTGGCGATAACGGCATTCGGCTGTCCGGGGGGCAGCGGCAGCGGCTGGCCCTGGCACGCGCCTTCTACCGCAATGCCAAGTTCCTGGTGCTGGATGAGGCCACAAGCGCCCTTGATAACCGCACCGAATCCGAGGTGATGGATGCCATTGAGGTGATCGGCCGCCGCTGCACCCTGGTGGTGATCGCCCATCGCCTCTCCACCGTGATGCGCTCCGATTGCATCTTCGAGTTCGAGGCCGGCAGGATCAAGGCCTTCGGCACCTTCGAGCAACTGCGACAGCGCTCCGATACCTTCAATGACCTGGCCTCTTTCGAGCGTCGTCTTTCAAGCCCTCTGAGCTGATCGACCAGGCCTTCGTGGAGACCTCGATGGCGGTCGACCCGGATAATCTGTTTGGATTGTTCTATGGAACAGGCGTGCATCTGATGGGGTCAGCACGTTGATCAGGTGGGGCTGCTAACGTCAAAAATGAAATCTCTGCGCCGGAGCCTGTGAGTTTTCTGGCCGGTCTGAACGAGGCCCAGCGTCGGGCGGTCGATCACCACACCGGTCCATTGCTGGTGGTGGCCGGAGCCGGCAGCGGCAAGACCAGGGCCCTCACCCATCGCATTGCCCACCTGATCGGCCACCACGGGGTGGATCCGGCCCAGGTGCTGGCCGTCACCTTCACCAACAAGGCCGCCCGGGAGATGAAGGAGCGCCTGGAGGTGCTGCTGGCCCAGCGGCTGGCCCAGAGCCAGTTCGGCCAGCCGTGGAGCACCCTGCCGGCCCGGGAGCAGAAGCAGCTGCGCAGCCGCATCTACCGGGAGGTGATCAAAGACCTCTGGATCGGTACCTTCCACGCCCTGTTCGCCCGGTTGCTCCGCTTCGACATTGACAAGTTCCGCGACCCCGAGGGTCTCACCTGGACGCGCCAGTTCTCCATCTACGACGAAAGCGACGCCCAAAGCCTGGTCAAGGAGATCGTCACCCAGGAGATGCAGCTCGACCCCAAGCGCTTCGAGCCGAAGAAGGTGCGCTGGGCGATCAGCAGCGCCAAGAACCAGGGCTGGCTGCCGGAGCGCCTCGAGGAGGAGCACCCCGGCCCCCGTGGCAAGCACGAGGCCGAGGCCTACCGCCGCTACCGCCGCGCCCTGGCGGCCAACAACGCCCTCGACTTCGACGACCTGCTGCTGATGCCGGTGCAGCTGCTGCAGCAGAACGAGCAGATCCGCCACTACTGGCACCGGCGCTTCCGCCACGTGCTGGTGGACGAATACCAGGACACCAACCGCACCCAGTACGACCTGATTAAGCTGCTGGTGGCAAACGGCCAGGCACCCGAGAGCTTCGACGACTGGGAGGGGCGCTCGGTGTTCGTGGTGGGCGACGCCGACCAGAGCATCTACAGCTTCCGGGCCGCCGACTTCACGATCCTGATGGGCTTCCAGAGGGAGTTCGGCGACGGCTCCCTCGACGGGGACACCGGCACGATGGTGAAGCTGGAGGAGAACTACCGCTCCACCGCCACGATCCTGGAGGCGGCCAACGCCCTGATCGCCAACAACAGCGAACGCATCGACAAGGTGCTGCGTCCCACCCGGGGCGAGGGGGAGCCCATCAGCCTCACCCGTTGCGACGACGAGATCGCCGAGGCCGAGGCGGTGGTGCACCGGATGCGGATGCTGGAGGCGGCCCACCCGGAGCTGCGCTGGGGCGACATGGCCGTGCTGTACCGCACCAACGCCCAGTCCCGCGCCATGGAGGAGTCGCTGGTGCGCTGGGGCCTTCCCTACATCGTGGTGGGGGGGCTGCGCTTCTACGACCGGCGTGAGATCAAGGATGTGCTCGCCTACCTGCGCCTGCTGGTCAACCCGGCCGACACCGTCAGCCTGCTGCGGGTGCTGAACGTGCCACGGCGGGGCATCGGCAAGACCACCATCGAGCGCCTCACCGATGCGGCCAACCAGTTGGGGTTGCCCCTGTGGGAGGTGGTGAGCGATTCGGAGGCGGTGCGCTCCCTCGCGGGCCGTTCCGCCCGAGGGGTGCTCCAGTTCCAGGAGCTGATCTCCGACCTGAGCCGCCGTCTGCAGGATGCCCCCCCCTCCGAGCTGGTGCAGCGGGTGATGGAGCAGAGCGGCTACCTGGCCGAGCTGCTGGCTGAAGCCACAGACGAATCGGAGGAGCGGCGCCGCAACCTGCAGGAACTGGTCAATGCGGCCCTGCAGTACCAGGAGGAGAACGAGGAGGGCTCCCTGGAGGGGTTCCTGGCCTCCGCGGCCCTGGCCAGCGATGCCGACAGCAAGGACACCGAGGCCGACCGGGTCACGTTGATGACCCTGCACGCCAGCAAGGGGCTGGAGTTCCCGGTGGTCTTCCTGGTGGGGCTGGAGCAGGGCCTGTTCCCCAGCTACCGCTCCCTGGAGGACCCCGCCGCCCTCGAGGAGGAGCGCCGCCTGTGTTACGTGGGGATCACCCGGGCCAAGGAACGGCTGTTCCTTTCCCACGCCAGCGAGCGGCGGCTCTGGGGCGGCATGCGGGAGCCGGCGGTGCCTTCGGTGTTTCTCTCCGAGCTGCCCGAGGCGCTGCTGCAGGGCGACATCCCCCGCAGCGGCGGCGCGGCCCTGCGGCGGGAGCAGCGGCTGGAGCGGCTCACCCGGGTGGACCGCGACGACAGCCAGCGGGTCGCGGCTGGCGGGGCAGCCGGCGATCCCGCCAATGCGGTGCGGCGCCGCAGCGCGGCCCGGGCCTGGGCCGTCGGGGATCGGGTGCGGCACAGCAGCTTCGGCGAGGGCCACGTCACCCATCTGTTCGGCAGCGGAGAGAAGACGTCCATCGCTGTCAAGTTCGAGGGCATGGGGCCGAAGATCCTCGATCCGCGCCTGGCCCCGATCGAACCGGCATGACCCTGCCGCTGGTCACCGCCGTTGTGCCCACCCGCAACCGCCGCGAGCTCACCTTGCGGTTCCTGGAGCGCATGGCGGCCCAGACCTATCCGGCCCTGAGGATCGTGGTGGTGGATTCCCACTCCAGCGACGGCACCGTGGCCGCCATCCGCGCCCGTTTCCCCGCCACCGAGATCCTCGAGGCCAGCGACCACGACTTCTGGACGGCGGCCACCAATCGAGGGGTGCGCCATGCTCTTGAGAGCGGCACCGATTACGTCTTCACGATCAATGACGATGCGGTGATCGAGCCCGGTCATGTTGCTGCCCTGGTGACGCTGGCCCGGCGCAACGGCTGCGTGATTCTTGGTAACCAGATCAACCTCCTGGGGGAGCCGGATCGGATCTGGTCCCTGGGCACCAGGACGGTCTGGGCCAGCTCTGATTTTCTGAAGCTGGCTCACACAGGACAGCGACAGCAGGAGCTTGCGTTGGAAGTGGCCACGTCCGAGGTGCTTCCCGTCGATGCTCTCCCGGGCAACGGGGTGCTGATTCAGGCCGACGCCTTCCGCCGTATCGGCCTGTATGACGCTCTGTTCTTACCCCATTACCACGCGGATTCGGAATGGGTGATGCGGGCGGTCCATCGGGGGATCCAGGCGTGGGTCACGCCGCGGGTGATTCTGCTGAATGACTTCACCCCCGCACAGAAGCAGTTGTCGCTCGGCAGTTTGCAGGGGTTGATCTACGCCCTTGGCCATCGCCGCTCCCATCTGTACCTGTTGCCGGTGCTCACGATCTTCTGGCGCTATTGCCCCCGTCGGGAGAAGTGGCGGACCTTAAGGGCTCTGGCCGGCCGATTCCTCAGGATGCGATCGTGAACCGGGTACGGGGATGGCGCGGGGACCTGTCGCCCCGCAGGCGACGACCGACCCAGCGCAGGTAATCCAACAAGCCGGCCCAGCGCCCCCTGGCACGGGCCGGATCCTTGGCAAGGAAAGTGACAGGACGCAGCGCGAAGTAAAGAAGATTCAGCCCCAGAGCCAGGGGGGTGGCGTGGCGATGGAGCAGGTAAAGCTTGCTGAACGTGGCATGGCGGAACTTGGCACCGGGAACCCGCTGGGTGATGGCCGACACCTGGTGCTCCACCAGCACCGCCTGGGTGACACGGAGCCGATGGCCGAGACGTTCGTAGCGCAGGCAGATGTCGGCATCTTCGTAATCGAGAAAGAACTGGGGATCGAACTTGGGGCAGTGTTCAAAGGCCGCCAGATTGAACACCATGCTGCAGCCTGAGAGCCAGCGGGTCGGATGGGTGGTGATCGGCCTGGGCGCCACCTCGACGTCATCGAAACGGTGCTTGAGGCTTCCCAGCCACGGGTTGAAGCTGCCCTGGCTGAACCACAAGGCCCCCTCCACGTCACTGATCCGGGTTCCTAGGATTGAGATGGTGTCGTCGGCACGAAAGCAAGAGCGCACGTAGCTGATCGCTTCGGGCAGCAGATGTGCATCGGGATTGATCAGCCAGGCCAGCGCCTGGGGATCGCGTTGGTGGACGTAATCCAGGCCCAGGTTGCAGCCGCTGCCGAAACCCAGATTGTGGGTCGCTTGCAGCAAGATAGCCCCATGTCGGTTGGCAACACCCTCGATGGTGGTGTCATCAGGAGAATTATTGACAACAATGAACTTGTATCCTGCGACTCCATGGGCTGGGGTGATGGCGATCAGTTTGTCAATCAAGTCGCTGCAGTGGTAGTTTACCGTTATGAAGTAGATGCTCCGCTCGCCGACTGTTTCGTGGATCTGAGACATAGATTCAGTTCCCCAGGCGCTTAAGGATGCGATGAAGTGGATTGAAGAAGCTCGGCTGCATGGATTCGGAGACGGTATTGGTTTGGAGCGCTTCCTGCCTTTCTCTGTGAGTCGTCAGGTGTTTCTGAATGTCATTGTAGGCAATGGGGTAATCGGTCTTGAACCAGGGTTCTTCAATGAACGCGAATCGCTTTTCGTCGATCGGGGCCCCAGCCTTGAGCTGGAACAGAAACAGGGAGGCAATCGCCGGGCCGACCAGAGATATCGATTCGAGATGAAAGTTCGGACGGCGAGAGCTACGTAGCCACATGCCGTAATCGATGAAGGTGTTCAGGTAGTTGATGGCTGAATCAATGATGGGAGCAGGTTCAGGTTTGAAGACTTGATGAATCACCGTTGTCAAGTAGAACCCCATTTTCTTGCCAAAGCCAATGGCCCCGCGAGGATACGGAAGATCGTGATCTTGGGAGAGGAGTGATTCCTTCAGCAGGCAGATACCACAGAGGCAGAGCATCTCATGAAGAAGCTCCACCCTGTTAGTGGGTTCGGGTTGGATCTTGAAGTTCATGCTGGGATCAACTTCGCACCGAAAGCTTGGAAGAATTTCAGAAAGCAAGTCAATGGCTTGGTCAGTCCAGCCGTTGTTGACGAAATCCTTGAATAAGCGGTAGTGCATGGCCAGGCCGAGACGCGAAATCTTTTCTGTTTTCGCGTTGGTGCTGTTCCGGAAGGTCCCCAGGTATTCCCGGCTGTAGGCGGTGGCGTTTCCGGTTTGGGTGGCTTCAGCCATCCTAATTGGTCCTGGAGAAGTGGCCGCGTACGCGATCAGATTCGAGCTTCTTCGTTGCTTCACAGTGAGATGATTGAAGCCTGCTCTGCTCAGAAGCACCCTCAGGCCATGTTCGCTGAAAAGTATCTTGTGCTCGCCTGGAAACAGGGCGCTGTATGCTTCGGCAGCAGGCGCTTCTGGCGTGATAAACTCTGCGTTTGGAGTCGTGAAGATTGCGATGCCATCGGGGTTTATCCGGCTGACTATCGTGGTGGCAAATGCTTCTGGGGTTGAAACATGTTCGATGACTTCAGAACAGAAGATGATATCAAAACTCTCCCGATCGTGATGGCTGCCCTCGCCAAGCAAGGCGGCTGAAATGTCCGCGCCGAGAGACTGCTGTCCGAGTCGCCCGTATCCCCCCGGCTCAACCCCAGCAGCTCGGAATCCGCGGCATTTAGCGGCGTAGTCGACGACGAAGCCGAATCCGCATCCCAATTCCAGAAAGGACTTTCCCTCCGTTTCTCCAATTGCATCGGCATAACTGCCGATGGGTTCAAGCATCTCATCGAGCCCAGCAATGGTATCGATGTAGTAATTCATGAATAGCGTGTCCTGCTCCTTCTCGTAGAAGACGACCTCCTCAGAAAAGTCGTTCAGAGATCCGCAATCCTGGCACTTATGAAATAGAATCTCGCAGTCTTCAGGCTCTGTCGTTATGCCCATGTGGCTAGCGCGCACATAGGGAGTCAGACGGGTGCCGTGGCAGGCTCTGCAAGGTTTGCTGGGTGAAGGAATGCCATCGCTATACTGGGTCACGAAATGCATTTCTAAACTTCTTTTTTAAACTTAGAATCTACTGATGCTGATCTGTCGATGTCAAGCTTGACAGGAAGGGCTGTGTCGTTCACGGGGGCGGTCGTGGATGCTGACGCTACGGCGGAGCTCCACGGGCCATGATGCTGGCCACTGAACTGATCAATCCGGCTTCAGCTCTTCACTTGGCCTTGTCCGGTTGAGCAGCGTCGCACCTTAGGTGGGCCGCCTGAGGCTGGCTTAGCGCCGGCAGCAAGTAGCATGGGATTTTGATCTCTGCTCAAGGAATTCCTGGTTGGATCGACTTCTCTGTATGCAGCATGAGATACCTACCTGCATGCCACGTTGGCTGAATTCATTGTGCTTTGGTTGGACGCCGGCAGCTGAGTCTGTCGTTGATTCTTGCCCGCCCGAGTCCGTGATCGTCGGAATGCTTTGTTGGCTCAACGTCGGGGTGCTCCAGGCAGATCAACAGCGCTGGTGCTAACAAGCGAACGCTGTTCAAGAGCTCCGTGTGGGGATCTTGTGCCTCTTCTCCCCCTGTCCAGAAACTCATCTCACTTACCCTGAGCATCCCCTTTCGAAGCCTGCCGCCTCTGGCAATGGAAGCTCTCGGGGGATGGTGGCGATAGACGCTGCGTCAGCGTTATTCCAAGGGCCCTTCAACCGATAGGATCTACGGCTTGCAATCGTTCCAAGTCATGGTCAATAGACCGCAAGCTTTCATTGGTAAGTCGATGGATATACGAATCCACCTGTGATTCCCTTCAGTGCAGCTTCACGGCGCAGATTGCTGTAACTTAGGGGAATGCCGCGAGAATAGATTAGGTCTCTAAATTCGTTTGCCAGCCGATTGACGTCATCCATTTCATCTGGCCCCATTGACTTGATAAGGGCTTCCCTGAAAAGGGTAATAGCTTGAGCCATTGTATAGCTTCCGGCAGTTGCCAGATCATGCTTTACGAAGGGGCAGTGCAAGAAATATGGATACAGAAATGCTGCGATGTGGCTGGGATTGCCGCTCTCAAGAAGATCGGAGATGCTGAACATGTCAAGTCTTGAAAGCTCTTCATTCTTCTCGCGCTTTGCCATTAGCTGATCCAAGGAGTAGCCGACAAGATCCATCTGGGATGTTCTTGCTGGTGATGGCATCAATCGAAAGATTTCTGCAGTCGTAATGTCAGATGGCTCCGACTTCTCCAATGCTTCGACCAGTTTGTCGCTGGTGTAAAGAATGTCGGTATCTCTGAGACGTTGATAGACTTGTCGCGAGAGTTCTATTTCTCCGTTGTATATACAGTGCCTGCGATGGGAAAGGGGGGTGTACCGTGTCCAGAACTTGATGAATGGTCTGGAGAGAAACACTTCTGGCTTGAGACATTGAAAGTAGGATTGATAATGAGTCCTGATCTCGTGACTGATATGGCTGAAAAGGGCTATCTTATTTGAACTCGAAAAGTCAATCAGCGCCTCCGTAAAGCTGTCTGAGTTCTTTCCTGGGATGAACTGCATCGAATCGTTTGCGATGCAAAGGACTTGGCATCGGTGAAGATGTCCCTCCTCAAGAAGCTGCATAACTCCGTCTTTGAAGCCGCCAAAATCCCTGCCGATATTCTTTCGGTCAAAGGCGCGCCAGGAGAGCGCACAAATGGCGGGTATTGCATCTGGCTCAGTCACCTCATTGTTGATGTAGAAAATTGCAAACCCAGCCTTCTTCAGGGCTTCAAGATAGGCCTTGTTAGATAGTGTCAGGCGTCTTGAGTAGGCAACAAAGATCGCAATTCTGTTCGGGGTCGTGCCGCTGGTGTCTGGTTGCCCGATTGGTCTCAGGCGCTTAGAGGGGCTGCTGCGTCTTCCGAAAGGGCCAAGCCAGTACTCCCAGAGTGAGTGGAGAAGATCGAATAAGATGTATGCCTTTGTCATGCATCTCCTGAGCTTCTTGGCGCTGTCGAACATGTTGTGAAGTTCCTGCTTGTTGAGCTTGACTGAGGCTTTGAGGCTTTATCGGTTATGGATAACTATGTCATGTGAAAGAATGCCGTTGGTGGACACCTTTTGGGGCATCCGTATCAGGGCTTTGGTCGTTGTTGGCAGCGTGAGTGTACCGTGCGCTTTCTGGATCCCGCTCCATGGGCCTGCCGCGATGACGGTTTCCGTGATCGATCCCCAGGACTTTTGCCTGCCTCCCCGTCTGCTGGCGACGTTCCACCGGGCGAGCGACTGTGCGGTGCTGGCCGTCGTTGGAGGCGCCGTACGGGATCTGCTGCTGCATCGGGTGCACCTTGATCCCCTGCGTGGCCTGCCTGACCTCGATCTTGTGGTGGAGCTTTCTCCGCACGCGGATCCGACCGATCTGCGGCCAGCGGCCCATCGCCTGGCTGAGACGTTGTTGGCGGAGGCCCCGGCCGGGGCGGTGGGCTACTGCCAGTTCCATCCTTCCTTCGGCACCGTTGAACTGGAGCTCGACGGAATCCGGCTGGATTTGGCCTCGGCCCGCAGCGAGACGTATCCGGCCCCCGGTGAAAACCCCGTCGTCTCCTATGGCTCCCTGGAGGATGATCTCGCTCGCAGGGACTTCAGCATCAACGCGATGGCTCTGGTGTTCACCAACCCAGGGCCGGGTCTGCACCTCCTGGATCCCCACGGTGGTGGCGAAGATCTGGCCCGGCGGCAGCTTTGTCTTCTGCATGGCAGCAGCCTGGAGGACGATCCCACCCGGATTGTGCGGGCCGCACGCTACGCCGCCCGTCTGGGGTTCACCCTGGCTCCGGCCAGCCTGGAGCAGCTGCGCTCCACCCTGGCTCGCTGGCCCTGGGGGGAGGGCAGCGGTACAGGAGCCGCTGGCCGGGTGCCCCCCGCCCTCGGTACGCGCCTGCGGATGGAACTGGAGTTGCTGCTCGTGCGGGAGCCCTGGGAGAAGGCCCTGGCTTTTCTCCAGTCGTGGGGTGCCCTGGTGCTGGTGGATCCTGCCCTGCAGGCTGACACCCGTTGGCGCTGCCGCCTGCGTTGGGCCCGCCGCTTCGGACTGCCGCTTCTGGCGGCCCTGCTGGCCGGCAGTGACGCGGCCTCAGCCGTGGCGACGCGGCTGCAGTTGCCCCACGGGCAGCAGCGGCTGCTGGCCCAGTTGGCCCTGCTTTCCCAGGCCTGGCAAGTCAGCGACACGACACCCGGCACGGCCTTGGCCTGGAGCACCTTTCTGGAGCAGCCGGGGTGGTCCCCCGAGGCCGTCGCCCTGGCGCTGGTCAGCGGGGCGCTCCCCCGGCGTCCCCTGCTGCGCTGGTGGTGCCGTTGGCGTCATCTGGCCTCCCCGGTCCCGGCGGCCGACCTGATCGCCTCCGGCCTGCGGCCAGGACCGGCCCTGGGGGAGCGGCTGCGCCAGCTGCGGGGTGAGCGATTGCGGCTGGAGCGGGTCTGAACCGGATCGGCAGGTGGGCGAAGGTCCCTTAGGGTCTCGGGTCAGCGGCTTCCCCTGCGCCGAATGCCTGCGCTGACCCATTCCGTTGCCCCGTTGCTGCTGGCCATCGCGGCGCCGCTGCTGTGGGGATGGCGCTGGCGGCGACCCACCTGGCAGATGCTCGTTCTGGGCGTGGGTTCCTGGGGCGCCATCGGCTGGCTGTCCCTGCTGCCAGGGGGGCCAAGTCTTCGCCAGGCCTATGGGTTGCTGGTGGTGCTCAACCTGCTCCTGGTGATGGCGGCCCTCGTCGTCCGGCCACGCCGCTGGAGCCAGCGGCTGGCCGATCGGTCCCTTGGGCGGCCGTTGCTGGCGGTCCTGGCACCGGCGCTGTTGTGCGCGGTGGCCCTGGCCTGGCGTGGGGTGATTCGGGAGTTCCCCTCCGATGGGTTCGTCTATTACGCGACGTATTTCGGTAGCGACCTGCTCGATACGGTGCGCCTCGATCCTCTGCTCTACAGCGCACCGGCCAATTGGTTCTTCACGGCGGCCAGCTATCTGTTCGGCTTCCCCGAAGCTCTGGTCCCATGGCGGGCCAGCCAGGTCGCGGCCCTCAACACGTTTCTTGTCTTGCTGGCAAGCTGCCAGCTCAGTCTGCGGCTCACCGGCAAGGTGGCCCTTGGGTGGCTCACGTCCCTGCTGTTTTTGCTGGGGATGGGACATCAGAGCTTTTCCTTCTTCCATCAGATCGCCCTCAACGGCACCCTTCCCGGGCTGGCCCTGGTGCTGGCCGGGGCCACGCCCCTGTTGGGGTTGGTACAGGAGATGGCATGGCCGGGTGCACGCCGGGTGGGTCAGGCGACGGCCTTGCTGCTGCTATCCGGGTATCTCGCTTATCACGCCCATGGGGTGACCGCCTTTCTGACCATCAACCTGCTGATCGTGGCCACGGCCGCCAGCCTGGTGATCTGGCCCTCACGGCAGCGCCTCATGCTCAGCACCGCCGGGGCTGGACTGCTCCTGCTGGCCCTCAACCGGAGGCCCTGGAACCCGATGCTCGAGTCGTTCTACTCCTGGCCGGAGGAATTCCGGTTCGTCCACGACTACCGGTTTCTGGGCCATCGCTTCTTTTACTTCTGGCCCAGCCTTCCGGTGGCCACCTGGGAGCCGGTCTTTCTGGCCGCGCTGGGATTTTCGGGG
>NZ_JAGQBG010000009.1 GCF_024345515.1 Cyanobium sp. N5-Cardenillas
GGCTTTGTAGATGCAGAGGCCATCGGCGGTCGCGCTCACCGGCTTGGCGTTGCCGTTGGGACGCAGGCCGTTCTGAAAGACCAGGTTGAGGGTCTGGCCGTCGGCGCTGGTGGTGAAGGTCTTGGTGGGCGAGGCCAGCGGGTCAGTGGGCGTGGCGGTGCCGCTGCCGAGGTTGAAGCTGAAGGTGGTGCCGATCGCCTCCACCGGTGCTGGTGCCAGAGCCAGGCCAGCCGCGACAATGCCAGCAGCGACCAGGCCTGCCTCGTGTGTGGGCATACGGGTCAAGGAGCTTCACGCGGGACTTCTGACTAAAGTTTACTGAAAATGCGCCGGCGTGTCACACCGTTGGCCGCTCAGGACAGCGCCAGTTCCCGCTCCTCCTCCACGGCCCAGTCCTCCTCGTTGGGATCCCGGCGCAGGTTGCGCCGCTCCAGCGACAGCACCGGCACCTCCATGAGGGGGGTGGCGAAGGCCACACCAAAGGTGAGGGCGAAGTGGGCCCTGGTCAGCCAGCGCAACTGGGCCTGCATCCTTAACTGGCCAAAGCCGGGATGGGCGCGCAGATCCATCAGCAGCCATTGCCCCATCGCAAGGGACTGGTCCTCGGACGCGATCAGGCACATGCCGCCCTTGCCCACGTCGGCGATGTCGGCGAGGAACCAACGGCCACAGGGCTTGCGATCGTCGTCCAGTGGCCGCAGGGCGATGGTGCGGCAGCTCTCGATGGAGTGACGGGCGAAGGCCCGCTTCTCCTTGCGACTCAACGTCCGTTGCTGGTCACGCGGCAGGACGCCCGCAGCGCAGGAGGTGGTTGATGACTGGGAACCGGGCTTGTTGATCAGCATCCGAGCCACCCCTCCAGTTGTGTTCATTCTGAACCCCGTGAGTCCCACGGCGCAGGTTCCTTAGCAAAACGCTATGGCTATGTAGCGGTAGGGGCGCCATTGGCCGACAGCGCCCCGGGTTTTCGTAACAACGGCAACGGGTGACCACCCCGGCGGCACTGCAGGATCCAACCGCGTGGAAGGGCCTGGAATGTTCAGTCAGTACAAACCGAACCAGGGATACGACGAGTACTTCACCTCCACCGACCAGCCCCGGGCCACCCTCAAGCCGCTGCTGTCGTCCCTGGGCCAGATGGGCCTCGACCAGCTGAACCGCAACCACGTGGCCGCCGGCATGCTGCTCAAGCGCCTCGGGGCCACCTTCCGCCTCAACGATTCCGACAGCAAGGGCGTCGAGCGGATTCTCCCCTTCGATCCCCTTCCCCGTCTGATCGGGGCCCAGGACTGGGAGCGCCTGGAGCGGGGTCTGATTCAGCGACTGGAGGCGATCGACCGCTTCCTGGCTGACGTTTACGGCGATCAGAAGATCCTGGCCGACGGGGTGGTGCCCAGGGCCGACGTGGAAAGCTCCCAGGGCTGGCGGCCCCAGATGCAGGGCTTCCAGCCGCCCCTCGGCCGCTGGTGCCACATCTCGGGCCTGGATCTGGTGCGCGACGGTGACGGCACCTGGCGAGTGCTGGAGGACAACCTGCGCTGCCCATCGGGGGTGGCCTACTTCCTCGAGAACCGGCGGGTGATGAAGCGGATGTTCCCGAGCCTGTTCGCCGGGAGAACGGTCCAGCCCATCGACGACTACCCCTCCCACCTGCTGCAGACCTTGCGGGAGCTGGCCCCCTGGACCGACACCCCCAAGGTGGTGCTGCTCACCCCAGGGGTGTTCAACAGCGCCTATTTCGAGCACAGCTACCTCGCCCAGCAGATGGGCATCCAGTTGGTGGAGGGGCGCGACCTGGTCTGCGAAGGGGACCGGGTCTGGATGCGCAGCACCGCCGGCCTGGAGGCGGTGGATGTGATCTACCGCCGCATCGACGACGACTTCCTCGACCCGGCCGTGTTCCGCAGCGATTCCCTGCTGGGGGTGCGGGGTCTGATGGGGGCCTACGGGGCGGGACGGGTGGCGATCGCCAATGCTCCGGGTACCGGCGTGGCCGACGACAAGCTCATCTATGCCTATGTGGGCAAGATGATCCGCTACTACCTGGACGAAGAACCCATCATCGAGAACGTTCCCACCTACATCTGCTCCAGGCCTGACGACCAGGCCTATGTGCTCGAGCACCTCGGGGAGCTGGTGGTGAAGGCGGTGGCCGAGGCCGGTGGCTACGGCATGCTGATCGGCCCCCACGCGAGCCAGGCGGAGATCGACGAGTTCGCCGTCAAGATCCAGGCCAACCCCCGCAACTACATCGCCCAGCCCACGCTGGAACTCTCGACCGTGCCCTCCCTGAGCGAAGGGGAGTTGTACCCCTGCCACGTCGATCTGCGGCCCTACGTGCTGCGGGGCAAGGAGGCCTGGGTGAGCCCCGGTGGCCTTACCCGCGTCGCCCTGCGGCGCGGCTCCCTGGTGGTCAATTCCTCCCAGGGGGGTGGTTGCAAGGACACCTGGATCGTGGATGAAGCCCCATGCTGAGCCGCGTCGCCGACTCCCTCTACTGGATCAACCGCAACGTCGAACGGGCCGAGAACATCTCCCGTTTCGTGGAAGTGAGCGAGGCCATGGCCCTCGACTGTCCCCCCGGCAGCGCCGAGCCCTGGCTCCCCCTGATCGAGGCCAGCGGTGACCGCAAGCTCTTCGATGAGCTCTGCCCGGTGGTCACCCCCGAGGCCGTGATCCATTTCCTGGTGCGGGAGACGGACAACCCCAGCAGCGTTCTCAACTGCATCGGCAATGCCCGCGAGAACGCCCGGCAGATCCGTGAAGTCATCACCACGGAGATGTGGGAGCAGATCAACGACATCTACTGGACGCTGCAGGAGGAGACCTTCTGGCTGCAACCGCCCCAGGAACAGCTGCGGGAGATCCGCCGCGCCTGCCAGCTGTTCTACGGGATCACCGACGCCACCCTCAGCCGCGACCTCTCCTGGCAGTTCAGTCGCCTCGGGCGACTGCTGGAGCGGGCCGACAAGACCACCCGGATCCTGGATGTCAAATACTTCCTGCTGTTGCCTTCGCCCGAGGAGGTGGGCGGCGTGCTCGACGAGCTGCAGTGGATCTCCCTGCTGCGCTCGGCGGGTGCTTACCAGATGTTCCGGCAGTCGAGCCAGCAGGCGATCGAACCCAAGGCCGTGGCCGCCTTCCTGCTGCTGGACCCGATCTTCCCCCGCTCGGTGCGTTACTGCCTGGAGCGGATCAGCGACACGCTGCGGATCATCCGCGGCAGTTCGGTGCCGCGGCCCGCCGACGATCTGGAGTGCCTGATCGGGCTCACCCTGGCCCACTGGAGTTTCACCAGGATCGACGAACTCGTCGCCACCGGGCTGCACGAAGCCATCGACCACTTCCAGTCGGATCTGAACCGCCTGCATGAGCTGATCGAAGCGCGCTACTTCATCGCTCCCCCCAGCAGCACCTCCAGTCAGGAGGCGGCATGCGAGCCCGCCTGACCCACACCTTCAACTATCGCTACAGCGCGCCTGTGTTCCTGGGGCCGCACCGTTTCTGCCTGAAGCCCCGGGGCCACGGCTTCCAGCGCCTGCTCCATTTCCACCTGGCCATTAGCCCGGAACCGTCCCTGCTCTATCCGCTGGTGGCGGCCAGTGGTGATGAGATCCTGCGGGCCCGCTTCGAGGGCAGCACCGATCACTTCCGCGTGCAGGCGATCAGCGATGTGGAGACCTCACCGCCGCCGGCCCTGGCCACGTGCCTGGAGGACCAGGAGCCCCTGCTCCCCTACCCTGTGGGCCATCTCAATGGCGATCTGCTGGGCTCCCTGGAGGGTTGGCTGCCCAATGGCCAGCACGACCCCGCCGCGGTGGATCTGGCCCAGGAAGCGCTGATGGGTAGCGACCAGCGCGGGCTGATGTTCCTCGAACAGCTGGTGGAGATCATCAAGGACCGGGTCAAGTACACCCAGCGACACGTGGGGCCGGCCTGGCCGGCGGGCCGCACCCTCAAGGAACGGGTCGGCTCCTGCCGCGACCTGGCGATGCTGATGATCGAGACCTGCCGCTGCGCCGGCCTGCCGTCCCGGTTCGTGAGCGGCTACCACCTGGTGGAGCCGGCGCCGAAGCAGTACGACCTGCATGCCTGGGCGGAGGTCTACCTGCCCGGGGCGGGCTGGCGGGGCTTCGACCCCAGTGGCAAGGGCAGCATCGACGACCGCTACATCACCCTGGCCACCTCCTCCAAGCCCGCCCTCACCGCGGCGGTGAACGGAAGTTTTTCGGGTCCAACCGGGGTGGAAAGCGAACTGGACTGGACCATCGAGGCGGAGCTGCTGGAGTCCGCTCCCATGGGCGCTTCCTGGCACGGGGTGCTGCAGCGCTGAAAGAAAGCCACTCTTAAGGAGCTCCCGCCTGTATCCGATGGTGCAGCGGCTGCGGCACTCCCCAGGCCAGGACAGATCCTACGTCGCCACCCAAGGCATCTCCCCCATGGCAAGCTCCACTCCCGCACCCTGCCCACCCAAGGGGCAGGCCCTCCTGGAGGCGATGCGCCGCCATCTGTTCTCCAGCCAGGCCAAGTCCGCCTCCCTCGCCACCCCCCACGACCATTACGTCTGTCTGTCGCTGGCGGTGCGGGACATCCTCCTGACCAGCTGGGTGGACACCGTGGACACCTACACCAGCCAGCACGTTCGTACCGCCACCTACATGTCGGCGGAATTCCTGCTGGGGCCCCACCTGGAGAACAACCTGGTGAGCCTCGGGCTGCGGGAGGAGGCCCGGGCCGCCTGCGCCGCCCTCGGCCTCACCCTCGAGGAAATGCTCGCGGAGGAGCCGGAACCGGGCCTGGGTAACGGGGGCCTGGGCCGGCTGGCGGCCTGCTTCCAGGAGTCGATGGCCACCCTGGAGTTGCCGGCCATCGGCTACGGCATCCGCTACGAGTTCGGCATCTTCCGCCAGCAGATCGGCCCCACCGGCCAGATGGAGAGCACCGACCCGTGGCTGGCCCGCGGCAACCCCTGGGAGGTGATCCGGCCGGAATGGAGCTATCCGGTGGTGATCGGCGGCCAGACCGTGATCGGCGTGGCCTACGACACCCCGATCCTGGGCTATGGCGTGCACACCGCCAACACCCTGCGGCTGTGGTCGGCCCAGGCGCCGGACGCCTTCGATTTCGCCTCCTTCAACGCCGGCGACTACACCCGGGCCGTGCTGCACAAGGTGCAGTCGGAAACCCTCTCCAAGGTGCTCTATCCCAATGATGAGCTGGAGCAGGGCAAGCGCCTGCGGCTCAGCCAGCAGATCTTCTTCGTCTCCTGCTCCCTGCAGGACATGTTCCGGATCCTCAGCAGCCAGGGGATTCCGGTCACGGAGTTCCACCGCAAGTTCGCGGTGCAGCTCAACGACACCCACCCGGCGATCGCGGTGGCGGAGCTGATGCGCCTGCTGATCGATGATCACGGGGTCGACTGGGACACCGCCTGGAGCATCACCACCGCCACGATCAGCTACACGAACCACACCCTGCTGCCCGAGGCCCTGGAGGCCTGGGGCCTGGAACTGTTCCAGCAGCTGCTGCCCCGCCAGCTGCAGATCATCTTCGAGATCAATGCCCGCTTCCTGCGCACCCTGCGCATCCGCTTCCCCGGCCAGCCCGACCTGCTGGAGCGGCTGTCCCTGATCGAAGAGGGCCCGCACCGCAAGGTGCGCATGGCCCACCTGGCGGTGGTGGGCAGCCACACGGTCAACGGCGTGGCGGAGCTGCACAGCCGCCTGCTCAAGGAGAACCTGTTCTCCGAATTCGCCCAGGTCTGGCCGGAGCGCTTCACCAACATCACCAACGGCGTCACACCGCGGCGCTGGCTGGCGGTGGCCAACCCGCCCCTGGCCGACCTGCTCAACGACGCCATCGGCACCGACTGGTGCCGGCACCTCGACCAGCTCCGGCAGCTGGAGCCCCTGGCCACCGATGCCGGCTTCCTGGAGCGCTGGCAGGGGGTGCGCCAGCAGGCCAAGGAGCGCCTGGCCGCCACGATCCGCCAGGACACCGGCGTCCTGGTGGATCCCTCCTCCCTGTTTGATGTCCAGGTGAAGCGCATCCACGAGTACAAGCGCCAGCACATGGCGGCCCTGCAGGTGGTGGAGCGCTACCTGCGGCTGCGGGCCGGCGAGGATCTGCCGCCGCGCACGGTGATCTTCGGCGGCAAGGCGGCCCCCGGCTATGCCATGGCCAAGCTGATCATCCGCCTGATCGTGGGCATGGCGGAGATCATCAACATCGACCCGGCGATGGATGGCCGTCTGCGGGTGATCTTCCTGCCCAACTTCAGCGTCAAGCTGGGCCAGAAGATCTATCCCGCGGTGGATCTCTCCGAGCAGATCTCCACCGCCGGCATGGAGGCTTCCGGCACGGGCAACATGAAGATGTCCCTCAACGGCGCCCTCACGATCGGCACTCTCGACGGGGCCAACATCGAAATCCGTGAGCGGGTCGGCGACGACAACTTCTTCCTGTTCGGCCACACCGCCGAGCAGCTGGCCGCCATCAACCGCAACGGCTACCACCCAATACCCTGGCTGGAGAATGACGCCCTGGCCAAGGAGGCCATCGACCTGATCGGTTCGGGCCACTTCAGCGAAGGCGACCGCGACCTGTTCCATCCGCTGCTGGCCAACCTCTGCAGCAGCGACCCCTTCCGGGTGATGGCCGACCTGGGCGACTACCGCCGCGCCCAGAATGAGGTGGACAGCGCCTGGTCCGACGCAGGACGGTGGAGCATGATGTCGGTGCTTAACACCGCCCGCTGCGGCTTCTTCAGCAGCGACCGGTCGATCCAGGAGTACGCCGAACGCATCTGGAAGGTGGTCCCGGTCCCCGTCAATTCCTGCAGCGTGATTCCCCAGCCGTCCCCATGAGCCTTCCGCAACCCGCATGAACTGGCCCGCATGAGCTGGATGGAACGGGTGGCCGAGGCGGCCGAATCCCGCCTGCGCGCCGCCGGCATCCAGATCACCCTCGGCGGTGAGCCCACCCTGGTGCCCCTCGAGCCGGAGGGGCCGGAGTGGAGCGTCACCGCCGACGGCCCCACCAAGCTGGCCATCGCCCGGGCCATGGCCCGGGACCTGCAGCAACGGGTCTGGCCCGGCAGCACGCTGCTCTACTGCCCGGGTAAGCGTTACGACGGCGAGGTCAATCCCCGCTGGGCCCTGCGCCTGTTCCTGGGGGACGACGGCACGGCGCCGGTCCGCTGGCCAGGCCTCTGCCAGCCCGGTCTGGAGGGTGCACCGTTGACGGCCAGCGAGGGTCCGGCCTGGCTCGAGCGCCTGGGCGGACGGCTGGGCATCGCACTCCAGCCCGTGGTGCTGCGCGACCCCTTTGAACCCGAGCGCCGGGTCTGGGCCGCCCCCCTGAGTGTGGCGCCGCCCGAGGCGGACGACCCGGCGGCGGCAGGGACCTGGGCAGTGGCCCCCTGGCCCCTGGAGGATCGCCTGCGGGAGCTCACCGGCGCCCCCGGCCCGGCCGGCCTGCGCCTGCCGCTGGAGCACCTCCCCGAGGACGTGCCCCGCCAGGTGCTGACCCTGGAGATCGATCCCGACGGCTGGGAGCTGTTCCTGCCGCCCCTGGAGCGCGAGCCCCTGCGCCTGCTGCTGCAGGCCGTGGCCGACAGCCTGGGCGACCTGGCCGCACCCAGGCTCAGCGGCGTGCTGCCCTTCGATGCCGGCGAGCGCTGGCAGGTGCTGGGCCTGACGGCCGATCCGGGCGTGCTGGAGATCAACCTGCCCGTCTGCCACAGCTGGCTGGAGTACCACCAGTGGCTGCAGCGGCTGGAGGAGGTCGGCGGGCGGGTCGGCCTGCGCAGCTGGAAGGACCTGGGCGACGACCGCCAGGAGGGAACCGGTGGCGGCAACCATCTGCTCTGGGGCGGCCCCGACCTGGCTCACCATCCCTTCTTCTCCCGGCCGGCCTGGCTCACGGGGATCCTGCGGTACTGGCAACGGCACCCGTCGCTGGCCTATCTGTTCTGCGGCCCGGGGGTGGGTCCCTCCTCCCAGTCGCCACGGCCGGACGAGGCGATCGGCGAGTGCTTCGATCTGGAGCTGGCCTACCGCGCCATCGAGCAGGCGGAGGGCCAGCCCTCGAGCGAACCCTTCGGAGATTTCCGGGGCCTGATCGGCGAAACGCTGCGCCATCTCCATGCCGACCGCAGCGGCAACAACCACCGCAGCGAGATCAGCTTCGACAAGTTCTGGAATCCCGGGGCCCCGGCCGGCTGCCTGGGCCTGGTGGAGTTCCGGGCCCTGGAAAGCCTGCCCAGCATGGCCTGGAGCAGCACCATCGCCCTGCTCTGGACCGCCCTGGCGGCCCACCTGCTGGAGCCCAGCCACCGCCCCGCCCAGCTGCACGACTGGGGCTCCACCCTGCACGACCGCCAGCTGCTGCCCAGCCAGCTCTGGGCCGATCTGGAGGCCATCCTGGCCGACCTGGCGGCGGATGGCCTGGTCCTCGATCCGGCGCCGTTCCGGACCATCTGGGAGTGGCGCTTTCCGCCCCTGCTGCGGTGGCAGGGGGACGCGGTCTCCAGCGAAGCGGCACCGGTCCTGGAACTGCGGCCCACCCCCGAGCCCTGGCCCCTGATCTGCGACACACCGGTGCAGGGGGGCTTCACCAGCCGGTTCATCGACGGCTCCCTGCGCCGTTTCGAGGTGGTGGCCAACCCCCCCTTCCGCCGGGACTGCCAGCTGCTGGTGAACGGTCGCCCCCTGCCGCTGGAGCCCTCCGTCGATGGGGCGGTCCAGGTGCTGGCGGTGCGCTTCCGTTTCCAGCGGCTCTACCCGTGCCTGCACCCAGCGATCGAGCCGCACATGCCGCTGGACCTCGTGCTGCGCACCCCCGGCGGGGATGTCGGCTATCGCCTGCACCCGGAGGGCCACCGCTTTGAACCTTGCCCGGTGCCGGCACCCGGGCCCGTTCCCGGCGCGCCCGCCTGGCAGGGGCGCCAGCGCCCCACCGACCTCACCATCGACCTGAGGATCGACTGATCGCCTCAGCAAAGACGGCGCAAAAGCACCGAAACCATCGCCCGGACGGGAGATCAGTGACCTCCTATTCTTCTCTTTCCTTCACTTTTCAGGCAGGCTGAGGCAGAGTTCCCAGTCCAATTTTCAGGAGGGCTGCAGTTATCGCGAATCCCTCTAGGGGTGATGGGGAATTTCCTTCCTCAGTCTGGTCAGCACCGAAATCGATGCCTAACATCCCTGGTGAATGGAAGCATCAGTGCAGTCTTTCTGGTTCAGCACTCCGGCAGAACAGGGGCTGATTCCTTGCGTCGACAGCGTCGGTGATGCTTTGCGTTTTGCCGCTGACCTGGGCAGCGATGATCTCGTCGTCCTTGATCTCGCCACTGGCCATTTCATCGATTGCAACCGTTCCGCCCACGAACGGCTCGGCTACGACCGGGAGCATTTCCTCACACTGAATCCAGCCGCGATTCAGGCGGACGGGGACCGGGCCGACGACCTGATGCAGGACCAGCTGCGGGCGATGCGGCGCCAGCCCAGGGGCAGCTTCGCCACCCGCCACCGGGCCCGTTGCGGCACCTGCCGGGATGTGTCCGTGAGTTACCAGGTGCTGGAGTTGAAGGGTCGGCTGGTGGCCCTGGTGAGCCATCGCGACCGCACCGACCTCGACACGGCCCTGCGGGAAAGCTCCCGGCTGGGCTCGCTGCTGCAGGAGGCCGAGCGCCTCACCCACGTGGGCAGCTGGGAGCTGAACCATCGCACCGGAGAACTGCTCTGGTCGAACGAGGCCTACAGCATCTTCAACACCGCCCCGGAGCAGACGGTGCCGTCCTACGAGGTGTTCCTCAGGACGGTGCATCCGGAGGACCGTTCCCTGGTGGATGCCACCTTCCAGGACTCCTTCCGCTCCGGTCGGCCCTACCGGATCGAGCACCGCCTGCTGCTTGGCCATGGCCTGCTCAAGGTGGTGCTGGAGCGGGGGCGCACCACCCTGGACGAAGACGGACAGCCGCTCTCCACGGTGGGAACGGTTCAGGACATCAGCGAGCAGCACGAGATCCAGCAGCGGCTGGAGCGCATCGCTTTCGTCGATCCCCTCACCCGGCTGCCCAACAAGGCCGCCGCCGTCCGCCAGCTGGCCCGGCTGCTGCGCAGCGCCGGCAAGGATCACAGCATCGCCCTGATCAACCTCGACCTCGACAATTTCCAGTCGATCAACAACAGCCTGGGCCACGAGATCGGCAACCAGGTGCTGCGGGCCAGCGGCACCTGCCTGCGCCATCTGATGCGGCCGGATGACTGGTTGGCCCGGGTGGGCAGCGATGAATTCATTCTGCTTCGGCCCCTGGCCATGGCCGAGCGGGACCAGGTGCTGCCATGGGCGGAGGACATCCGTCGCACCCTTGGCAACACCCCCGGGATGGGCACGGGCCTGGCGGTCCAGCCCAGCGCTTCGCTCGGGGTGGCCCTGGCCCCGGACCACGGCCTCGACCCCGACACCCTGCTGCGCTGTGCCAACACGGCCCTGATGGAGGCCAAGCAGCACGGTAAGAACCAGCTCCGCTTCTACACACCGGAGATCAGCCTGCAGTTGCGCGAGCGCCTGGAGCTGGAGCTGAGCCTGGCCCGGGCCATTGATCGGGAGCAGCTGAGCTTGTTCTACCAACCGCAGATCGATCGGGGTGGCAGCCGGATTGCCGGGGCCGAGGCCCTGCTGCGCTGGCGGGACCAGAGCGGCCGGATGGTTCCGCCGAATGTGTTCATTCCGCTGGCGGAACGCACCGGCCAGATCCACACCATCGGCCTCTGGGTGATCGAGGAGGCCTGCCGGCAACTGCACGCCTGGCACAGCCAGGGGCTGCGGCCGGGGAAGGTGGCGATCAATATCTCGGCCCTGCAGCTGGGAGCCGAACACCCCTCCCTGGCCGAACTGCTGGCCGGGGCACTGCAGGCCTACGACCTGATGCCGCAGAACCTCGAACTGGAGATCACCGAAACGGCCCTGCTGAACGATCCGGGCCGGGCCGGCGAACAACTGCGGCAGCTCGCCGAGAGCGGTTTCAGCCTGGCGATCGACGACTTCGGCACGGGCTACTCCTCGTTGGCCATGCTCCACTCCCTGCCCCTCGACAAGCTCAAGATCGACCGCTTCTTCGTCGACCGCCTCGGCAATGACGATGCCGACCTGGCGATCGTCAAGGCCACGATCGTGATGGCCAAGGAACTGGGGCTGATGACCCTGGCCGAAGGGGTGGAAACCCGTGAGCAGCTGCGGATGCTCCAGAACCTCGGCTGCGACCAGTTCCAGGGGTACCTGCTGGGCCGGCCGATGCCCGCCGATGACTTCGGCGCCCTGTTGCAGGGTGCTGCCGCCGCCTGAGGCCAGCGGCTACCAGCTGACTCCGTGGAGTTTGGGCAGGGGGGCGGTCTTGGAGGTCACCGCGAACAGCCGGGGGATGCGGTGGCTGTTGTAGACGCGGAACTCGCGCACCACGCTGGCACCTTCCTCACGCACGGCCTGGTTGAGCACCAGGGAGCCATCGGGATCGGAGACGGAACGGTGGAAGGTGCCGGGGGGAATGCGGAGGATGTCGCCGCCGCAGTCGAGGCGGACGATGTGATACGGGTAGTTCCATCCCAGGTTGACCAGGAAGAAGGTGCGGCCGCCGTGCATGGCCAGCAGGTTGTCCTCCTGGTGGGGGTGCAGATAGAACTGCCAGCTGCCGGACTCCTGGCAGTCCGGCGGGCTCACCGCCGGACCGGAGTGGACCACCAGATCCCGCTTGTTCGAGGTGGGCACGGTGATGTCGAAGAACCGCACCGAGGGGGTGTCGCGGAACTTCTCGTAGGGGATCAGCTCGAACATCGGAGCCGGTCGGGGCCCCTGGGCTGCCCCGGCGGCTGGGCGGCCCTGCAGCTCGTCTCTCGACGGGACGGTGGCGGTCATGGGAGCGACTTCGTCAGAAGCCTCTGCGGTCTCTTCAGTGAACCTAATCCTGGCGGGGTCCCACGGTGAGATCGGCTACGAAAGCCCGCAGGCGCTGGGCCAGTTTCGGTGGTGGTGCTGCCTAAGGTGAGCCTCCTGCTCCCCGGGCCCATGGGCCGCCACGACCATTGTTTCGGCTTCGAGGCCGACTTCGTCGGCGACCTGCGCTGCATCCCCATGGCGGTGCGGCGCAAGCTGGATCTGGTGGGCGTCAAGCTGAAGCTGAGCCACTGGGGCGAGCTCGGCGCGGGGGAACGGCAGCGGCTGCTGGCCTGGCCCGACGATCCCGAGGCCCTGGCGGCTCTCGACCACTGGCTCGGCCAGCGCACCGCCACCATGGCTGCCGGCACCGCCGGCCGGCTGGAGCCCGCCTGCGGCGTCCCCTGGCAACAGGATGATGCCCCCCCGGAGGTGCTGCTTGCCTCCTGCCGCCAGCAGGGCCTGACCCTGCCACCCCACGCGTGGGCAGCGCTGGATGAATTGCAGCGTTTTGCCCTGGTGAAGCTCAGCCATCCGGGCCATGAGCACCGCAACCTGCCGCGGGCCTTCGCCGAGTTTGGCCTGGAAGCATGAGCGGCCTGCGGGCCTGCCTGCTCAGCGGCGGCGTCAGCCGCCGCATGGGCACGGACAAGGCCCTGCTGCCCCATCCCGCCGGCGGCACCTGGCTGGAGTTCCACCTGGCCCAGCTGGCGGCGTTGCCGCTGCCGATCACCCTGGTCAGCCACCACCAGGCCCACCAGGCCCTGGCGCGGCCCCTGCGGGACGGGCTGGGCCAGCCGATCACGGTTCTGGAGGAGCCGCCACCCCGGGAGGGGCCGCTGCTGGCCCTTGAGCGCCTGATGGCGCTCTACCCCGATCAGGACCTACTGCTCTGCCCTGTGGACATGCCCTGGCTGGAGGCCGCCGCCCTCGACGCCCTGCTGGCGGCTACCGCTGGCCACGCCGGTGCCGCCCAGACCCCCACCGCCATCCACCTGGCCCATGACGGCCGGCGGCTGCAGCCGCTGCTGGGGGTTTACCCCGCCCATCCCGGCCGCCGCCAGCGGCTGCGTGCCTTCACGGCGGCGGGCGGCCGGCGGCTGCAGGACTGGCTGGCGGGGGAGGCGGTGGTGGCGGTGCCCCTGCCGCCCGCGGGCCTGCGCAATGCCAACCGGCCCGACGACGCCACCGGCCTCTGGCCCTAGCTTTCCTGCCATGGCGGAGCGTCCCCTGGATCTGCATGGCCGGCCCCTGGGGGTGTTGCGGCTGTCGTTGACGGCCCGCTGCAACCTGGCCTGCCCCTACTGCTGCCCCGATCTCGAGGACCCGCCCGATCTGCTGACCCTGCCGGAACGGGTAGCCCTGGTGGAGACCACCGTGGGCCTGGGTGTGCACACGCTTCGCCTCACCGGCGGCGAGCCCCTGCTGCACCGGCAGCTGGAGGCGCTGATCGCCGCCCTGCAGCCGCTGCGGCGGCGTGACCCCAACGATCCCCGCGGCGCCCTGCGGGAGATCGCCCTCACCAGCAACGGGGTGCTGCTCAGTGCCGATCGGGCCCGGCAGCTCAAGGCGGCGGGGCTCGACCGGATCACCCTCAGCCTGGACGGCACCGACGGGGCCAGCGTGGCCCGCATGGCCGGCCTGGCCGGTGCGGCTGCCGGCGGCGTCGCGCTGGAGAAGGTGCTGGCGGGGATCCAGCACGCCAGAGAGGCCGGCTTCGATCCGGCCCGCGGCGCGCTGAAGCTGAACGCGGTGATCACCCGCTCGGGCAATGCCGACCAGCTGCTGCCCCTGGCGGAGCTGGCCCGGCAGCAGGGGCTGGAGCTGCGCCTGATCGAGTTCATGGACGTGGGCAACCGCAACGGCTGGCTGCCGGAGCAGGTGCTGCCGGCGGCCGAGATGGTGGCCCGCATCGGGGCGGCCTGGCCGCTGGAGCCGGAGGGACGGGCGCCCCACGGCACCGCCGGTCGCTGGCGCTACCGCGACCGGGATGGGCTGCACCTGGCGGTGGTGGCCTCGATCACGGCGCCCTTCTGCGGCGACTGCAACCGGCTGCGGATCACCGCCGACGGGGTGGCCTACAGCTGCCTGTTCGCCGCCGACGGCACCGACCTGAAGCCCTGGCTGCGGCCCCGGCCCGACCCAGCCCGGCTGCGGCAGGCGCTGGAGGGGTTGTGGCGCGCCCGCCGCGACCGCTGGAGCGAGGAGCGCCAGGAAGCGGCCGAGCGGCGGCCGGCGTCGGCGGAGATGGCCTACCTGGGGGGCTGAGCGGCTCCGGACGCTGCAGCCACCGCCCCCCGCACCAGCACCGGCACCCGCTTGAAGGCCGGCGTGCCGCAGCGGGGGTCGATGACGGCCTTCATGAGCACGTTCACCTCCGGGTAGAACATCAGCGCCGCCCCCTCGCGGATCTCGCCGGGGATGATCTCCACGCCCTCCAGGGCGCCCGCTTCCCCCTGCACCGTGACCCGCTGGTGGGCCGCCAGGCCGCAGCGGCGCAGGTCGGCACGGTTCATCAGGATCGTGTGGCGGTGGGGCATGCCCCGGTAGCTGTCGCCGGCCTTGTAGACGACGGTGTTGTGCTGGCCGTAGCTGCGGGCCGTGATCAGGGCCAGCACCAGGCCCCCTTCCCCCGGGCCGAGGCCGCCGAAGTGCTCCGCCACCGGCAGCGTGAGTTCGGGCAGGGGGGTGGGCGCCACCCGGGCCCGGCCGCTGGGGGTGGGGAAGGTCGGGGTGTCGAACAGGCGCCCCTCGACGCTGAACTCCTGCCGGGTGGCATCGATGCGGGCGATCGGGCCGTAGCCGGGCACGGTGCGGCCGATCAGGTCCCGCACGTAGGACGGATCCTGCAGCTGCCCCCAGTCGATCGGAACCGTGCCCATCAGCCGCCGGGCCAGTTCGGCCAGGAACGCCACCTCGCTGATCAGGTCGGCGCCGGCCAGGTGGGTGCGGCCCGGCTCGTTGAGGCGCACGTAGTTGTTGCCCGATTCGGTGGTGGTGCGGTGCGGGGTCTCGAAGCGGTTGAACACCGGCAGCACCAGGGTCTGGCGGGCGGCCAGGCCGTGGAAATGGCCCTGGTTGGGCTTGGTGGCCAGGTACAGGATCGTGTCGATCCGGCCCAGGGCGCGCCTCGCCTCGGCGCTGTCGGGATTGGCGCCCCAGAGGTTGCCCCCCAGGCACAGCAGGCTGTCGACCCGGCCGGCATCGGCGGCCGCGATCAGGGCGCGGGTGTCGTAGCCGGGCACCCGGCTCAGGGGCCGCCCCAGCAGCTGCTCGAGGGCCTGCTGCATCTCCGCCCGCAGCTTGACGGTGACCCCCATCGAGCCGAAGCCCTGCACGTTGGAGTGCCCCCGGATCGGCATGGTGCCGGCGCCGGGCCGGCCCACGTTGCCGCTGAGCAGGGCGGTGTTGGCGATCGCCTGCACGTTGTCGATGCCGTTAGCGTGGTGGGTGATGCCCATCGCCCAGGCGAACACCACGCCCCGGGCCGCGGCGATCACGGCGGCGGCGTGCTCCAGCTCCTGGCGGCTCAGACCGCAGCTGGCGGTGATCGCTTCCCAGGAGGTGGCCTCCAGCTGCTCCAGCAGCGCCTCCCAGCCCTCGGCATGGGCGGCCAGGAAATCGCGCTTCACGGCGCCGGCCTCCAGCAGGGCTTTCTGCAGCCCCAGGAACACGGCAGTGTCGCTGCCCGGCACGGGCTGCAGGAACAGGGAGGCGATCTCCGAGCCCGCCAGCATCGAGCGGATCGGGAAGGCGGGGGAGCCGAACTTCAGCAGCCCCACCTCGATCACCGGGTTGATGACGATCACCGTGCCGCCCCGCTGGCGCAGCTTGATCAGCTCATTCATCAGCCGCGGGTGGTTGGCCGGGGCGTTGGAGCCCACCAGCACCACGCAGTCGGCCTGCTGCAGGCTCTCCAGACTCACCATCGAGGTGCCCGAGCCGAAGACGGCGTTGAGCCCCACGGTGGAGGGGGCGTGGCAGAGGTCGGAGCAGTCGGCCAGGTTGTTGGAGCCCATGGCCCGCAGCAGCAGCTGCAGCAGGTAGGCGGCCTCGTTGGAGGAGCGGCCCGAGCTGTAGGAGGCCACCCGCTCCGGCGGGCGCCGGAAGGCGGCCTCGGCGATGGCGAACACGTCGTCCCAGCCGATGCGCTCGTAGTGGCTGCGGCCCTCGCGCAGCAGCAGGGGGTGGCTGAGGCGGCCGAGGCGGTCGGCCTCCATCGAGGAGAGCTGCTGGAGGTCCGCCAGACTGCGGCGGCCGAACACCCCCTCGCTCACCGCCGGCTGCAGTTCGGCCATGATCGCCTCGACGCTCTTGAGGCAGCGCTGCAGCGGCTCCCCCAGCTCGTCGACGAAGCCCCCGTGCTGGCCGCCCGTGCCCCAGGCGCAGGAGAGGCAGGCGCTCTTGTGGTTGAGGGTCTGCCAGAGCTTCGGCCCCCGCGGCGAGAGGGTGGCCTTGGCCCAGCCGTCGATCAGGGGCCAGCCGCCGCCCTGGCCGGGCGTGGCGGCATCGGCGGGGCTGGCGTTGTCGCTCATGGGGCCGGCCGGAGTCGGCACTCACTCTGGCCGCTGGGCACTCCGGGTGGAGGGCTGGGCCCAGCGAGAATGGGCCAGCGGCGGAGCGTGAGGCGACCATGATCCGGCATTTCGATCACGTCACCGTCGTTGTGCGGGACCTCGCGGCGGCCCGGCGCTTCTTCGGCCTGCTGGGGTTCGTGGAGGACAAGGCCGTGCTGATCAGCGGGCCCCAGTTTTCCGACTACATGGGGGTGGAGGGCATTCAGGCGGACCATGTGACGCTGGTGCTGGCCGGGGCCACCCCGCGCCTGGAGGTGCAGCTGCTGCACTACCGCCACCCGGAGCCCCTCCCCGAGCCGGCCATGGACAACTTGGCCCGGGTGGGGTTCAACCACATCTGCTTCGCCGTCGACGACCTGGAGGCCACGGTGGCCCGGCTGCAGGCGTCGGGCGTCCAGCTCCGCAACGCCGTCATGGACTTTCATCACCGCAAGCTGGTGTTCCTCCGGGGTCCGGAGGGCATCACCGTAGAGCTGGCGGAATGGAAGGCTGAGGCCAGCCCCTAGCTGGCCACGGCCAGCAGCGCATCCAGGCGGCCCTGGCGCTCGAGGGCGTAGAGGTCGTCGCAGCCGCCCACATGGGCCCCGTCGATGAAGGTCTGGGGCACCGAGCGGCGGCCGTCGCTGCCCCGGGCCACCATCGCGTCACGGGCGTCCTCGTCGCCGTCGATGACGTATTCGGTGTAGGTCACGCCCTTGCGGTCCAGCAGCTGCTTGGCCCGGATGCAGAACGGGCAGAAGCGCCAGGTGTAGATCTCGACCTTGGGCATGGAAAGCGTGGGTGAGTCGGGTGTGGCCATTCTGTCGAAACCGCCCCGGTCCGGTCGTCATGGACGTGACGCCTGCTCCCCCGGAGCCGGCGCGACCCACCAACCCCCTGGTTCCCCACCATGCAGTACCCCGTTCTGATCTACGAAAGCGAGCAGGACTTCGCCGACCGCCCCGGCCTGATGCCGGCCTACGCCGCCTACAGCCAGGCCCTAGCCGAGGCCGGCCACATGGCCGGTGGCGAGGCCCTCCAGCCCACCCACACCGCCACCACCGTGCGCCTGCGCCACGGCGAGCGGCAGGTGCAGGACGGGCCCTTCCCCGACAGCAAGGAGCAGCTGGGCGGCTTCTTCCTGATCGATGTGCCCGACCTCGACGCCGCCCTTACCTGGGCCGCCCGTTGCCCGGCGGCGGAGCGCTGCGCCGTGGAGGTGCGGCCCGTGCTCGCCATGGAAGCCCCCTGAGATGGAGGGGCGGCGGGCGGCGGAGCTGGCGGCACGGCAGTCCTTCGGCAAGCTGGTGGCCTGGCTCACCGCCCGCTGCGGCGATGTGGCGGCGGCGGAGGACGCCCTTGGCGATGCCTTCCTCGCCGCCCTGCGGCGCTGGCCCAGCGAGGGGGTGCCACGGGCGCCCGAGGCCTGGCTGCTGGTGGTGGCCCGGCCGCGTCTGATCGACCGGGCCCGCCGCGACCGGACCCTGGAGCAGCTGCTGCCGGAGCTGGACGCCGCGGCCCCCGGCCTGGATCCGGACACCTCTGCGAACGCCATGGAGATTCCCGACGAGCGGCTGCGGCTGCTGTTTCTCTGCGCCCACCCGGCGATCGATCCGGGGATCCAGGCGCCACTGATGCTCCAGACCGTCCTGGGGCTCAACGCCTCCCGGATCGCCGCCGCCTTCCTGGTGGCTCCGGCCACCATGGGGCAGCGGCTGGTGCGGGCCAAGGCCAAGATCCGCGATGCCGGCATCCCCTTCGTGCTGCCGGCCGCCGAGGCCCTGCCGGCGCGCTCGGCGGCGGTGCTGCAGGCGATCTATGCCGCCTACACCAGCGGCTGGGATGGCCACGGCGAAGACGGCCGCGACCGGGGGCTGACCCAGGAGGCGGTGCTGCTGGCGCGTCTCTGCGCCTCCCTGCTGCCCGAGGAGCCGGAGGCCCGCGGCCTGCTCGCCCTGCTGCTGCACTGCGAGGCGCGCCACGGGGCCCGGCGGGCTGCTGACGGCAGCTATGTGCCGCTGCTGGAGCAGGAGCCGGGGCAGTGGGACGCCGCCCTGATCGCCGAAGCCGAGGCGGCCCTGACCCAGGCCTCCCGGGCGGCCCGGCCCGGGCGCTTCCAGCTGGAGGCGGCGATCCAGTCGCTCCATGCCCACCGTGCCGTCAGCGGCAGGGTCGACTGGCCGGCCCTGCTGGGGCTCTACGACGCCCTGCTGGCCCTGGCCCCGAGTGCGGGGGCCCGGGTGAGCCGGATCGCCGTGCTGGCCGAGCTGGCGGGCCCCGCCGGCGCCCTGGCCGAACTGGACGCCATGGCGGCCGCCGAGCCGGCCCTGCGGGAGCACCAGCCCTGGTGGGCGCTGCGGGCCCACCTGCTGCGGCGGACCGGCCAGGCCGGTGAAGCCCAACAGGCCTACCGGCGCGCCATCGCCCTGGCGGACGATCCGGCGGTGCGGGCGTTCCTGGGCCAACGGCACCGGGCCGAACCGCCACTCAGGGTGCCGGGTCTGCCCCCACCTCCTGACGCGGCCGGATGTCGTACCGGCGGCGCACCTCCTCCAGGGGCAGGGGGAAGTCGTCCCAGGGATCCCAGTCGCTGATCAGGTCCCGGGTGACGCCGAGGCCGTGCTCCAGGCCGCGGAAGATCACCACCGGATCCGCCTGGCCGGTCTCGGCCGCCGTCACAGGGGTCGAGCCGATGCCCAGCTGGAACTGGGCCAGGCCGAAGAGGATCGTGAAGAAGGGGTCGTTGCGGCCGAAGCCGGCCTGGAAGCCGAGCACCCCGCATTCCTCGCTGGGGCTGGTGCCGTAGCCGCCGAGCACGTGGCAGCAGTCATGGCGCACCACCGGCGGCGGCGGCCCGCCCAGCTCGCCGGGAACGCTGAAGCCGTTGGCGTCGATGAAGGCCAGGTAGGCCCGGCCGAGGCTGCCGTGGGGCAGCTCCGCCAGGGCCCGGTAGCGGCGGGCGAGGGCGGGATCCTCCCGCTTCAGCAGCGAGCGGGCGATCTGCAGGGCTCCGGCGGGGCCCTCATCGCGCACGTAGGCCGCGGCGGCCCCCCGCTGGAACCCCCGCCGCATGATGTCGAGGCGCACCAGGTTGAACTGGTGCTCGAGCACGTGGTGGAAGGCCTGCACCGGGGCAGCGTCGATGGCCAGCGCCCGGGCCGTGGCCTCCAGCCGGGCCAGGCGAGCCTCGCCAGGGGAGTCCTCGAGCAGGGCCAGCACGGTCATGCCGCGCAGGATCCGCTCACGCCACTCGGGCTCCGGCACCGCCGCCGCCAGCTGCTCCGGCGTCAGGGGCTCCAGCTCCTCGAGCGGAATGGGCAGCCGGAGCAGGTGGTCCCGGATGGCGGTGATCGTGCGCAGGGCCATGGGGCTGGGCGGCCCGCCTTCGGTGGCGATCGCCAGCAGGCTGCCCAGGCCGGCCCGGCCGATGGCCTCGCGGCGTTCCGGGGGCGGTTGCGCGGAGAGGAGAGGGTTCATGGCGTTCAGGCGATCTCGAAGCGGTCGAGGTCCATGACCTTGCTCCAGGCCGCCACGAAGGCGGCCACGAAGCGCTCACCGGCGTCGGCGGAGGCGTACACCTCGGCGATCGCCCGCAGCTGGGCGTTGGAGCCGAAGATCAGGTCGACGCGGGTGGCGGTCCAGCGCAGGTCGCCGGTGTGGCGGTCGCGGCCCTCGAAGCTGTCCTCCGCCTCGGAGGTCGCTGTCCAGGTGGTGCCCATGTCCAGCAGGTTCACGAAGAAGTCGTTGCTGAGGGTCTCGGGGCGGTGGGTGAAGACCCCGTGGCGTGACTTGCCGTGGTTGGCATCGAGCACCCGCAGGCCCCCCACCAGCGCCGTCATCTCCGGGGCGGTGAGGCTGAGCAGCTGGGCCTTGTCGATGAGCAGTTCCTCGGCGGCGGCCGGCAGGCCCGGCCGCAGGAAGTTGCGAAAACCGTCGGCCTTTGGTTCGAGCACGGCGAAGGAGGCCGCGTCCGTCTCGTCCTGGGAGGCATCCATGCGCCCGGGGGTGAAGGGCACCGTCACCGTGTGGCCGCCCCGGCGGGCCGCCTCCTCCACGCCGGCGCAGCCACCGAGCACGATCAGATCGGCCAGGGAGATGCGCCTGCTGTCGGCTCGGGAGCCGTTGAAGGCCTGGCGGACCACCTCGTAGGCCTCCAGGGCCCGGGCCAGCTTGGCGGGCTGGTTCACCTCCCAGTCCTTCTGGGGGGAAAGGCGCAGCCGGCCGCCGTTGGCGCCGCCGCGCTTGTCGGAACCGCGGAAGCTGGCGGCCGCGGCCCAGGCGGTGGCCACCAGCTGGGAGATGGGCAGCCCCGCGTCCAGGATCCGCCCCTTGAGGGCGGCGATGTCGCCCGCGTCCACCAGGGGGTGGTCGACGGGGGGGATCGGGTCCTGCCAGAGCATCACCTCCTCCGGCACCAGGCTGCCCAGGTAGCGGGAGCGGGGCCCCATGTCCCGGTGGACAAGCTTGAACCAGGCCCGGCGGAAGGCCTCCCCCAGCTGCTCGGGGTGCTCGTGGAAGCGCCGGGAGATCTCCAGGTAGGCCGGATCGACCCGCAGGGACAGATCGGTGGTGGCCATCATCGGCGCGTGGCGCTTCGACGGGTCGTGGGCATCGGGCACGGTGTCCGCCGCCGCCGGATCGGTGGGCCGCCACTGCCAGGCCCCGGCCGGACTCTTCTCCAGCTGCCATTCGTAGCCGAACAGGTTCTCGAAGTAGCCGCCGTCCCACTGCACGGGGTTGGCGGTCCAGGCGCCCTCCAGGCCGCTGGTGGTCGTGTCGTCCCCCTTGCCGCTGCCGAAGCGGTTGCGCCAGCCCAGCCCCTGCTCCTCCAGGCTGGCCGCCTCGGGTTCCGGCCCCACCAGGTCGGGATCGCCGGCGCCATGGCACTTGCCGAAGGTGTGCCCCCCGGCGATCAGGGCGACGGTCTCCTCGTCGTCCATCGCCATGCGGGCGAAGGTCTCACGGATGTCCCGGGCGGCGGCGATGGGGTCGGGCTCGCCGTTGGGCCCCTCGGGGTTCACATAGATCAGCCCCATCTGCACGGCACCGAGTGGGTCCTCCAGCTCACGGTCGCCGCTGTAGCGCCTGTCCCCCAGCCATTCGGTCTCCGGTCCCCAGTCGATGTCGATCGGCGGCTCCCAGACGTCCTGCCGGCCCCCGGCGAAGCCCAGGGTGGGCAGGCCCATCGATTCGATGGCGCAGTTGCCCGCGAAGATGATCAGGTCGGCCCAGGAGAGGGCGCTGCCGTACCTCTGCTTGATGGGCCAGAGCAGGCGCCGCGCCTTGTCGAGGTTGCCGTTGTCGGGCCAGCTGTTGAGCGGGGCGAAGCGCTGGGTGCCGGAGCCGGCGCCGCCGCGGCCGTCGTGGATGCGGTAGGTGCCGGCGCTGTGCCAGGCCATGCGCACGAAGAACGGCCCGTAGTGGCCGTAGTCGGCCGGCCACCAGTCCTGGGAGGTGGTCATCAGGGCGACCAAGTCCTGCCGCAGGGCCTCCAGGTCGATGGTGCGGAACGCCGCGGCGTAGTCGAAGCCGCCGCCCATCGGATCCGCCAGGGGGGAGTGCTGATGCAGCACCGCCAGGTTCAGCTGCCGCGGCCACCAGTCCCGGTTGGAGCGGGCCCCGGCCGTGCTGCCCCGGAGGATGCCGTGCAGGAAGGGGCATTGGCCGCCGGTGCCGGCACCGGCCTCTGGGGAGAGTCCTTCCATCCGCCGCCGCTGCGTGGGTGCTGAATGAATGTAGGAGTGGGAACGAGGTCAAGAAACCGGACGTCCTTGAGACACCCGGGTGGATCGGCTCACAATGAGACAAGCCCGTGCCACCCGGCGCCCCCATGACAGCCCCTGCCCGCGCCGCCGGACCGACGACCGGGTTTCTGGAGGAATCACCCGGCAACCGTTCCGCCATGCGGTTGATGTGTCTGCTGGCCCTGCTGGCATCGATCGGCTTCGCTGCGGTCACCATGGTGCGCAGCGCGCCGATGTTGACCAGGGATTCGGCCGGCCAGGAGACGCTCACCGCCCCGCCCCGGGACGACACCGGGATCGTCATCAGCTTCGCCTTCCTGTTGGCCGCCTTTGCCCCCAAGGTGCTGCAGAAGTTCGCCGAGCAGCGCCTCGGTGACCTCAAGGGCTCCGGCCTGCGGGAGCTGGTGCTCGACGCTGTCGCCGGTTCCGTTGCCCGTCCGCCCGTCGCGGCTGCCGCCTCCACCCCAGCGGAGGATCCCCGCCTGCGTCAGCTGCTGGAGGAGGTGGAGCGGTTGCGGGCCGAGATTGAGCGCAGCCGCACCCCGATCCAGGTGAGCGCCGCCACCCCCGTGGCCCCGCCGGCGGCGGCCCTGACCCCCCTGGAGCGGATCCGGCTGGGGGGGAGCCTCTGATGCCCTACATCACCGCCCGCCAGGACGCGGGGCTCAGCCCCAGCCCCGCCGCCGCCGATGCCGATTCCTATGTGGCCGCAGGCTCCAGGATCGCCGTGGCCTGGGTGCGGCCGGCCCCCGGCACGGACCTGGCGATCGTGCGGCTGGCGGGGCCCTACACCTGCCCCGGCGGCACGGTGCCCCTGCCGGATGGGGAGCAGCGCTATCTCAACCCCGAGCGCTTCATCATTCCCGACGACGCCTGGTTGCCGGCTTCGGCTGAGGGTCCGCTTCCTGCTGAGGTGGCTGCGCTCAACCACCACTACGAGGGTTGCCGCCTGCAGGCCTACCCCGACCCCCGCACCGGCGGCGAACCGATCACGATCGGCTGGGGCAGCACCTTCTACCAGGACGGTTCCCCGATCCGGCTGGGGGACGTGATCACCCAGGAGCAGGCCGATGCGCTCTATGCGCACAACTGCCGTGAAAGGTTCTGGAAGGTGCTCGAGGCCAAGATCCCCTTCTGGGCGGAGATGGGGGACCGGCAGCGGGCCGCCCTGTGCAGCTTCGCGTACAACAACGGCGCCCATTTCCATGGCGATGGGTATCACGACACCCTCGATCGCCACCTGCGGGAGCGCCGCTGGGGGGCCGTTCCCGCTGCCCTGATGCTGTATCGCAACCCCGGCGAGACGGTGGAAGTGGGGCTGGGCCGCCGCCGTCGGGCCGAGGGCCTGGTGTGGGGCGGCATGGAGCCGGCCGTTGCCTGCGCCCAGGCGGAGAGGGAGATCGGCACCCCTGACGACTGTGAGGCCTGGGAGCAGCGGCTGAAGCAGGAGGCTGGCGGCCCGGCCGCTCCCACCGCCAGAGCCATGACGGCGCCCGCCAGAGATGCCGATCCCCCTGCCCTCAGCCTTCCCGGCCTGGTGGGCCCGAAGAAGACCCCCCAGGACTTCGGCTTCGGCGGCACCGACAGCCATGTGGTGGTCAATGACGTCAGCGAGACGGCCCGGGCCTTCGACGCGGAGGGCCGGTTGCTGTGGGAAATCCCGGCGCTGGCCCGCGGCCAGGGCCGGGACGACCAGTACCAGGACACGTCCACCGACACCCCGCCGGGGATCTACCGGATCGCCAAGCAGGTCTACCGGGACTACGAGCAGGATCCCAGCCCCACCTACTCCGCCGACCGGCGCAGCTATGGCTGGTACAGCTTCGATCTGGAGGATCTGGAGAGGCAGGAACGGCGTTTCGGCCGCGCCGGGATCATGGTGCACGGCGGCGGCAGCGCCTGCGGCTGGCCCGGGGCCTGGGCGCCCCGCCAGCCCCTGCATTCCACCCTCGGCTGCGTGCGGCTGCATAACCAGGATCTGCGCGACAAGCTGCTGCCCCTGGTGGAGCAGGGCACGGTCTACGTGTCGGTGTACCAGGAGGCCTGAGCCAGCCGCCATACGCTCCTTGTCCAGCCATCGGAGTCCCCATGGCGACCGCTGACCTTGTGTTCCTCGGGTCCGGCGTCCTGGCCGCCGGCGTGGGCGGGGAGCTTTTCGTGCGTGGCGCCGTGGGCCTGGCCCACTGGGCACGCCTCTCACCCGGGATCGTCGGGGCCACGGTGGCGGCCTTTGCCACATCCAGCCCGGAGTTGTCGGTGGCGACCATGGCGGCGCTCGAAGGCAAGCCCCAGATCGCGCTGGGGGATGCCCTTGGAAGCAACGTTGTCAATGTGGCCCTGATCCTGGGCCTCACGATGGCGATCTCAGGGCAGCGCATGCCTGCGGAGAGCGCCCGTCGCGATCTGCCGGTGGCCTTGGCCGGCCCGCTGCTGACAGGGCTGTTGGTTCTGGACGGCACTCTCTCGCGGCTTGATGGCGCCCTGCTGCTGGTTGTCTTCCTTCTTTGGATGACGGGCGTGGTGCTGGAGGTGCGTCGGCAACGCAGCGTCCCCGGAGTGGTTCGGGGGGAGCGGCGCGGGTGGCCTGCCGTCCTGTTCTGTGGCGTCGGCCTGGGGCTGCTGCTGGTGGCCGGGAGGCTGGTGGTGCTGGGGGCCAGGGGTCTTGCCCAGTCCTTCGGCATCGATGCCTTCCTGGTTGGCGCCACCCTTGTGGCGATCGGCACCTCGATGCCGGAGCTGGCCACGTCGCTGATCGCGACCTGGCGCGGCCACGATGAGGTCGGCCTCGGCACGATCCTCGGCAGCAACATCTTCAACGGGCTTTGGGTGGTGGGTGTCGCCGCCTCCATCACCCCGATCGCCGTGCCGGTGGAGGAGGTGCGGCTGGTGCTTGCCTTCGGCCTCGCTGCGCTGTTCCTGCTGATCCTCCCCAAAGGGTCTGACGTCCTGCAACGCTGGCGCGGCCGGCTGCTGCTGAGCTTGTACGGCGTTTATCTCCTGGCGATCGTGCGTGGCCGGGGGCTGATCGGTTGAGGTGTTGTGGACGGTGGCACCCCCCTACCCTGACCTGATCGCCCCAGCCCCGGCATGCCGACCCCCTACGCCCTGCTGCTCCTGGCGCTTCTGGACGCCACACCGGGACTGGCTGCGGCGCAACCACAACGTGGGGAACTCAGCCCCAGAGAGGAGTTCATGGTGATGGTGGGCGTGGGCTCCGGTTACATGAGTGCCCTCTGCAACCTGGAAAAGGACGGCTTCATCTCCACCGCCACCCGCGCCAAGCTGGCCCAGGCGCAGCTGGACATCATCGGCGGCGATCCCTCGACCAGGGACGACCTGGAAGGGGTGCTCGCCGGCATGAAGGGCGTGGAGGAGGACAAGGACCTGTGCCCCAGCCAGGTGCTGCCGCTGCGCCGCCAATGAGACGCCAAGGGGGACGCTGATGGAACCGCGCGAGCGTCTGGCCAGGGCGTTGCCGGGCCTCGCACGGTTGCTCGACTACCAAGGCAGCTGGCTGCGGCCGGACCTGCTGGCGGGTGTCACGGTGGCCGCCTACCTGGTACCCCAGTGCATGGCCTACGCCGAAGTGGCCGGCCTGGCGCCGGTGGCGGGCCTGTGGGCGATTCTGCCGCCGCTTCTCCTTTATGCCCTGCTGGGGTCCTCGCCCCAGCTCTCGGTGGGGCCGGAGTCCACCACCGCCGTGATGACGGCCGCGGCGGTCGGGCCGCTGGTGGCGGGGGACCCGCTCGCCTACGCCGGCTTCTGCAGCCTGCTGGCCCTGCTGGTGGGAGTGGTCTGCTGCGCCGGCGCCTGGGCCCGGCTGGGGTTCCTGGCCGATCTGCTCTCCCGGCCGATCCTGGTGGGCTACCTGGGCGGCGTGGCCCTGATCATGATCGGCGGCCAGCTGGGTCGGGTCAGCGGCATGAGACTGCAGGCCGACTCCAGCCCCGCCCAGCTGCTGGAGCTGCTGAACCGGCTGGGGGAGATCCACCGGCCCACCCTGCTGCTGGCCGTTGGGGTGCTCGTGTTCCTGCTGCTGGTGCAGCGCCGCTTCCCCCGGGCCCCGGCCCCCATGCTGGCGGTGCTGCTGGCCATGGCGGTGGTGGCGGTGGGACACCTCGACCAGCGCGGCGTGGCCGTGATCGGTGCCATTCCGGCCGGTCTGCCCCAGCTGGCGCTGCCGCCCGGGGTCTCGCCAGACCAGCTGCGCTACCTGCTGACGGCGGCGGTGGGCATCGCCCTGGTGGGCTATTCCGACAACGTGCTGACGGCCCGGGCCTTCGCCGCCCGAGGCGGCTACCGCATCGACGCCAACCAGGAGCTCCTGGCCCTCGGCACCATCAATCTGGGCAATGGGCTGATGCAGGGCTTTCCGGTGAGCAGCAGTGGCAGCCGCACCGCCATCGGCGATTCCCTCGGCAGCCGCTCCCAGCTGTTCTCCCTGGTGGCCCTGGCGGTGGTGCTGGCGGTGCTGCTGTGGCTACGGCCGGTGCTGGCCCTGTTCCCCACGGCGACCCTGGGGGCGATCGTGATCTACGCCGCCCTGCGCCTGATCGACATCCCCGAGTTCCTGCGGCTGCAGCGCTTCCGCCCCAGCGAGTTCCGTCTGGCCCTGATCACCCTGGTGGGGGTGCTGGCCACCGATCTGCTGCTTGGCGTGGCCCTGGCGGTGGGGCTGTCGGTGATCGATCTGTTCGCCCGGCTGGTGCGTCCCCACGACGCCGTCATGGGGATCGTGCCGCGGCTGGCGGGCCTGCACGACGTGCGCGACTGGGAGGGGGCGCGCACCATCCCGGGCCTGGTGCTGTTCCGGTTCGATGCCCCGCTGTGTTTTGCCAACGCCGAGCACTTCCGCCAGCGGGTGCTGGCGACGATCGCGGCCGAGTCCCAGCCGGTGGCCTGGTTCGTGCTCAACGCCGAGGCCATCGTCGAGATCGACATCACCGCAGCCGACGTGCTGGAGGAGCTGCAGCGGGAGCTGACCGTCCGGGGCATCACCTTCGGCCTGGTGCGGGTCAAACAGGACCTCTACAGCCAGCTGGAACGGGCCGGCCTGGTGGAGCGGATCGGGCCGCGCCTCTTCTTTCCCACCCTGCCCACGGCGATCGCGGCGTTCCAGGCCCGGGCGATTGCGGCGCCGCTGCCCAGCCCATGAACGCCGCACCCGAGCGCCACCAGCTGGTCCTGGCGGGGGGCGGCCACAGCCACGTGCTGGTGCTGCGGCGCTGGCTGATGCGCCCGCGTGGGCGGCCGCCGCAGACGCGCCTGATCCTGGTGAGCCGCCACGGCACCGCCCTTTATTCAGGCCTGCTGCCTGCGGTGGTGGCGGGGCTGGAGCCCCTGGAGGCCGCCGCCATCGACCTGCGCCGCCTCTGCACCCTGGCCGGGGTCGTCTTTGTGCAGGCGGAGATCACCGGGCTCGACCCTGCGGCCCGGGAGCTGCAGCTGGCGGGCCGTCCGCCCCTGCGCTTCGACCGGCTCAGCCTCGATCTGGGCGCCGTGACCGCCACCTCGGGATGGTCGGCGGGGGAGGCGATGGCCGTCAAGCCGCTGGAGCCCTTCCTGGCCTGGGCGGAGCGGCGCCATGCCGGCCAGTCCCTGGTGATCCGCGGTGGTGGGGCCGCCGCCGTGGAGCTGGCCCTGGCCTTCCGGGCCCGGGGGATGGCCAGCGAGCTGCTGCTGCTGGGGGAGTGCTTGCGTCTGGGCTCGGCGGCGGCGAACCGGGCCGGTGAGCGGCTGCTGGCCCAGGCCGCCATCCCGATCCAACGGCGGGCGCCGGCCGGGGCCCCTGCCGATCTGGCCTGCACCGGCAGCCGCGCCCCCGCCTGGCTGGCGGTCACCGGCCTGCCGGTGGACCCGGCGAGCGGCCGGGTGCTGACCGAAGCCAGCCTGGCGGTGATCGGCCATCCGGAGCTGTTCGCCTGCGGCGACTGCGGCCTGATCGCCGCTGATCCCCGCCCCCCCTCGGGGGTGTGGGCGGTGCGCTCGGCGCCGGTGCTGGCGGAGAACCTGCGCCGCAGCCTGGCCGAACCCGCCCGGCCGCTGCGGCCCTGGCGGCCCCAGGCGCGGGCCCTGCAGCTGCTGGGCGACGGCGGCTGGCACCCGGATGGCCCCCGGGCCCTGGCGTTCTACGGCCCCTTGGCCGTGGGGCCATCGGCGTGGATCTGGCGCTGGAAGCAGCGCATCGACCGGGCCTTCATGGCCCGCTTCGCCACGCTCCAGCCCATGGCCGCGCCCGCCATGGCCTGCCGCGGCTGCGCCGCCAAGCTGGGAGCCGCCCCCCTGGCGGCCGCCCTGGCCCGCCTCGACCCCGACGGAGCGCCGCGGCCGGTGGAGGACGCGGCCGTGGTGGGCAGCGGCGCCGACGGCGACCTGTTGCTGCAGAGCGTCGATGGATTCCCGGCTCTGGTGGAGGACCCCTGGCTGAACGGGCGGCTCACCGCCCTGCATGCCTGCAGCGACCTCTGGGCCAGCGGCGCCACCGTGGAGAGCGTGCAGGCCCTGGTGACGGTGCCGGAGGCCGCCGCAGCGGTGCAGGAGGAGCTGCTGCTGCAGACCCTGGCCGGGGTGCGCTCGGTGCTCGATCCCCTCGGGGCCGCCCTGGTCGGCGGCCACACCCTGGAGGGCCGCGACGGAGCCGGGCTTGCCCTGGCCCTGACCGTGAACGGCCGGGTGGCGCCGGCGGCCCACTGGGTCAAGGGGCCGCTGCGGCCCGGCGATGCCCTGCTGCT
>NZ_JAGQBG010000090.1 GCF_024345515.1 Cyanobium sp. N5-Cardenillas
AGGCCCACCGCTTCGCCGTGAGCTTCCACCGCCAGCAGCGCGGCGAGCGGATGAAGCGCTCCCGACTCAGTGACATCGCCGGACTCGGCCCCAAGCGGGTCAAGGATCTGCTGGCCCACTTCCGCTCGATCGACGCGATCCAGCTGGCCAGCCCCGAGCAGATCGCCGCCGTCCCAGGGATCGGACCGGCGATGGCGCGGCAGGTGTGGGAGCACTTCCATCCCCCCCTGGATGGGCCCGAATCCGGGGCTGAAGGCGAGGAGCCACCCCTGGAGCTGGCGGGATGAGGGTCGCAGGGGGGTGGGGGGTCGCTGGGCTGGTCTCCAGGTGGCTTTGGGCTGGACTTCTGGCCCTTTGGCTGCTGCTGCCTTCTGCCGGGCGGGCGACGCTGGCCGCGCCGGGCCTCTGCGTCGGGCCGGTCTGTGGTGACGAGATCAGCCGCAGTGCCAAGTACCACTGGCAGCTCAGGCTCCGGGTGGGCGACCAGGAGAACCATCGCGAGCGGATCCTGGTGGACTGTCGCAACGGGGGCATCAGTCCACAGCTGGGGCCCGTGGATCGGGCCTACGCCGCCGCCGTGGCCCGCCGCTACTGCCGACTAACTTGGCCATCCGAAGCACCCTCCGGTGCCCCCAGGTCCTGACATGACGCTGCCGCTGTCCCTGGCCGTGAGCTGGCCCCCCGAGGCCTACCTCTGGTTCAAGACCCTCCACATCATCGGGGTGGTGGTGTGGTTCGCCGGGCTGTTCTACCTGGTGCGGCTGTTCATCTACCACCGGGAAGCGGCCGAACTGGATCCCCCCCTGCGGCAGGCCTTCGAGGAGCAGTACGGCCTGATGGAGCGGCGTCTGGCCAACATCATCACCACACCGGGGATGGTGGTGGCCGTGGCGATGGCGGTGGGTCTGCTGCTGGTCGAGCCGGCCTGGCTCAAGCCGACCTGGATGCACGCCAAGCTGGCCGTCGTGGCGGGGCTGCTCGTCTACCACCACCTTTGCTACCGGCTGATGGGCCAGCTGCACCGCGGCGAGTACCGCTGGAGCGGCCGCCAGCTGCGGGCCCTCAACGAACTGCCGACGCTGATGCTGGTGCTGGTGGTGATGCTGGTGGTGTTCAAGAACCAGTTCCCCACCGGTGCCGCCACCTGGTTCCTGGTGGCCCTGGTGGTGTTCATGGCGGCTTCGATCCAGTTCTATGCGCGCTGGCGGCGGCTGCGCAGCGAACGGCAGACCCAGCAGGAGAGCGGCGGTGCTGCGGCCTGAGGCTCTTGCCCATCCCCTCACCCCGGTGCTGCGCCAGGTGCGGGCCGACAGCTGCCCGCAGCGGCTCAATTTCCACTGCCACACGATCCACAGCGACGGCAGCCTCCACCCCGAGCAGCTGGCGGCTGAGGCCGTGGCCATCGGCCTGGAGCACCTGGCCGTCACCGATCACCACGCCCTGGCGGCCCACGGGGCCATCGCTTCCGCCTTTGAGGCTCACAGGCGGCGGGGCGAGCCGGCCCCCGTCCTCTGGCGGGGGGTGGAGATCAGCTGCCTGCTGGAGGGATGCCTGGTCCACGTCCTCGGTCTGGGTTTCGCCGCGGATCATCCCTCCCTCCACCCCTACCTCCAGGGCACGTCCGTGATCGGACCGGCCCTGGGGGCCAAGGCGGTGGTGGCGGCGATCCAGGCCGCCGGGGGCCTGGCGCTGCTGGCGCACCCCGCCCGCTATCGCCTGCCCCACCAGCGCCTGATCGCGGCGGCGGCGGACCTGGGCTTCGACGGCGCCGAAGTCTGGTACGACTACGCCATGCGGCCCCGCTGGCAACCCACGGAACTGGTGTGCGAGGCGATCGCGGCGGATCTGGAACGGCGGGGCCTTCTGATGAGTTGTGGTACGGATACCCATGGGCTGGAGCTCCACGGCCGCTAGGGTTTGCTGACACGTTTCTCCTTGCGTCGATGGGCCTGCTCGATCGTCTGTTCGGTTCCCGTGCCGCCTCGGTGACCAATCCTGAGGCTGCCGCCAAGGCCAAACCCAAGGCCGAGACCTTCTTCCTCGATCCCGAGGCCTCCACCAGCCTTGGCGATGTCCAGTTCATGAAGCGGTCGAACACGATCCGCCACACCTTCCCCGGCAACGCCGACAGCCCCGGCGACAAGGAGATGGTGGCCGAGGTGGCTTCCATGGAGGCCCGGGTGGAGAAGATGACCCCTGGTCTGGCCGGGATCCAGCCCACGGAGAAGGGTTCCGGGAACCTCACCGGTGGCATCCCCAAGCCCGTCAAGAAGACCTTCGCCCAGCAGATGAGCGCGGCCGAGCTGGGACAGCGCATGAAGGGGGCCTCCGTCACCCCCACCAACGTCCCCGGTGGTGCGGCGGCGGCGAAGCAACAGAAGGAGGCCGAAGCCCAGAGCCAGCCGAAGATCACCCAGCAGCCCGCCAAGCCTGGCAACACGGATCCCTTCCGCTCGATGGTGCGGGACCTCGACCTCTGATCCCCAGGACGGACTGGGGGGCCTGGTTCAGCGTTGCTCCACCAGGCCCTCACTCTCCAGCAACAGGGCCTGCAGCCCTTGCAGCCGCTGGGGATCGGCCCCTTCCCAAAGCCCCCGGTGGTGGGCCTCCAGCAGCCGCTCGGCCATGTCGCGCAGGGCCCAGGGATTGGAGCGTCTCAGAAACTCCCGCACGGTCCCGTCCTCCAGCCAGGCGGCGCTGATGGCGCCGTAGCCCCAGTCCGGTACCCGCCCGGTGCTGGCGTCATAGGCGAACAGGTAGTCGAGGCTGGCAGCCATCTCGAAGCCGCCCTTGTAACCGTGCTCCTGCATGGCCCCGATCCAGCGGGGATTGAGCAGCCTGGAGCGCAGGACCTTGTCGAATTCCCGCTCGAGGCGGTGCAGGCGGGGCCGCTGGCTGCGGGAGTGGTCACCGAACCAGAGGGCCGGGGCCTGGCCCTGGAGCCCCTCGGCGGCGGCGCTGAGGCCCCCCTGGAACTGGTAGTAGTCGTCGGAATCCAGCAGGTCGTGCTCCCTGTTGTCCTGGTTGTGCAACACCACCTGCACCTGGGCCAGGCGCCGTTCAAGCCCGCCGCGGTCGGCCGTGGCGGCGATGGCCCCGCCGCTGGCCCCATCGCCGGGGTCGCCGTCGTAGCGCCAGGAGCTCCAGTTGAGGAACGCCTCGCCCAGGTCACGGCGCTCCTCCCAGTGGCCGCTCTCGATCAGGCCCTGCAGACCGGCCCCGTAGGCGCCGGGCGCCGAGCCGTAGATGCGTCCCCCGTGGCCTTCCAGCCGGGCTGAGGCCGCCAGGGGATTGTCACCGGGATCTTCCGCCAGGGCCGCCACCAGGCGGGTGGCGCGGTTGAACCACCCCACCAGCTGGGGAAAGGCATCGCGGAACAGGCCGGAGATGCGCAGGGTCACGTCCACCCGTGGGCGCCCGAGCAGGCGCAGGGGAATCACCTCCACATCCACCAGCCGCCGGGTCGGGCCATCCCAGACGGGCCGCACCCCCATCAGGGCCAGGGCCTGGCCGATGTCCTCGCCGCCATTGCGCATGGTGGCGGTCCCCCACACCGACAGGGCCAGGGTGCGCAGGTCGTCGCCCTCCTCCTGCAGATGGAGCTGCAGCAGCAGCTCGGCGCTGCGTCGTCCCAGGTCCCAGGCGGCCTCCGTCGGCAGGCCGCGCAGATCGACGCTGTAGAAGTTGCGGCCGGTGGGCAGCAGATCCGGCCGGCCGCGGGTGGGTGCCCCCGAGGGCCCGGCAGCGATGCGGCCGCCGGCGAGGCCCGTCAGCAGGGCCTGGCGTTCCGCATCGCCGCAGGCCAGCAACGGCGGCAGCAGTTTCTGGCGCAGGTGCTGCAGGGCCCGTTCGGTGGCGGTCCCCGGCTCCCTTGGCGACTCAGCCGAGGCCATGGGGGCTCTGCCCAGCTCCTCCTGCACCAGGTCCAGGGCACGGGCCTCCAGCAGGGCCACCCCGTCGCCGGCATGTCGTAGCAGGCTGCCAGGCTCTGCCAGGCCAGCCAGGCGCTGGCGGTCGGCGGGGGTGAGGGGGGCCTCCTCCGCATCGGACCAGGGGTCAAGGTCCAGTCCAAGGTCGAGGGCGAGCGCCTGGTTGAGGCCCGGCTGTCCCGCCTGGGGCGCCCGGGCCAGGCAGAGCAGCAGTTCGGCCAGCTTCGCCGGCGCCGGCAGGGTGCCGAACGTGTGCAGACCGAGGCGGATCTGGGCTTCCTTCAGTTCACACAGGTAGCCGTCGGCCGCCTCCAGGCGCGCTTCCAGATCCACCAGGGCCATGGCGGGCAGTTGCAGTTGCTCCAGCAGGGTGCCCAGGCGCTCCCGCAGCAGGGGGGCCCGGGCACTGCCGAGCTGCCGCGCCTCCCAGTACTCATCCAGCAGGGCTTCCAGGCCCTGCAGGTCGCCGTGCAGGCCGGCCCGTCCCAGGGGCGGGGTCAGGTGGTCGAGGATCACGGCCTGGGCCCGACGTTTGGCCTGGCTGCCCTCGCCCGGGTCGTTGACGATGAAGGGGTAGAGGTGCGGCAGGGGCCCCAGGGCCCACTCGGGGACGCAGTCCTGCGACAGCCCCAGCCCCTTGCCCGGCAGCCATTCGAGATTGCCGTGCTTGCCCACGTGCACCACCACCTGGGCGCCGAAGCTCTGGCGCAGCCAGAGGTACTGGGCCAGGTAGGCGTGGGTGGGGGGCAGATCGGGGCTGTGGTAGCTGAGGCTCGGATCCCGGTCGTAGCCGCGCTCGGGCTGGATCAGCAGCAGCACCCGGCCGAAACGCAGCCCCCGCACCGGGAAGGCCGGCCCTTCGGCCGCTGGGGCCGGCTCCAGTCCCGCGTCGGTGTCGGGCGGCCCCCAGACCGCCTCCAGCCGCTGGCGGCCCTCTGCGGGCAGGGTGGCATACCAGGCCTGGTAGGTGGGCAAGGGCAGGTGGGCCAGGGGAGGCCGATGGCCGCTCTCCGGGTCGTTGCTGCGGCCCTCCAGCAGCCGGTGAATCAGGGCATCGCCATCGACAGGCAGATCCGCGGCCACCCCCAGGTCGTAGCCGGCCTCCGCCAGCCAGCCGAGCATCAGGGTGGCGCTGGCGGGGGTGTCCAGGCCCACACCATTGGCCAGGCGGCTGTTGCGGTTGGGGTAGTTGGCCAGCACCAGGGCCACCCGCCGCTCGGGAGCGGGCGTCAGCCGCAGCCTGATCCAGGCACCGGTGAGCTGGGCGATCCAGTCGAGCCGCTCCCGGTCCGGTTCGTAGTGGTGCAGGGCGGTGGCGAGGGTGTCGCTGGTGGCGCTGCGTTCCTTGAAGGCGCCCACCCGGGTCGTGAGGCGCCCATCCAGCTCCGGCAGGGCCACCTGCAGGCTGAGGTCAAGCGGGGCCAGGCCGATGCTGCTCTGGCGCCAGGCCTCCCGGCTGCGGCCACTGCAGAGCACCTGCAGCACGGGAACCCCCAACCGGTCCCACAGGGGGGCCCCCAAGCCCGCCTCCTCAAATGACACCGAAGCGAAGCCCGTGCCGCAGAGCACCGCCTGCACCTGCTCCCGGCCCAGGAGATCGGCCACGCCCCGCTGCACGGCCCTGTCCCGCAGGCTGCTGACCCATAGACCCCGCGGTGCCAGCCCCTGGCCGCGCAGGGCCTCCAGCAGTGCCTCCATGAGGGCCAGATCCGCCGCCTGCCAGAGGGCTCGGTAAAGGATCACCCCCACCCGGGAGCCGGGCTCGTCACGCCAGTCGTGGGGCAGGGGATCGGCCGCTGGAATGGGGCGGGGGGGCTCGGGGTTCTCGCCCGCCAGCAGGGCCGCCAGTGTCTGCAGAAGCAGGCGCAGATTGGCCGCACCCCCCTCCCGCAGGCAGGCCGCGCAGGCCAGGGCCAGGGGGCCATCGAGGCTGCCGAGGCAGGCAAGGGCCTGCTCCTCCTCGGCGGTGCCGGCCAGTACCAGCAACTGGCGGCCCTCGCCGCCCTCCACCCAGTGGCGCAGGCACTCCAGGCCATAGCTCCAATGGCCCCGTCCCCCCAGCAGGCGCACCACCACCAGTCGGGTGCTGGCCAGGGTGGTGGCCACGTAGTGGTCGATCACCGCCGGATGCTGCAGGGCCGCGAGGTTGAGGGCCCTCAGCTCCGCCGGCAGCAGCGCCGGCTCGGCCGCGAGCAGCTGGGACACCGCCAGCAGATCCGTATCGGCGCTGCTGAGCAGCACCACCGGCGCCGGTGGCTGTTCCACGAAGAGGGCCCCGTCGTCCTCCGTCCTGTCCCCGGGTATGGGCGCGAGTCGATGCATGCCCCCATCCTGCCGAACGCGGTGAGAAGATCGCATCGTCGCCACCGCCCTCCATGCACCAGTTCCTGCCCTACGCCTGGTTCGGCGGACAGTGCGTCCCCTTTGCTGAAGCCACCCTGTCGGTGGCCACCCATGCGCTGCACTACGGCACGGGCGCCTTCGGCGGCATGCGGGCCCTGCCCAATCCCGCCGACAACAACGAGATCCTGCTGTTCCGCGCCGATCGCCATGCCCGCCGCCTCAGCCAGAGCGCCCGGCTGCTGCTGACCGAGCTGGCCGAGGAGACGATTCACAGCGCCATCACGGCCTTTCTGCAGGCCAACCGACCCACCTGCCCGATCTACCTGCGGCCGTTCGTCTACACGAGCGACCTCGGCATCGCCCCGCGGCTGCACAACATCCAGACCGACTTTCTCATCTACGGCATTGAGATGGGCGACTATCTCTCCCCCGAGGGGGTCAGCTGCCGGATCAGCAGCTGGTGCCGCCAGGAGGACCGCTCCCTGCCCCTGAGGGGCAAGATCAGTGGCGCCTACATCACCAGTTCGCTGGCCAAGACCGAAGCGGTCAAGAGCGGCTTCGACGAGGCCCTGCTGCTCAACAGTCGCGGCAAGGTGAGTGAGGCCAGCGGCATGAATCTGTTCATCGTCCGGGACGGCGTCCTGATCACCCCCGGCGTCGACCAGGACATCCTTGAGGGCATCACCCGCGCCAGCATCATGGAGCTGGCGCGAGCGATGGACATCCCCGTCCTAGAGCGGGCGGTCGACAAGACCGAACTGATGATCGCCGACGAGGTGTTCCTCAGTGGCACCGCCGCCAGGGTCACCCCGGTGCGGCGCATCGAATCCACCGACCTCTCCAGCCACCGCCCCGTGATGGAGTGCCTCCGCGACCGCCTCACGGCGATCACGGAGGGCCGCGATCCTTCCTATGACCACTGGGTCACCCGCATCCGCCTCGACGCCTGATGGTTGTCTCCGCCGCCATCCACTGCCCCACCGATCGCATCAGCTTCCTCGACTGGTTGCATGGTCCGGAACGTCCCGTACTCGTCTTCGACGGTGCCACCGGCACTTCCCTGCAGGAGATGGACCTGACGGCGGAGGATTTCGGTGGCGCGGCCCTCGAAGGCTGCAACGAGAACCTCGTCTTCACCCGGCCCGATGCGGTTCAGGCGGTGCACCGCCAGTTCCTGGAGGCGGGCTGCGATGTGATCGAAACGGACACCTTCGGGGCGGCCTCGATCGTGCTGGCCGAGTACGGACTGGAGCAGCAGGCCTTCGCCATCAACCGCCGGGCGGCTGAACTGGCCCGCGAGATGGCCGCCGCCTTCAGCACCCCGGCCAAGCCCCGTTTCGTGGCGGGATCGATGGGCCCCACCACCAAGCTCCCCACCCTGGGGCACATCGACTTCGACACGATGAAGGCCTCGTTCCGGGAGCAGGCCGCCGGCCTGATCGCCGGCGACGTCGACCTGTTCATCGTCGAGACGTGCCAGGACGTGCTGCAGATCAAGGCGGCCCTGCAGGGGATCGAGGAGGCCTTCTGTGCCGCTGGGGAGCGGCGGCCTTTGATGGTCTCGGTGACGATGGAAACCACCGGCACCATGCTGGTCGGCTCCGACATCGCCGCGGTGGTGGCGATCCTGGAGCCCTTCCCGATCGATGTGCTCGGCCTCAACTGCGCCACGGGGCCCGAGCAGATGAAGGAGCACATCCGCTACCTGAGCCAGCACAGTCCCTTCGTGGTGAGCTGCATTCCCAACGCGGGACTGCCCGAGAACATCGGCGGGGTGGCCCACTACCGGCTCACCCCCACCGAGATGCGGATGCAGATGATGCACTTCGTCGAGGATCTCGGCGTGCAGGTGATCGGTGGCTGCTGTGGCACCACTCCGGCCCACATCGGTGCCCTGGCGGAGCTCGCCGCCGGCCTGAAACCGGCCCAGCGCCAGGTGCGACAGCCCCAGCAACGCCTGGAGAGGCCGCCGCTCCACTACGAGCCGGCGGTGGCGTCGATCTATGGCGTCACCCCCTACGTCCAGGACAACTCCTTCCTGATCATCGGCGAGCGGCTCAATGCCAGCGGCTCTAAGAAGGTGCGCGAGCTGCTCAACGCCGAGGACTGGGATGGCCTGGTGGCGGTGGCCCGGGGCCAGGTGAAGGAGAACGCCCACGTGCTCGATGTGAACGTCGACTACGTGGGGCGGGATGGGGTCAAGGACATGCACGATCTGGTGAGCCGCCTAGTCACCAACGTCAACCTGCCGTTGATGCTCGACTCCACCGAGTGGCAGAAGATGGAAGCGGGCCTCAAGGTGGCCGGTGGCAAGTGCATTCTCAACTCCACCAACTACGAAGACGGCGACGAGCGCTTCTTCAAGGTGCTCGAACTGGCCCGTGACTACGGCGCCGGGGTGGTGGTGGGAACGATCGACGAGGAGGGCATGGCCCGCACCGCCGAGCGCAAGTTCGCCATCGCCCAGCGGGCCTACCGGGATGCGGTTGAGTTCGGCCTGCCGGCCCACGAAATCTTCTACGACCCCCTCGCCCTGCCGATTTCCACGGGTATCGAAGAGGACCGGGCCAATGCGGCGGCCACGATCGAGGCGATCCGCCGCATCCGCAGCGAACTTCCCGGGGTTCACGTGGTGCTGGGGGTCAGCAACGTCAGCTTCGGGCTCTCTCCGGCCGCCCGCATCGTGCTCAATTCCGTCTTCCTGCACGACTGCTGCCAGGCCGGCATGGACGCCGCCATCGTCAGTCCGGCGAAGATTCTGCCGCTGGCGAAGATCAGCGAGGAACATCAGCAGATCTGCCGCGATCTGATCCACGACCGGCGGCGTTTCGAGGACGGAATCTGCGTCCATGATCCCCTCACCCTGCTGACCACCGAGTTCGAGGGGGTGAGCGCCAGGGAGGCCCGGGCTTCGGGCCCGTCGCTGGCCGATCTGCCGCTCGAAGAGCGGCTCAAGCAGCACATCATCGACGGCGAACGCATCGGCCTGGAGCCCGCCCTGCAGCTGGCCCTGGCGGAACATCCCCCCCTGAAGATCATCAACACCTTCCTGCTGGATGGCATGAAGGTGGTGGGTGAGCTGTTCGGCTCCGGCCAGATGCAGTTGCCCTTCGTGCTGCAGAGCGCCGAAACGATGAAGGCGGCGGTGGCCTTTCTCGAGCCGCACATGGAGCGCAAGGAGGGCGAATCGAGCAGCAAGGGCAAGTTCCTGATCGCCACCGTCAAGGGCGACGTGCACGACATCGGCAAGAACCTGGTGGACATCATCCTCACGAACAATGGCTATGAGGTGATCAACCTGGGCATCAAGCAGAGCGTCGACGCGATCGTCGAGGCCCAGACAAAGCACGAGGCCGACTGCATCGCCATGAGCGGCCTGCTGGTGAAATCCACGGCCTTCATGAAGGACAACCTCGAAACCTTCAATGCGGTCGGCATCTCCGTGCCCGTGATCCTCGGCGGTGCGGCCCTGACCCCCCGGTTCGTCCACGGTGACTGCCGCCAGGCCTACCGGGGCCAGGTGATCTACGGCCGTGACGCCTTCGCCGACCTGCGCTTCATGGACGCCCTGATGGACGCCAAGACCGGCGGCCGCTGGGACGACCACGAGGGATTCCTCGACGGCGCCCCCGAGGGGCTGGGTCTGGGTGACCCCGCCGCCCCGGCGGCAGGCGCAGAGGACTCCCCGCAGGAGGCCGCCGTGGAGAGCGCCACCAGCGCTCAGGCCGAAGCCCCACCGGCCGCCAGCGAGGAGCGTTCCGCGGCCGTGCCGGCCGAAGCGGCGATCGCCCCGCCGTTCTGGGGCACCAAGGTGCTCACCGAGACGGCCATCGACCTTGACGAGGTCTTCGCCTACCTCGATCGCAACGCCCTGTTCGCCGGCCAGTGGCAGTTGCGCAAGACCCAGCAGCAGAGCCGGCAGGAGTACGAGGCGATGCTGGCCGAGACGGCGGAACCGGTGCTGCAGGAGTGGCTTGCACGTTGCCGCGCCGAAAACCTGCTCACCCCCCGGGTGGCCTACGGCTACTTCCCCTGCGGCCGCGACGGCACTGGCCTGGTGGTGTTCGACCCTGCGGGGATGGCGGCCGGGGCGCCAGCGGCGGCCGTCGGGCAGGAGCTGGGGCGTTTTGTGCTGCCACGCCAGCGGAGCGGCAACCGCTACTGCATCGCCGATTTCTACCGCGACCTGGAGCCGGACCCGGACGGCGCCCTGCGGCCGGCTGACGTGCTGCCGATGCAGGCCGTCACCATGGGGGAAGGCGCCACCAGCTTCGCCCAGCAGCTGTTCAAGGCCGATCGCTACAGCGACTACCTCTACTTCCATGGCCTGGCGGTCCAGATGGCCGAGGCCCTGGCCGAATGGACCCATGCCCGCATCCGAAGGGAGATGGGATTCGCCGACGACGAGCCCACCGCCCTGAGGGACGTGCTGGCCCAGCGCTACCGGGGCAGCCGGTACTCCTTCGGTTACCCCGCCTGTCCGAACGTGGCCGACTCCCGCCAGCAGCTCGCCTGGCTGGACACCGACCGCATCGGCCTGACGATGGATGAGAGCGACCAGCTGGAGCCGGAGCAGAGCACCACGGCTCTGGTGGCCCTGCACAGCCAGGCGCGGTACTTCAGCGCCTGAGGCTCACCTGGCCATGGCAGGCTTTGGGCACCCTTTGCCTCCCTCGCCATGGCCATCGCAGGACCCGGCGGCGTCGATGACGCCATTGCGGCCGGTGTCGACCTTGACGGCACGCCGATTCCGGCCGCCATGCTCTCCCTCTATGGCGAAGTGATGGAGCTGGAGGGCCGCCGGGCCCGCAGTGGGGTCCAGAAGTCGATGCGCAACCGGATCGTGCGCACCGGTGCCAAGCACTTTGATCGCCTGACCCTTGACCAACGCCTGCGGGAGGCCGGCTGGGAGGGGCTCAAGGACAAGGAAATCGCCTTCTTCTACGGCTGAGCCCCGGCGCCGCCGGCGGGCGCCTTCAGCTGCACAGCTCCTCGAGACTGTCGATCACCTCCTGCTGGAACGCGTCGAGGGCATCGGAATCGCTCAGATCGATGCCCTCACCAGCCGCGTTCTGGGTGAGTTC
>NZ_JAGQBG010000091.1 GCF_024345515.1 Cyanobium sp. N5-Cardenillas
TCCGGGCGGGCAGGTGTTCAGCCAGTTCCAGGTGCCGCCGTCGAAGACGCCGGCCAGGCCGGCTCCTCCTCGGCCGAAACCCGAGCCAATTCGCCTGTGAGGCGCCGGCCCCAGCCTTCCACCCAGGTCAGATCGCTGCGGCTGAAACAACGTGGCGACCAGCCGCCCAGCACCAGCACCCCCTCCTGCCCCAGCGGCTGGACCAGCACGGCCGGCAGTCCGGCGGGCAGGGTGGCGAACTCCTCCCGACCCGGGTAGAGCTTCAGATCCACCAGGGAGATCGCCTTGCCGGTGGCCATGCTGCGCAGGCAGATCGCCCCCGGCCGGAAGCCACCGCTTCCCAGCAGACCCCGTTCCAGCAGGATCCGGCCGCGCCAGTGCAGGAGCACCACGGCCGCTGGCGTGGCGGTCAAGAGCATCGTGCTGCCCCAGCCCAGCTCTTCGGCCAGGGGAGCGTCCAGATCCGGTGCCAGTTGGAGACCCTCACGCCCCTCCAGCGGTACCCGCTCCGGCGCCACGGGCTCCACCCGCTGCCACAGCAGGGCCACCAGCAGCAGCAGCACCGACAGGATGCTGCCCAGCACCGAGGCCCGCTCCAGGGACGGGTCGAGGCTGGGGGCAGTCATCTGGTTGAGCACCACCAGGCCCAGTCCCGTCAGACCACAGGCCAGAACAACGCGGGCGGCGGCGGGCATCGCCATCGTGGAGATCGGGTACCAATGGAGCCTTCAGGATGCCGGAACGCAGCGGCAACGGCAGACTGGTGGCGTCTTGCACGATGGCCTTGGCTTCCGAGACCCCCCTGCGCCGGTCCCTGCTCTCCCTGGTGCTGGCCCTTGTCCTGGTGATGGTCGCTCCTGTCGCTGCCGCCCTGGCCGTCTCCGCCACCGATCTGCCCCCCCGCCCACCGGCCGAGCACGTGCTTGATGACGCCAAGGTGCTCAGCCGGGCCGGCAAGGCCGAGATCGAGCACCAGCTGGAGAGCTTCTCCGCTGAACGGGTCGATGCCCGGCTGATCACCCTCACGCGGCTCGACTACGGCCTGGGTCTCCACAGCCTGGCCGACCAGCTCCTGGAGCGCTGGACGGCTGATCCTCCAGCGGGCACCAGCCCGGATCCCCTGCTGCTGCTCCTGATCGACACCCAGACCCGGGCCACGGCCATTGCCGCCCAGGCCCCCCTCGACCGGCAGCTGCCCACCGAGCTGCTGGACAGCACCGCCGCCACCACGATGGCCCAGCCCCTGCGCAGCGGTGATCGCTATCGCCAGGCCGCCGTCGATGCCCTGCAACGCCTTGCCACTGTTCTCCAGGGCGGTGAAGATCCCGGGGAACCCGTCGTCGAGGAGACCGCCGCCGTCGTCAGCAACATTCCCACCCGTGAGGAAACCTCCAGCAGCAACGCCTTCACCTGGGTGATCGTTCTTCTGGTGGTGGGGACCGTGGTGCCGATGGTCACCTGGTGGGTCTTCTCCCGTTGATTCCCCCAATAGCCGCCTCCCCATGGGACTGACGAACTGGATGGGTACCTTCGGGCGGGCCCAGTCTCTGGACCTGAGCGCCGATCTCGAGCGCGGCTACGAAGCCGCCCTGCTCATTCAGAGCATCGAGATGGAGCACTACAACGACCGTCCGGTGCGTCCTGAGCTGGAGCTGAGCATTCCGCGGGCGATGCAGGCCCAGGTGCTGCGCCGCTTCAGGGCCGCCCTGCAGGTCTGCCGTCAGGCTCGGACAGTGCTGGCCCCCTACCGGCAGGAACTCTCCGGCCAGGAACTGCGCCAGTTCCAGCTGATCGACACGGTCACCGCCCGCTACGCGGTGGCACGGGAGGAGTTGCCGGCCCTCAGCCGCTCGCCGGAGATGCTGCCCCGCAGCCTGGTGAGCGTGGTCGACTCGGTGCGCCGCCAGCTCGACCCGGAAGCGGAGGCGAGTGTGGTGGCGGGCTTCCGCCGCCGCCGCGATTCCACCCTCGTTTCCCTGCGCATCCTGCTGCTGCTGATTCTGGTGCCGGTGCTGGTTCAGCAGGTGAGCCGAACTTACATCGTGTCGCCATTGGTGGATCGTTTCGCCCCCGACAACGCCTTCCTCACCTACCCCAAGCCCCAGCTCGAGGAGAGGGCCGTCGAGAAGCTGCGGGTCTACCAGGCGGAGATCGAGTTCGATGCCCTGCTGGAGGGCAAGCCGCTGCCCAGCCGAGAGGAGCTGCAGCTGGAGCTGTCCAAGCGGGCCCAGATCCTCAAGGAGGAGGCCGATCAGGAGAGCACCCATGCCATCAAGAACGTCCTGGCGGACATCTCCGGCTTCATCGGCTTTGTGATGATCGCCATCTTCGGGCGGCGCGACATCCAGGTGCTGCGGGGCTTCATTGATGAACTGGTGTACGGGCTGAGTGACAGTGCCAAGGCGTTCGCCATCATCCTGTTCACGGACATCTTCGTGGGATTCCACAGTCCGGAAGGCTGGACCGTGCTGCTCGATGGCATCGCCAACCATCTCGGATTGCCGGCCAGGGAGAACTTCGTGATGCTCTTCATCGCCACCTTCCCGGTGGTGCTGGCCACGATCTTCAAGTACTGGATCTTCCGCTACCTCAACCGCGTCTCGCCCTCTTCCGTGGCCACCCTGCGCAACATGAACGGTGGCGGTTGAGTCCCTCGCCGAGGAGCCTCCCCAGCCGCTCCTCACCCTCGTCAGCGGGCCTTCGCGGGGGGGCAAGAGCCGCTGGGCCGAGCATCTGGCGGCCCGGAGCGGCCTGGCCGTGGTGTATCTGGCCACCGGTCCCTCGCTGCCCGATGACCCCTCCTGGCAGGAGCGGCTGCAGCGCCATCGCCAGCGGCGCCCGCCGCAGTGGGGTTGCCGAGAGGTGGGCGGTGAACTCGCTGCCGCCCTCGCCGACCTGGAACCGGTCCAGCTGGGGCTGGTGGATTCCCTCGGCACCTGGGTGGCGGCCCATCTGGATCTGGAGCCGGAGGCCTGGGAGCTCCGCTGCGCCGACCTGATCACGGCCATGGGCCGCTGCCGGGCGCCCCTGGTGGTCGTCTGCGAGGAAACGGGCTGGGGCGTGGTGCCGAGCACCGCCGCTGGGTCACGCTTCCGCGACCGGCTGGGGGCGATGCAGCAGGAGCTCCAGGGCCAGAGCGCGGCCGCCTGGCTCGTCCTGCAGGGCCGCGCCATCGACCTGCTGGCCCTCAGCCAGCCCGTCCCTGCCGAGCACTGAGGGCCACGCCCCATGCCCCGCGTCGTTCTGTACCAGCCCCAGATTCCCCCGAACACGGGCAACGTGGCGCGCACCTGCGCCGCCACAGCCACGGAGCTGCATCTGATCGAACCGCTCGGTTTCACGATCAGCGACCGCCATCTGCGCCGGGCCGGCCTGGACTACTGGCCCTGGGTGTCGCTGCAGCGCCACAGCGACCTGGGCTGCTTCCTGGCCGAACGGCAACGGCGGGGCGGCCGCCTGATCGCCCTCAGCAGCCAGGTGGAGGCGGCCTACACGGACTTCCGCTTCCGCAACGACGACTGGCTGCTGTTCGGACGGGAGACGGACGGATTACCGAACGCCCTGCAGGCGACGGCCGAGGCGCGGCTCACGATCCCCATGGCCCGCCGGGCCCGCCACGGCGAAGGGGGTGTGCGCAGCCTGAATCTCTCGGTGTCCGTTGGCATCGTGCTGTTCGAGGCCCTGCGCCAGCTGGGGCCGGACGGGGGCAGCGAACCCTGAGCCCGGATCGGCTGGCCCCCGGTGTCCGGACCGAGTTGTGCCTGATGAACCTTGCTGCAGGAGGTTCATAGCGCTACTCTCTGGCCGACCCGCAGATGTTGGCTTCTCTGCTGGGTTTTGTCCGATGGATGTGAAATGCATGAAGCCTTTCCGCTTGATTCTTCCCTTTCTGCTCTCCACACCGGCCGTCGTGCCGCTCGTGGCTGTCCTGGCTGACGACACCCCCAGCACGGTGTCCACCGAAACTCTTCTGGCGTCCCTGCCCACTTCCGCTGATCGGGTCTGGGTCAAGGTGCGCCGTGCCGTCTCCATCGAGGAGCTCTCCACGGCCCTCGACCTTGACGAGAGCCGCCTGGCCCGTCTGAACGACGTGGATGAAGACCATCGCTTTGGCAACGGCGACTGGCTCGTGGTGCCCTCCCGTGGCAAGGAGCGCCTCGGTCGCATTGCCTCCCTCGACACCTCGGTCCAGCGCCAGTCCCCCCCTGTCTCCACCCCACCGCCGGTGGAAAACGACGGCGTGGTGCGCTTTGGCGACACCGTGCTGAAGCTGGCCCAGCGCTACGGCCTCAGCGTGGCCGAGCTGGTTCGTCTGAATCCAGGCCTGGAAACGGCCCGGCTTGTGGTGGGCAGCCAGGTGCGACTTGCCCAGTCGGCCCCCGGCCGGACCCGCATGCTGCTGGGCCTGAAGCCCTCAACGAGCGGCGGCCTCAGCTGGCCCGACATCCCTGACTTCGGTGACGACCCCCAGCCCCAGTTCAACGGCGGCAGCACCGCCCCCTCCACCACCTGGATCTGGCCCACCAAAGGGGTGTTCACCTCCGGCTTCGGCTGGCGATGGGGACGGATGCACAAGGGCATCGATGTCGCCAACAACGTCGGCACGCCGATCATGGCCGCCAAGGAGGGTCAGGTCTCCTTCGCCGGCTGGCATGAGGGCGGCTATGGCTACCTCGTGGAGATCGCCCACCCGGATGGCAGCCGCAGCCTGTACGCCCACAACAGCCGTCTGCTCGTGAGCAAGGGCGACGCGGTGGCCCAGGGGCAGGTGATCAGCCAGATGGGCAGCACCGGCCGCAGCACCGGCCCCCACCTGCACTTCGAGATTCACCCCCCCGGCCGCGGCGCCATCAACCCCCTGCAGATGCTCCCACCCCGGGCCTGATGCGGCTCGGGGGCTGTGAAGGTGATCGTCTAGGATCCCATCAATTGGCTCGGTAGCTCAGCTGGTTAGAGCGTGGGATTCATAACCCCAAGGTCGGGAGTTCAAGTCTCCCCCGAGCCATTGTGGAGATCCCATGCCATGGGATCCACTTCTTTTCAGGCCGCCATTTTCAGTCGGTCAAGTCCTTCCCCCCCCCCGGTCAAAAGACCAGGCGGGGTGAATGCGACGGAACCCCTTTGGCGGCTTCAGCGCATCTCGATGGCGTTGAGCCGTTCGCGGAAGCTGCGGGCATTGGCCGCCTCCTGACTTTCTGCACTGTCCAGCGATACCTGCTCCGGAGCGATCAGGGGAAGGGGGGCAGGGACAGCGGCCTGGGGGGTCTGAATCGGACGGCGACTGCGGCCGTAACCCCCTGCCTGGGAACGGTTCTGAAGGGCCCGGGTGAGGCTCTTACTGCGGTTGGCGGCACCCACGGTCTCGCCGTCCTTGGGGCGGATGAGGGGGTTGCCCTTGAGTTCGGAGCGCAGCTGATTGATCAGTCGGAAATGACCGGTGGTGTTGTATTTACGCAGAACGGCTGGATCCCAACCCATCGTGGATTCATCGCTGACTTGACAACCATTGTACGGCCAGGCTCGGTGGGGGCAGCATGGGGGCTGATCCCGCTCCCGAGGACGGCGCCACCATGACCAGCACCGGCAGGCTCGTCGGCCTTGAGGCCCCCGACTTTCGCGCCACCGCCGTGGTGGATCAGGATTTCCGCGATCTGTCACTGCGTGACTACCGCGGCCGGCATGTGGTGTTGTTCTTCTACCCGCTCAATTTCACCTTTGTCTGTCCTACGGAGATCACCGCCTTCAGCGACCGCCACGCCGAGTTTGCCCGCCTCGCCACCGACATCCTGGCCGTCTCCGTCGACAGTCCCTACAGCCATCTGGCCTGGGTGCAGACCGAACGCAAGAGCGGTGGCCTCGGGGATGTGGCCTATCCACTCATCTCCGACCTCAACAAGGAGATCGCCAGGGCCTACCAGGTCTTGGACGAAGGGGCCGGCACGGCCATGAGGGGGCTGTTCCTGATCGATCCCGATGGCGTGATCCGCCACTGCACGATCAACGACCCGGCCGTCGGCCGCAGTGTGGATGAAACCCTCAGGCTGCTGCAGGCCTACCAGTGGGTGCGGGACCATCCGGGCCAGGTCTGTCCCGCCGACTGGAGCCCGGGCGGCCGAACCCTGGCGGCCGATCCCCCGGCCAGCCGCGACGTCTACGCCGCCCTGGACTGAGGGCTCAACCGAGCAGCGACGTCAGCAGGCGGCGGCCATCGAGGCCGCCGGTGATCGGGTCGCAGGCCCGCTCCGGATGGGGCATCAGGCCGAGCACGCGGCCCATCGGGTCCGTCAGGCCGGCCACATCACCCCGCGATCCGTTCGGATTGGCGACGTAGCGCAGCACGACACACCCCTGATCTTCAAGGCGCTGCAGCTCCTCCGGCTCCACCTGATAGCGCCCTTCGCCGTGGGCGATGGGCAGGCTGATCCGCTCGCCGGCGCCGTAGGTGCCGAGCCAGCGGCAGGCCCCGGGCTGCACCTCCAGCTCGCTGTTCTGGCAGAGGAAGTGCAGGTCCCGGTTGCGGGTGAGGGCTCCGGGCAACAGGCCCATCTCCGTGAGCACCTGGAAGCCGTTGCAGATGCCGAGCACCGGGCCGCCGCGCTCGGCGAAGCTGCGCACTTCCTCCAGCACCGGCGCGAAGCGGGCAATGGCACCGCAGCGCAGGTAGTCGCCGTAGCTGAAGCCCCCCGGCAACACCACGGCCTCGAGGCCGGACAGGTCCCGCTCCTCATGCCAGAGGAAGCGCACCGGGATCCCCAGACAGCCCTCCAGGGCCCAGGCCACGTCCCGGTCACAGTTGGAGCCGGGAAACACAACAATGCCGACGGTCATCGATCCGCTCCCCTCAACCCGCGTCCGACAGATCCAGCGACCAGTCTTCGATCACCGGATTGGCCAGAAGGCGGTCGCTGAGAAGCTCGAGTCGGGCCTGGGCGGTGGCCCGGTCCGGGGCCTCCAGATCCAGTTCGATCGCCTTGCCGATCCGCAGCCGTTTCACCCCTTCCACCCCGAGCCGGGCGGCGGCGGCCCGAGTGGCCTCCCCGGCGGGATCCAGCACGGAGGGGCGCAGGGATACCTGAACGCGGGCGTTGAAGAGCGGCACCGGGGGCACGGACGTTTGTTAAATCTTGGCAGCACGCCCCACCAGCCTCGCCCCGCCTGACCAGCCTGGGGGTGGTTCCATGTTCCGCTGACCGTGGTGCCTTCCCTGCGGAGGTTTCTGCTGGATCCGCTCGCCCCGCGCGTGCTGGCCTGGCTGATGGGTTTCACCGTGGCCTGTGCCGCCCTGCAGGCCCATTCCATGCCGGGCCTGGTGTCGTTGCGTTGTCGCCTGGCGGATGGCCCCTGGCAGGACTGCCACATGCAGGTGGAAGAGCTGGGCCTGCACTGGTTCCTGCTGGTGGGGGGGCAACGGATCGAGTTTCGCCACGATGGCCGGGGCAAGGTGACGATGCTCAAGCCCTCCGGCGGCTGGCAGCCGGTCAACAGCCGCTGGGTGGAGAACACGGACCTCTGCTGGGATGGGGTCTGCGCCCGGGGGGACATTCCCCTCGACTGACCCGGGCAGACCGGGCTCAGAGGTGATCGAGGGCCTGGCGCAGGGGCCCAGCGGCTCCGGCGGTGGCCAGCACCACCAGCTCCAGGCCATCGGCGTCCTGCTCGCCGGGCCCTTCAGCGGGAGCTTCTGGGACTGGGGCAGCATCGCGCTCCTCATACCAGCACTCGAGACGCCGGCCCACCCCCTGGATCTGCAGCGGCAGCCGCTTGCCTCCCTGGCGGAGCCGGCCCTTGAGCCGCACCACCGGATGCTCGATCAGCAACCGTTGCAGCTCCGCCTCCAGGGCGGCCCGCTGCCAGCGGCCGGAGCGGCGCAGCAGCAGGGATTCCATCGCCACGTGGGCATGGTCGTGGTGGTCGTGGTCGTCGTCGTCGTCGTCGTGATGGGGGTGCGCGTCGATCTCCTGCCGGCCGGGGCCATCCAGCACCAGGGAGGGGTCGAGGCGGCCCCGGGCCATCGGCAGGACCACGGTGCCGGGGCGCAGCCCGGCCGCCAGGGTGGTCTTCACCCGCTCGAAGGCCTCCGGCTCCAAGCGATCGGCCCGGCTGACCAGCACCAGATCGGCCGCACCGAGCTGGTCGGCGAACAGATCCTCGATGGCACTGATGTGGTCGAGGCTGGGATCGGCCTGGCGCTGGGCCTCCACCGCGGCGGCATCGCCCACCACGTGGCCGGCGGCCAGGGCCTCCCCGTCCACCACCGTGACCACCCCATGCACACGCGTGCGGCTGCGGATCTCCGGCCAGCCGAAGGCGGCCACCAGGGGTTCGGGCAGGGCCAGGCCGCTGGTTTCCACCACGATGCCGTCAAGGCGGTCGGCGCGCTCCAGCAGGCGGGTCATGGTGGGCAGGAACTCGTCCTGCACCGTGCAGCAGAGGCAGCCGTTGGCGAGTTCCACCAGACGGTCGTCGAGCTCCTCCTCCGGGCAGAAGCCGCAGGAGGCGATCAGGTCGCCATCGATGCCCACCTCGCCGAACTCATTGACCAGCACGGCCAGGCGCAGGCCGCTCTCCAGTAGCAGGTGGCGCAGCAGGGTGGTCTTGCCGGCCCCCAGAAAACCGGTCACCACCGTGACCGGCAGACGTCTGGAGGGGGTGGCCGTCATCAGAGCAGAAGCGGAGGCAGCACCGAAACCTAGGGGAGGCGGCGGCAGGGATCAGCGGCAGCCAAGACTTTCGCTGGTGGCGACCCCGGTGACGGGGTGGCGGCCGGAGGCGCGGGCGCAGAGGGCTCTCTGTTCGGGCAGATCCAGCACGGCATCACTGAAATCCGCCCCCTCGATCTGGGCATCCCGGAAGCGGCTCTGCATCAGCATGGCGTTGCGGAACTGGGCCCCGCGCAGGTCGGCGCCATCGAAACGGGTGGCGAAGGCCACGACGTCCTCGAGATCGGCACCGCGCAGATCCGCCTGGCGCAGGTTGGTGGAATTGAACACCGCCCCGCGCAGATCGGCATCACGCAGGTCGAAGCCCTCCATGGAGGCCTTGAGGAATTCCTGCTGCTGCAGGTTGCGTCCGCGCAGATCGGGATCGAGATCCTGGAAGGAGCGCTGGGCCCGCAACTCCGGGGCGGTGATCGCCAGGGCCGGCCCCGCCGGCAGCACGGACCAGCACAGCACCAGGGCGAGCAGGGGCCCCAGCAGGGGGACGATCCGGCGGCCGATCGCCGCAAGGGACTGGAAGCTGGGGGCCATGCCACACCGGTACGCTGCCGGTTCAAGCTATGGCAGACGCAGCCCGTCATGAGCATGTCCCTGCGGGTGGTGGTGCCCCCCCATCCCCTGATCGGCCACTGGCTCACCCTGCTGCGGGATGGGGCCACCCCGTCACCCCTGTTCGCCACAGCCATGGCGGAACTGGGCCGCTGGCTCACCTACGAATCCCTGCGCGACTGGCTGCCCCCTCGCCGCGTGACGGTCGAGACGCCGCTGGGTCGCAGCGACGGCCAGGTGGTGGATCCGGAGATTCCCCTGCTGGTGATCCCCGTGCTGCGGGGGGGTCTGGGCCTGTGGCAGGGGGCCCAGTCGGTACTGCCTTCGGCCCGGCTGGCCCACGTGGGCATCGAGCCCTGCGGGCCGGACCACAAGCCTCACTGGTTCCTGGATGATCTGCCCGCCACCATCGATCCCCGCAGCGGCGTGCTGGTGTTCCTCCCCTGCATCGCCAGTGGCTCGATCCTGCTGGCCCTGCTCGACCGGCTCCAGGGGCTCGGTGTGGAAGGGCAACGGCTGCGGGTGATCACAACCCTGGCCGCCAGCCCCGGGCTCCAGGTCGTCGGCGAGCGCCACGGGCAGCTCACCATCTATTGCGCCGGCATCGACCCCGAGGTGGACGACAAGCACCTTGTCGTGCCTGGCTTCGGGGAGGTGAGTGAACGGCTGTATGGAATCGCCTCCGCCTCTGCCTAGGCTGGGTTTTCCATTCCGGGCTCACCAACGCTTGCAGGTCCATGGCTGAAACGAGGGAGCAATCGTCCGCCGGCGGCATCGTGGTGCTGGCGGCGGCTGCCGGCGCGGTGGCCGGAGCCGCGGGGCTGGCGGTCTGGCTGCTGCGCCGCGCCGAACGGCGGCACCTCGTGCAGCGCCAGCTGCGGATGCTGCGCATCTCACGGCTGGCGGAGGCCAGCGGCGAGCCGGTGGGCCGTGATCAGCTGCACGACCGCGTCCAGAAGCTCAACCAGGCGATCGACGAGGTGCGCCGCCAGCTGGAGCAGCTGCAGCCCCAGCCCTGAGGGCGCAGGCCCCTCGGTAGGTTGCTGCAGATCCGATCCACCCCGGCCATGCTGCGCTCCGACGCCATCACCAAGGGCCTTCAACGCTCCCCCAACCGGGCCATGCTCCGGGCCGTGGGCTTCGGGGATGGGGATTTCGGCAAGCCGATCGTGGCCATCGCCAACGGCTACAGCACGATCACGCCCTGCAACATCGGCCTCAACGACCTGGCCCGGCGGGCCGAGCAGGCCGCGAGGGTCGCCGGGGCGATGCCGCAGATGTTCGGCACCATCACCGTCAGCGACGGCATCTCGATGGGCACCGAGGGGATGAAGTATTCGCTGGTGTCGCGCGAGGTGATCGCCGATTCGATCGAAACCGCCTGCAACGCCCAGAGCATGGATGGCCTGCTGGCCATCGGCGGCTGCGACAAGAACATGCCCGGCGCCATGCTCGCCATGGCCCGCATGAACATCCCGGCGATCTTCGTCTACGGCGGCACGATCAAACCGGGGAAGCTGGGCCCCTGCGATCTGACCGTGGTCAGCGCCTTCGAGGCGGTGGGGCAGTTGTCGGGCGGCCGCATCGATGAGGCGGAACTGCTGGCAATCGAGAAGAACGCCTGCCCCGGCGCCGGCAGCTGCGGCGGCATGTTCACCGCCAACACGATGAGCTCGGCGTTCGAGGCCTTCGGGCTGAGCCTGCCCTACAGTTCCACCATGGCGGCGGAGGATCCGGAGAAGGCCGAGAGCGCAGCCCGATCCGCCGAGGTGCTGGTGCAGGCGATCGCCGCCGACATCCGGCCCCGGGACCTGCTCACCCGCGAGGCGTTTGAAAACGCCATCGCCGTGATCATGGCGGTGGGCGGCTCCACCAATTCGGTGCTGCACCTGCTGGCGATCGCCCGCACCGCCGGAGTGCCGCTCACGATCGACGACTTCGAGACGATCCGCCAGAAAGTGCCGGTGATCTGCGACCTCAAGCCCAGCGGCCGCTTCGTCACCGTCGACCTGCACCGCGCCGGCGGCATGCCCCAGGTGATGAAGCTGCTGCTCGACGCCGGCCTGCTGCACGGCGACTGCCGCA
>NZ_JAGQBG010000092.1 GCF_024345515.1 Cyanobium sp. N5-Cardenillas
CCCAGGATCTGCAGCGTGTCGAGGCTGCGCTGGGAGATCACCTTGTCGATGATCACCTGGATCAGCAGGGGGTTGGCCAGGCTGAACAGCTGGACCACGAAGGAGGCCAGCAGCACCTGGAGCAACATGCCCCGGTAGCGCTTCAGGGCCGGCCAGAACCAGCCCGGACCGAAGGTCTGCTCCGGGGTGTCGATGCTGCGCTCCAGCAGCAGCAGCTCCAGCCCCTCCGGATACTGCTCGGCGATCTGGGCCGGGCTCAGCTGCACCCAGCCCTCAGCAGGGGAGGCCAGCCGCAGGCCGGCGGCGTTGCTGGCGGTGGCGATGGCGAAGCCCTCCTTCCACGGCACCAGGCAGGGGGTGATCAGCCGGGTGGCGGACGCCGCCGGCACCTTGGCACCGGTGACCAGCAGGCCGAGCATGGCGGCGATCTGGCCGCAGAGCTGCAGATCGGGCGGCTGGCCGCGGCGCATCTTGTCGCGCAGGATCTTGTCGACCGCGTCACGGCGGTAGGGCAGCTCCAGCAGCTTGCCGAGCATCTGGAAACAGGCCAGGGTCTCCTCCAGCGGACCGCTGCCCCGCACCAGGGTGAGGTGGCGGTCGGCCCGGTCCTGGCCCAGATCGAGGCTGCTGGGCTGGGCCGGGCCGGCGGCCTCGGTGGGGACGATGGCCTGGGCTGCCTGTGTGTTGTCCGGGCTGGGTGCCACGGCGGGGGCGGGGGCCAGGGCCAGGAGCCGCAGGGGCAGGGGGGGACGGGGCTGGGGCAGGGCCTCTGCCGCCGCCAGCACCGAGCCGATGGCCCGATCGGGGACGTTGGCGCTGGCCAGGAGCAGCTCTTCGCCGTCCTGCAGGGCGATCGGCCCGTCACCGGTGGGCAGCACGCCCCGGGTCCGCAGGCGCAGGCGCTCAATCTTTTCGCGCCAGAGGGCCGGTTCGAAGCGGCCCGCGGCGGCCCCCTCCCGCTGCAGCAGCAGCTGATGCAGTTCGGCGGTCCAGAGATGGCGGCCACACCACTCACGCAGCCCCTTCTCGGCCAGCAGCAGCTCGAGCATCAGGGCGTCCGGAATCGCCGTTGCCAGAAGGTCGGAGGCGGCGCTGACCGGCTCGATCCCCTCGGCCCGGAGCAGCGACACCAGCCCCACGATGGCGCCGGGTCCAAGCCGCTCCAGGGTGAACGGCCGGCCGTCCCGTTCCGCCAGCAGCCGCGCCTCACCCTCGTGCAGGACAAGGACGCGGTCGCCGATGCTGCCGGCGCTGCTGAGGTCTTCGCCGACGCGGAACCGACACGGGTGGGCCTCCGCCAGCAACCGTTCCCGGCCGGCGGCCGAGAGGCCATCGAAGGGCGGCAGGGTGAGCCAGTCGGTGCGGCCGGGCACGGTGGAGGTCATCGCCCCTGCCCCGGCCGCAGCTGCAGGGCCACTTCCTGATCCACCCATTCCTCAAACAGCTCCCGCGCCATCCGTTTCTGCATCTCGTCGTCGAAGCTGGCCGAGCGCAGTGTTTCCAGCCGTACCACCAGCCACCAGCGATCGATGCGCAGGGGGGGATGGAGCTGGCCCGGACGGCTCGTGCGCAGCAGTTCGGCCAGGGAGGGATGGGCCTGCAGCAAGGGCACCGGACCCACCACCCCGCGGGTGGAGCGCTCGGGCCCCTTGGCGTAGGTGGCCGCCAGTTCGGCGAAGTCCGCTTCCCCCTCGGCGATGCGCAGGTAGAGCTCCCGGGCCAGGGCCCCGTCCTCCACCCGCAGCAGGCTGTAGATCACCTGATCGAGCTAGTTCTTGCGGGCAAGGTAACGCTGTTCCGCCCGGTGCAGGAAGTGCTCCTGGCAGTGGCGCTCGATCCTGGTGGGGAGCTCCGCCTGCCAGAGCACATCCGCCTCCGACAGTTCGTGCCGCTGGAGGTGGTTCTTCAGGTCGTCGGCGGAGCGGAGGCCGTGGCTGGCGCCCCAGGCCTGCTGGGCCTGCTGGCGCTCCTCCTCCGTCAGGACCACCTCCGCCACGGCTTTGGCGATCACCGACTGCCGCAGCAGGGGCAGCAACAGCTGGTGGCGGGCCAACTGGCGCCGCAGCTCCCCTGGGATCTCAGGCAGCGGCTCGACCTCCACCAGCACCGGCGGCCTGGAGTGGCGCACGGGCGGATCAAGGCTGATGTCGTGGTCCAAGGAGTGGGCGACGGCCACAGGTACGGCATTCACGCAGGCATTCTGGGGCTGAACCGGCCGAACCAGATGTATTGGTGGCGGTTGTGCAACGCCGGCAGCTCAGGAGCGGCGCAGGATCGGTTCGGCGCGCACGACGCTGCCGAGAAGCAGGAACAGGGCCTCGATGCTGCCCACCCGGGTCACTTTCTGGAACCAGGCGTTTTCCCCGTAGATCAGCTGGATCAGGGCCGCTTCCGTCTCGCGGGCCGGCATCTCGAAGTTCAACCCCAGCAGGGGCAGTTGCCGCAGCCGGCCGGACCGCATCAGCCGCACGGGCATCTCCAGCTGGTACTGGGGAACCCGCAGCAGGCCCTCCGTCAGGCCGCTCCTGGGCGCTGCGGTGTTGAGCACCAGGCTGGCCCCCTGCTCGGAGACATCGTTGGTGACACCCCAGTACTCCTTGCCCCCCAGCTCCAGGCAGGCCACCAGTTCCAGGGGGAAACGGTCGGCCTGACGCCGAATCGGCTTGTCGATGCAGGCGAGCAGGCAGATGAACATCAGGATGCCGTTGTAGAGGTTCCAGCCCACCATCAGGCCCTCCCCCTCGAACACGGATCTCGACCAGCGAATGTCCACGAGCGGCAGGCCGTAGTTCAGCACCAGAACACCCACAAACACGAAGAGGTAGGTGAGGAACGGCCAGGCAAATCGCAGATCCAGGGTCTGCCTGGGGTTGTTGACGTCCTTGTTGGTGACCAGGCTGCCAACGGATCGAAACGGCCGGAACAGAAGCTGGGACATCCGTTTCAAGGCTGGGAAGCAGAACAGGGACTCATAGACTTCTGTCCAGAAATGGAAGTAGTGCCCGTTGGTCTGCCAGGAGGGCAGGAAATACAACATGATCACGAAGGGCAGGCCATAGGCCATGTATTCCACTGGAGGAGCGGCAATCAAGGTGAAGCCGATCAGCATCGAAAGCAAGAGGAAAATGATATAAACGGCTCGAAATACGGGCGTCAGCAGACTGAGCAGCAGATTCAGATAAAAAACCTTCTGCCAGAAATTCAGGGTCTTCCAGACCGGAAGCTCCTTGGGGGAGGTGAACACCTGGATGTTGCCCTGCATCCAGCGCAGCCGTTGCTCGAGATAGTCGCGGAAGGTCCGGGGCACTTCGCCCAGGCTCAGGACTTCATCCAGATAGATCATGCGCCAGCCACGGGTGAGCAGTCGGGTGCCGGTCTGGTTGTCTTCGACAATGCAATGGGTGACATAGCCACCGATGGCCTCGAGGGCCGATCGTCTGGCCAGGTAGGAGGTGCCACAGCACACCACGGCATTGAAGGGATCGCGAATCACCTGGACGTAATGGAAGAAGTAATCCATGTCGTCGGGGACGAGGACGTCCAGGCCAAGGTTGCGATTGTGGAAATCGGAATTGAAGTAGTGCTGGGGCGTTTGCACCAAGGCCACCTTGGGATCTTTGAAGAAGCCGACCGTGCGATCGAGGAAGCGGCTGAAGGGGATGAAATCGCAATCAAACACGGCGATCAGATCGCCGTGGGAGTGGGCCAAGGCGTAGTTGAGGTTGCCAGCCTTGCGGTGCAGATTGTCGGGCCGGCTCAGATACTTGACACCGAGTTCCTGTGCCAGGGCGGCGATGGCGGGTCGGTGGCCATCATCGAGAACATAGATCGTCTTGTTGGCATACTGGATGTTGCCGCAGGCCAGAATGCAACGCCGAATCAGGCGTTCGGATTCGTTGTAGGTGGGAATCCAGATGTCGACGCTGGGCTCATGTTCCTTCGCCCAGGCCAGCAGTTGATCCGCCTGGCGTCGCCTTTGCTGCGGTCGATACTTCAGGGAGGGATAGAACTGCAGGGCAGTCGTCAGCAGATACGTGACTTCGCAGAGAAAGAACACCAGGCTGAAGAAGAGGCTGACCGGATGGGCCGTGTTGATGGTGGTGGCTCGCCAGATGAAATACCGAGCGGCAAACAGCGTCAGCAACACGGTGGCCAGCAGATAGGCGGCAGGACGCCTGGGCAGCAGGTTCACCCCCAGGCAGATCCCCACCGCCAGGGCCAGGGGCAGCACCACATCAATCCAGACGTCCTGCACCTGCCAGAGTTCGGGGAGGACCCTGAAGCTCAGGGGATTGAGAAGGCCGATCGCCACCACGGACACCTGAAGATTGGCCAGCAGCACCGCCATCACCAGGCTCGCCCCGGAGAGCAGCAACACCATCCAGACCCAGGGGGAGATGCGGGTGTTGCCGCTGGAATCCGAGAACGAATGCAGGAACTTCATCGCTGGAAGCTCACCTTCGCCGTGAACCCCACGTAGCAGAACTCCCCGGGAGGGGCGGGAAAATCGTTGAGGATGCGGATCTTCACTTCGCTTTCCCTGGCCAGATTGATCGGCACGGGCTGGGGCGCTTCATCACCCAGCTGGGTTCGGCCGATGCCGGAGCGGATGCCGATCACTTCGCCCCGCAGTTTGTCGCGGCTGCCCACCAGTTGGATCTTGGCCTTGCTGCCCAGGCGAATCCGGTTCAGATCGTTCTCCGCCACCGTGGTCGTCAGCCAGCGTTGGCTGCAGTCGATCATCTGGATCACCGTCTGCATCGCGTCAACGGAATCCCCCCGCTGGGCCCCCAGCTGCCAGACCACCGCCTTCCTGGGGCTGACGAGCCGGGAGCGGCTGCGCTCCTGCCATTCCTTCCTGGCGACGTTCACCTGCTGCTCCAGGCCGCTGACCTGGAACGTCTGGGTGCGCACATCGCCTTCGGCATTCTCCAGGGCGATGGTGGCCTCCTGAAGCCGCACCACCGGATCGGAGTTGCTGCGGTTGTTGCGCAGGGTCAGGTCGTTTTTGGAGGCCTGCAGAACCGCCGCTTGCCCGGCCACCTGGGCTTCAAGGCCCCGCACCTCACGGGCGCGCTGCTCTTCGGTCGTGCGGGCCCGATCGACCACGTTGGCGGCGACGGCGCCGGTGCGGAACAGCGCGTCCTGCCGCACGGTTTCCCGTTGGGCAAAAGCGAGTTCCTTGCGGGCCCTCTCCAGCGCGAAGCCGAGGTTGTCCCGCTCGTTCTGGTCGCGGGAGATTTCCAGGCTGCGCTGCTGTCTGGCGTCGAGGCTGAGCTGGGCCACGAGCTTCTTGCGGAGATCCCGGCGCGTCCGCAGTTCCTGCAGGCGGCCCCGGGCCGTTTCCAGCTGGGTTTCCAGGTCGGTGAGCGCGTCACGGGTGGCCATTGGATTCGCCACGATGGCCAGGGTCTGGCCAGGGCGGACCTCCACACCGGTTCCCACCGTGAGGCTTTCCAGGATGCCGGTGACCGGACTCCGGAGCACGATCGGGGTGGCATTGATGACCGCATCGCGCGAGCGGGCGGTGAAGAAGTTGATCACGATGGCCAGGGCCGTGATCAGCAACCCGCCCGAGATCAGCAGGATCGTGAGATCTGCCCTGCGGGAGCTGGGAATCGCGTCATCGTCATCCGTCGCGGGGGCGTCAAGGAGCAGGCCGGGGCCTCCGGTGGGCTCAGGGTCGTTCGCGCCAGCGGAAGATGAAGACATTCCGGCGGTGGATGGTGAGATTTGACTCTATCAGAACAACTTTTTTTAGCAGGGAGTAAGCCCTTTCGGCGAATTGTTAATCTGATGCCGACTTGCTGTTTTCTGCCTGCGATCTGGCTGGTTCAGGGCTTACTAAGGGCCGCCATTATAGCCGCTGTTGCTGGTTTGGCCTGGCTGTTTTCGTCGAAGGGCAGCGGCCGTTGGGGCAGGCCATCGGCCCTTGGAAAGAAGGAATTCAACCAGGTGGTGCGATCACTCAATCCCCAGCTGGTGATCAGTCTCAGCCTGGGTTCCGGCAGGACCGCCGCCAGGAACGCGCTGTAGACCGCCGCCACGTCGCGGTCCCGTTCCGGGATGGCCGCCGGCAGTTCCCGGTCGTTCACATCCAGTTCGGTCACGTAGATGTCGAGATTCAGGGCCGCCAGTTCGCGCAGAAAGGCGGGCAGGGTGCGGAAGGTGGTGGGCCCGCTGCCATTGGCGTAGAGATGGGCCTGGAGCCCCACGGCGTCCAGGGGTACGCCGCGATCGCGCAGCTGGCGCAACAGCTTCAGGAAGGCCTGCCGTTTGCGTGCCGTCTTGGCGTCATCGCCCTCCAGCCCGTACTCGTTGATCACCAGGGCTGCCTTGGGATCGGCCTGGTGGGCCAGGGTCAAGGCGCGGGCGATGTAGTCGGGTCCCAGCCGCTCCAGCCAGAGGGTGCGGCGCAGGCCCGTGCCGTCGTCGGCGATCGGCTCGTTCACCACATCCCACGACGGCAGCTGGCCGCGGTAATGCCCCACCACGGTGCCGATGTAGGTCGCCAGGGCCTTGTCCAGCTCCGCCGCCGGCAGCGCCCTGACCCAGGCAGGCAACTGCTCATGCCACAGCAGGGTGTGGCCCCGCATTGCCAGCCCGTGTTCGCGGGCGAAGGCCAGCAGCCGGTCCGGGGCGCTGAAATCGAAGCGCCCGGGCGCGGCCTCCACCCCATCCCACTTCAGCTCCGATTCGGGCACGATCAGGCCGCTCTGGCTGGTCACCAGGCGGCGCAGGTCGGGGTTCTGCAGTTGGGCGTTCGTGACGGCGGTGCCCCAGCGCAGGCCGCGCGCCGCCGCCAGGCCCTGCAGGGTCTTCGACGCGCCCGGCGGCGGCAGCGCCCGGGCCACGCTCCAGCCGAGGGCCCCCACGACAGCCAGAAACATCAGTTGCCGTCGACGCATGGCCCCGCTGCAGACGTGCCATCCCACTCTGACCGTTCAGACCGGTTCGGTCCGCAGCAGCGCCCGCAGGCCGTCCTCATCCAGCACGCTGACCCCCAGGGCCTGGGCCTTGGAGAGCTTGCTGCCGGCCTCCTCGCCGGCCACCACGTGGCTGGTCCTGCGGCTCACCGAACCGCTCACCTTGCCCCCGGCGGCCTCGATCAGGGCCTGGGCGGCGGAGCGGCTCAGGGTGGGCAGGGTGCCGGTGAGCACGAAGGTCAGCCCCGCCAGGGGTGTGGCCGCCGGCGGCCCCCCGCCCCCGTCCGGCTCCGGCGCGGCTGCCAGGGAGAAGCCCTGTGCCCCCAGCTGCTCCAGCAGCGACCGGTTGGCCGGGGTCGCGAACCACTGCCGCAGGGACTGGGCGATCTCGGCGCCGATGCCGAAGACCGCCGTGAGCCGATCCGGCGCCTCGTCGGCTTCGTCGGCCAGCGCGGCGGCTTCCAGCGTGGTGGCGCTGGGGAAGGCCCGGGCCAGGGCCTTGGCGTTGACCTCGCCCACGTGGTGGATGCCGAGGCCATAGAGCTGGCGGTGCCAGGGCTGTTGCTTCGAGGCCTCCAGGGCGGCCACCAGCTTGGCCGCGGAGGTTTCCCCCATCCGCTCCAGGCTGGCCAGTAGGGCGGCATCAAGGCGGTAGAGGTCGGGGATCGCCGCCACCAGGCGACGGTCCACCAGCTGCTCGATCAGCTTGATCCCCAGGCCGTCCACGTCGAGGGCCCCCTTGCTCACCCAGTGGCGCAGGGAACCCCGCAGGATGGCGGGGCAGCCGTTGTTGACGCAGCGGGTGGCGGCCTCGCCCTCCTCCCGCACCAGCGCCGAGCCGCATTCCGGGCAGGTGGGGGGCAGCTCCAGACGGGGGGCGCCCGCCGGCCGCAGCTCCTTCAGCACCCGCACCACCTCGGGGATGATCTCGCCGGCCTTGCGCACCACGATCGTGTCGCCGGCGCAGAGATCCAGCTCCGCCAGGCGGTCGGCGTTGTGGAGGGTGGCGCGGCTGACGGTGGTGCCGGCCAGGGGCACCGGCTCGAACTCCGCCACCGGCGTGATGACCCCCGTGCGGCCCACCTGGCAGGTGAGGCGCAGCAGCCGGCTGGGGGCCTCCTCGGCGGCGTACTTGAGGGCGATCGCCCAGCGGGGTGCCTTCTGGGTGAAGCCCGCCTCCCCCTGCAGGCGCAGGTCGTCGAGTTTCACCACCACCCCATCGGTGGCGTAGGGAAGGCCGCGGCGCTCCTGCTCCCAGTGGTCGCAGAAGGCCTTCACCGCCGCCAGGTCGGGGCAGAGGGCGCGGTGGGGATTGACGCGGAACCCTGCCGCCTTGAGCCAGTCGAGGGCCTGCCACTGGCTGCGGGGCCCGCCCTGCCAGACTTCAGGCAGGTGCAGGGTATAGGCGAAGAACGACAGGCCACGGGAGGCCACCACCTGCGGATCCAGCTGGCGCAGGGTGCCGGCACACGCGTTGCGCGGGTTGGCGAAGGGGGCCTCGCCCCGTTCGGCGCGCTCGGCGTTGATGGCGGCGAAGGTGGCCTCGGGGATGAACGCCTCGCCGCGCACCTCCACCCAGGCCGGTGGCGGCTCCAGGTCGAGCCGCAGGGGCACGCTGCGGATCGTGCGCACGTTGGCGGTGATCTCCTCGCCCCGCTCCCCATCCCCCCGGGTGGCGGCCCGCACCAGCACCCCCTGCTCGTAGCTCAGGGCCAGGGCGTTGCCGTCGATCTTGAGCTCGCCCACCATCGGCAGGGCCGGCGCCGGGGAACCCTCCGGGGCTTCCCGGTCGAGCACCTTCAGCAGGCGGCCGTACCAGACGTCCAGGTCCTCATGGGAAAAGGCGTTGTCGAGGCTCAGCAGGGGAACCCTGTGGGCCACGCTCGTGAAGCCCTCGGCCGGGGCTCCCCCCACCCGGCGGGTGGGACTGTCGGGCCGGATCAGCTCCGGATCGGCCTGCTCGAGCCCCACCAGCTCCCGGTAGAGCCGGTCATAGACCGGATCCTCCATGACCGGAGCATCAAGGACGTAGTAGGCATGGGCGGCGCGGTTCAGCAGGCGCCGCAGTTCTTCTGCCCTGGCTTGGACCACGGCTCAGGCGGCGGCCAGCTTGGTGATGCGATCCACCCGCCAGGCCTCCTCCACCTTCACGAAGGTGAAGTCGAGGGGGAGTTCCTCCTTGCCGTCGGTCTTGAGCTTGACCGTCAGGATCACCTGGCCCTCCTGCAGCCGCGGCCGGCCGGACTTGAGGTTGCGGTACTTGTTGAGCTGCAGCCCGGCCAGGAAACGGATGAATTGCTGGCGGTTGACGTGGGAGCGGTAGTTGCGGGTGGTGAGCAGATAGGCCCCGTCCACCTGGCCGGAGGCCACCTGGGTGAAGAACTGCTTGATCAGCGGGTTGATGCCCCGGGCGCTGAGCACCAGCCGGACCGCCGAGATGGTCCAGTACAGAAGCAAGCCACCGGCACCCGCCAGCAGGAGCTTGGAGCCGATGTCGCGGGCCAGTCCCCAGTCCATGGTGATCCCATCCGTTCGCAGCGTTGCAGAGTCTGACGGACGACCCCACCAGAATGGGCCGATGCCCCTGGAACCGCTGCTGCCCCTGTTTCACCGGCTCAACCGTGAGCACTTCGACGGCCAGCTCACCCGCGACGACAGGCCGCTGGTGGACGTGCGCTGGAGCGACGGCCGCCTCACCCGCACCGCCGGGCTTTACCGGCGGGGGCGTCTGATCGACGGGCGTGACCTCTGCGAGATCGTCCTCTCCCGTCCCCTGCTGGAACCGTTGCCGCGGCAGGCCACCCTGGGCACCCTCTGCCACGAGATGATCCACGCCTGGGTCGACCGGGTGCTGGCGGTGCAGGAGGTGCATGGGCCCCAGTTCCGGGCCCGGATGGCGGCGATCAACCAGGTTGAGAACGGCTTTCAGGTGAGCCTGCGCCACCGCTACCCCCTGCCGCTGGCCGCCAGCCGCTGGATCGCCCGCTGCCCGCGCTGCGACAGCCGCACGCCCTACCAGCGCCGCCGGCAGGGCCTGGCCTGCCGCCACTGCTGTGAGCGCCTCCATGGCGGGCGCTGGGATGCGAGCTGTCTGCTGGTGTTCGAGCCCTCCACCGCCTAGGTTCGCCGCAGGTGTTGGGGCCGATGGCGACGTTTCTGTGGACCCTGGAATGGGGTGGCTTCACCATTGCCCTGGTGGGGATGGGGCGGGAGCACTGGCTCTCCGGTCGGCGCCGTTAAAATGCCCTGATGCCTACGACGGATCAGGGCTACGGCCGCGAGCGGGATCCCCGAGAACGCGAGTCCCGGCGGCCAAGGGGCGGCATCGACCCGCTGGATCAACGGGTTGACCGCTGGGTGACGGCTGGGCGCCAGTTCGTCGAAGGGGTGGCGGGCTCGCGCCCCGGCGGCCGTCCGGCGACGCGGGGCGCCGACCGCCGCGTCCCTCTGCGGCCCCGCATGGACGAGCTCGGCCGCTGGGTGGAGGGGCGCCTCGACTGGCTGCTCGATGACGGAGACGACTGGCGCGAACCGTGGCAGGAGTCCGAACGCAGCACGCCTGAGCCGCCGCCCCAGCAGCAGCCCGCCGCTCCGGGCCGTCCACGCCGCCAGGGGCTGGAGGCGGTGTCTCGCCGCGGCCGGCCGGGATCGGCCCCGTCCCAGCCGCCGGCCCCAGAACCCCGTCGCAGCACGGGCCCCGCCACCACCGACGACGACGATGGGGACTGGCCCGATGACGCCAGCTTCACCCTGCCCCGCTGGCAGCGTCCTGAGGGTGCCGAACGTTCAGCTGCCCCGGAACCGACGTCCGTTCCACCGGTCGAAGGCCGGCCCCTGCCGCGCTCCAGCCGTCGACGCCCCTGAACCCTTCGACACCGCCATTTCGGGCCGAAGTGGGTTAGGAATAGCCAGTCATCGAAAGCATGTCGGCCATGAGCAGCTTGGTGGTCGTTGGGTTTCCGTCCATGGAGGAAGCGGACCAGGTCCGGCGCCAGTTGGTGGAGATCCAGAAGGAGGAACTGATTGCCCTGGAGGATGCCGTGGTGGTGGAGGCGGAGCCGGACGGCAAGGTGCGTCTGCACCAGTCGCTCAACCTCACCAAGGCGGGTGCCCTCGGCGGTGGCTTCTGGGGTGCCCTCGTCGGCCTGCTGTTCCTCAATCCCCTGCTCGGAGCCGCCGTGGGGGTGGGTCTCGGGGCCGCGTCAGGCTCCATGTCCGATCTGGGCATCAATGACGGCTTCATGCGCGAGGTGGGAGAAACCCTCCCCCCGGGCAGTGCGGCCCTCTGTCTGCTGCTGCGCGATGCCACCCCCGACCGGCTGATCGAGCGCCTGAGGATTCACGCCCCCCACGCCAAGCTGCTGCGCACCAACCTCAGCCATACCGATGAGGACCGGCTGCGTCAGATGCTC
>NZ_JAGQBG010000093.1 GCF_024345515.1 Cyanobium sp. N5-Cardenillas
GGCGAGGCCGAGGCCGCCGAACGTTTCCGCCAGGAAACGGTGGAGGAACTGCGGCATGCCGAACGGCTGGTGCAGCGCATGCTCCAGCTGGGGGTGGCCCCGGCCGCCTCCCAGCTGCGGCCCGTGGGCCACGCCGCCGATCTGCTCGGCCTGCTGCGCCTCGATGCCGACCTCGAACGGGATCTGATCCAGCACTACGCCGAAGCCACACGCTTCTGCCTGCTGATCGGCGATCACAACAATGAAGTCTTCTTCCGAACCCTGAGGGACGAAGAACAGCAGCATGGGGACGTGTTGGCCGCCTGGCTGGACAGCCTGGGCAATGCCCAGTCCCGGTCCCTGCAACGGGCCACCTTCTGACGTCCCTCCCCTTGCCGGACACCCTTCCCCTGTCGATCCAGCTCAGCTGGCTGATTCCGCTCTACGGATTCAGCGGCATGCTGCTCTCGCTGCCCTGGGCGACGGGCTGGATCCGACGCAACGGCCCCCGTCCGGCCGCCTACCTCAACCTGCTGGTCACCCTGCTGGCGGTGCTGCACGGCAGCCTCGTGCTGCGCGCCGTGCTGGCCCTCGGCCCCCAGCACCTCGACATCGGCTGGTTCGCAGCCGCCGACCTTGACCTGCGCATCGGCTTTGATCTCTCCCTCACCAACCTGGCGGCCCTGGAGCTGGTGACGTTCATGAGCCTGGTGGGGCAGGTGTTCGCCCTGGGCTACCTCGACAAGGAATGGTCCCTGGCGCGCTTCTACGCCCTGGTGGGGTTCTTCGAAGGGGCCATGGCCGGGGTGGTGCTGAGCAGCAACCTGTTCATGAGCTATTTCCTGCTGGAGATGCTCACCCTCTCCACCTATCTGCTGGTGGGCTTCTGGTACGCCCAGCCCCTGGTGGTCACCGCCGCCCGTGATGCCTTCCTCACCAAGCGGGTGGGCGATGTGCTGCTGCTGATGGGGGTGGTCACCCTGTCGGCCTGGGCCGGTTCGCTGGAATTCAACGATCTCTACGCCTGGTCGGCCAACGAGACCCTGCCGGCCCTGGGGGCCACCCTGCTGGGCCTGGGGCTGATCGCCGGACCGATGGGCAAATGCGCCCAGTTCCCGATGCACCTCTGGCTGGATGAGGCCATGGAGGGGCCCAACCCGGCTTCGATCCTGCGCAACTCCGTGGTGGTGACCTGCGGTGCCGTGGTGCTGCTGAAGGTGATGCCGCTGCTGCTGATCTCGCCGGTGGCGATCGATGTGCTGCTGGCGGTGGGCACCATCAGCGCCGTGGGCGGTGCCCTGGTGGCCATCTCCCAGGTCGACCTGAAGCGGGCCTGCTCGTACTCCACCACCTCCTACCTGGGGCTGGTGTTCGTGGCCATCGCCCTGCAGCAGCCTTTCATCGCCCTGTTGCTGCTCTTCTCCCATGCCCTGGCCAAGGCCGTGTTGTTCATGAGCGTGGGCAGCGTCATCGCCACCACCAACTGCCAGGACCTCACCGAACTGGGCGGCCTCGGCTCCCGCATGCCCGCCACCACCACCGGCTTCCTGGTGGGGGCGGCGGGCCTCACCGGCCTGCTTCCCCTGGGCTGCTTCTGGAGCTTCGGCCTGATGGTGGAGGGCCTGAGCTCCAGGGCCCCCTTCTTCGCCGCCGTGGTGCTGCTCACCAACGGCCTGACCGCCCTGAATTTCACCAGGGTCTACCGCCAGGTGTTCATGGGTTCCCCCCACCCCAAGACCCGCCGGACACCGGAGGTGAACTGGCTGATGGCCCTGCCGATGGTGACCGTCGCCGTGCTGGTGCTGGTGACACCCCTGGTGATGGCCCGCATCGACCGGGTTCCCGGCATCGGCGCCTTCTCGGGCGTCACGGCCCTGGCGCTGGTGGGCAGCGGCCTGGCCGGGCTGCTGGTCGGCAGCCTGGTGCCGCTGGACACCTTCTGGTCCCGCTCCGTGCGCCAGCCCCTGCGGGTCCTGCAGGACCTGCTTGCCTACGACTTCTACACCGACCGCATCTACCGGGCCACGATCGTGGCCTTCGTGGCCGGCCTGGCCAGGATCACCAACGGCTTCGACCAGCTGGTGGTCAACGGGCTGGTCAACCGCATCGCCGGCGTCTCGATGGCCTCGGCCGAAAGCCTCAAGCTGGGGGTGAGCGGCCGGCTGCAGACCTACGTCTTCACCGTGGTGGCGGCGATCGTGGTGCTGATCGGCAGCCTCTCCTGGCTGGGGGGCTGAACCAGAACCATGCTGAGCGCCCTGCTGCTGATTCCCTTCGCCGGTGCCCTCGGCCTGCTCTGCTGGCCCGGCGAGCTGGCCACCGAGCGCATCCGCCGCGCCGCCCTCGGCCTGCTGGCCCTGCAGCTGCTCTGGAGCCTGCGGGTGCTGCTGGCCTTCGACCCGGGCCAGTCGGGCCTGCAGCTGCAGGAGTCCTTCGCCTGGGTCGACAGCATCGGCCTTGATTACCGCCTGGGTGTCGATGGCCTGGCCATGCCGCTGGTGCTGGTCAACGCCGCCCTCACGCTGGTGTCGGCGATCTGCACCCGCGACCTCAGCCAGCGTCCCCGGCTCTACTTCGCCCTGCTGCTCGGCATCAGCGGCGCGGTGAACGGGGCGTTTCTCTCCGAGAACCTGCTGCTGTTCTTCCTCTTCTATGAGCTGGAGCTGATTCCCCTCTGGTTGCTGATCTCCATCTGGGGGGGTGCCAACCGGGGCTATGCGGCCACCAAGTTCCTGATCTTCACCGCCATCTCCGGCGTGCTGATCCTGGGGGCCTTCCTGGGCCTCGCCCTGGTCACCGGCCAGGCCGATTTCAGCATCAACCCGGTGAGCACCGCCCAGCTGGGCTTGGGCACCCAGCTGGTGCTGCTGGGAGCGCTGCTGATCGGCTTCGCCATCAAGATCCCCCTGGTGCCCTTCCACACCTGGCTCCCGGATGCCCACACCGAGGCGTCCACGCCGGTGTCGGTGCTGCTGGCGGGCGTGCTGCTGAAACTGGGCACCTACGGCCTGCTGCGTTTCTGCCTGGGGATGTTCCCGGAGGCCTGGGCGTTGCTGGCGCCATGGCTGGCGGGCTGGGCGGCGGTGTCGGTGCTGTACGGCTCCCTGGCGGCCATCGCCCAGCGGGACATGAAACGGATGGTGGCTTTCAGCTCCGTGGGCCACATGGGCTACATCCTGCTGGCCGCCGCCGCCGCCACCCCCGTGAGTCTGCTGGGGGCCGTCTTCCAGATGGTCAGCCACGGCCTGATCTCCGCCCTGCTGTTCCTGCTGGTGGGCGTGGTCTACCGCAAGACCCGCACCCGGGACCTGGAGGTGCTGCGCGGCCTGCTCAACCCGGAGCGGGGTCTGCCCTTCACCGGCACCCTGATGATCCTGGGGGTGATGGCCAGCGCCGGCATGCCCGGCATGGCGGGCTTCATCTCCGAGTTCCTGGTGTTCCGCGGCAGCCTGGCCGCCTTCCCGGTGGCCACCCTGCTGTGCATGGTGGGCTCGGGGCTCACGGCGGTGTACTTCCTGCTGCTGGTGAACCGGGCCTTCTTCGGCCGGCTGGCGGTGACCCCACCCAGCGGCGATGCGGTGGCCGACTCCCGCCTCGAGGTGCGATTGCCGGCGGTGGCCCTACGCGAGACCCTGCCTGCCCTGGCCCTGGCCAGCGGTGTGGTCGGCCTGGGGGTGCTGCCCTGGGGGCTGGGCAAGCTGAGCGAACAGGCCACCACCGCCATGGCCCAGTTGCCGGCCCTGGTGGCGGCGATCCAGGGCGGAGGGCTGCTGTCATGAGGCCGATCCCCCGTTCCCCCAAACCGCCCCTCACCTTCAGCGGCGGGCTGCCCTCCAGCGACGATCTGGTGGAGACCCTGCTGGCCGGACGCACCCTGCTGGCCGAGTCCCCAGATCACCTGAGCCAGGTGGTGGACGTGCTCGAGAGCTACGGGGAGGTGCTGGATGCCTACAGCATCAACCTGATCTACCAGGCAGAGAAGCAGTTCCTGAATCCCTTCCCGGTGTTCCGCTTCCTCGACGGTGACCTCAGCCCGGCGAAGATCTGGCGCCATTTGCTGCACGACCGGATCAACTTCGAATATGCGGAGTACTGCCAGAAGGCGATGCTCTGGCACGGCACCGGCGGCCTCGATGCCTACCTCGACAGCGAGGCGTTCGCCGCCAACTGCGCCGCCATCGTCACCCACAAGACCCGCCGCGACCCCCTGCTGGCGGCCCTCAACCCCCTGTTCCCCCAGTTCCTGAGCGAACTGATCCGCTCGGCGGCCACCACCCATGCCCTGGGCCAGTTCTGGCGGGTGATGAGCGATCTGTTCCTGGATCTGGCCCGGGCCGAGCGGGACGGGCGGGTGGACTCGATCGCAGCGGTGGTCACGTTCATCAAGGAGGGCCTCGTGGCGGCTGCGGGGGCCCCGATCACCTACGCGGTGGAGATCGCCGGCACCCGCTTCTGGGTGCTCCCCCCCGAGGCGGGCCTTACCTTCCTGATGGATGTGGCCGTCCCCTACGTGGAAGCGGTGTTCCTGCGCGGCACCCCGTTCCTGGGCACCGTGTCCTTCAACGCCCAGGCCCAGCAGATTTCCCCCGACCAGGCCCAGTTCATGTACGGCGCCCTCTACGCCGACCCGCTGCCCACCATGGGCTCGGGCATCCCGCCCAGCCTGCTGATGCAGGACATGTACCGCCACCTGCCCGAGCGGCTTCACCAGACCTACCTTGCCGGCATTCGCGGCGCCGGGGACGTGCGGGTGAAGATCTGCATGACGTTCCAGAAGGCGATGTTCTGCGTCACCAACGCCGCCATCGCCGGCACCTTCCCCCATCCGCTCGACAGCGACCTCCCGGCGCAGCAGGCCGCCAACCGGGCCTACGCCGCCGCCTGGGCCGCCCGCCTCTGCGTGGCCCGCACCGACTGTCTCGACGATCCGGGCTGATCTAGGGTCGAACCCATGGACCAGCCCTGGACCCGACGGCCCCGACCGGATCGGCTCGAGCGCCGCATCGAGTTCGATGACTACGAACGCACCCGCACCTTCCTGGAGCGCCTGAACGGCCTCTCGGAGCAGGAGGGCCGCTTCCCCGACATCAGCTTCGGGCGCACCTACGTGAACCTGACCGTGCGCGCCGAAGCCGACGAGGACCCCATCGGCGAACCGGAGGAAACCTTCGCCAAGGCCATCGATGGGCTCCTCTAGCGACGACACGGCCGATGGGGCCGGGGAGGCCGCCCCCCGGGACTCGACGCTGGTTGACCTGCGGGCGGCCTACGACGCCGCCGGCATCAAGGAGGTGCTCGACCAGCTCGACCGGGAACTGATCGGCCTGCGCCCGGTCAAGGCCCGGATCCGGGAGATCGCCGCCCTGCTGGTGATCAACCGGGCGCGCACCCAGGTGGGGCTCGACACGGCGCCCCCCAGCCTGCACATGTCGTTCACCGGCCGGCCCGGCACCGGCAAGACGACCGTGGCGGAACGCATGTCGAAGATCCTGCACGGCCTCGGCTATGTGCGCAAGGGCCATGTGGTGACGGCCACCCGCGACGATCTGGTGGGCCAGTACATCGGCCACACGGCCCCGAAAACCAGGGAGATGCTCAAGAAGGCGATGGGCGGCGTGTTGTTCATCGACGAGGCCTACTACCTCTACCGGCCCGAGAACGAACGGGACTACGGCGCCGAGGCGATCGAGATCCTGCTGCAGGTGATGGAGAACAACCGCAACGATCTGGTGGTGATCTTCGCCGGCTACAAGGAGCGGATGGACATCTTCTACCAGAGCAACCCTGGCCTGTCCTCGCGGGTGGCCAACCACATCGACTTCCCCGACTACTCCGCCAGCGAACTTCTGGCGATCGCCCAGCTGATCCTGGCGGCGGAGAACTACCGCTTCAGCCCGGAGGCGGGCGCGGCCTTCGCCGAGTACATCCAGCGCCGCATGCAGCTGCCCTTCTTCGCCAATGCCCGCTCGATCCGTAATGCCATCGACCGGGCCCGCATGCGCCAGGCCAACCGGCTGTTCAGTGGCATGGGCCGGGCCCTGACCAAAACCGACCTGATGACGATCGAGGCCGACGACATCACCGCCAGCCGGGTGTTCCAGGGCGAAGTGGAAGGGCTGGATCCGGCGCTTCCGCTGACGGGGGCGGGCTGAGACTCAGCGGCGCTGACGGCAGGCGATCTGGAGCAGGTCCCGCACCTGCTGCACCCGCCGCGCCAGGGCGGGGTCGGTGCTGAGCTTCTTCTCCACCTGCTCCACCGCGTACATCACGGTGGAGTGATCCTTGCCGCCGAAGGCTTCGCCGATACGCGGCAGCGACAGGTTAGTGTTCTGGCGCATCAGGTACATCCCCACCTGGCGGGACTGGCTGACGGCCCGTTTACGGCTGGGGCTGAGCATCTCATCGATGCGCACCTCGAACACCTCGGCCACCTTCTCCAGCACCTGCTGGGGGGTGACCGCCACCTCGTTACCCACCGGATCGAGCATCGGCGCCAGCGATTCCACGGTCATCGGCAGGCCCGTGATCGAGGCGAAGGCCACGGCCCGGGTGAGGGCGCCTTCGAGTTCGCGGATGTTGGAGGTGAAACGCCCGGCGATGTACTGGATCAGTTCCCGGGGCAGGGACACCTGTTCCGCCTCGGCCTTCTTGTGCAGGATCGCCATGCGGGTCTCCAGGTCGGGGATCTGGATGTCGGCGATCAGTCCCATCGAGAAGCGGGAAATCAGCCGCTCCTGGAGCTTGGGAATCTGGCTGGGGGGCCGGTCGCTGGCGATGACGATCTGGCGGCCGGCCTCATGCAGGGCGTTGAAGGTGTGGAAGAACTCCTCCTGCGTGTATTCCTTGCCTTCGATGAACTGGATGTCGTCCACCAGGATCAGGTCGGCCGCCCGGTAACGATCCCGGAAAGCCTGCATCCCGTCCTTGCGGATCGCCTGGATCAGGTCATTGGTGAACGTCTCGGTGGAGACGTAGAACACGCGGGCTTCCGGATCGATCTCCAGCCGGTAGTGGCCGATGGCCTGCATCAGGTGCGTCTTGCCCAGGCCCACCCCGCCGCAGATGAAGAGCGGGTTGAACTCCCGGCCGGGGGCCTCCGCCACCGCCAGGGAGGCGGCATGGGCCATGCGGCTGTTGGCCCCCACCACGAAGCGGTTGAACACGTAGCGGGTGTTCAGACCCGCCCCGAGGCGCAGGGGGGCCGGCACCGTCCGGGGGGCGCCAGCACCACCGGCACCACCGGCCGCCCGCAGGGGGGGCTCCACCACGACCTGCGGCAGCGGGCCGCCGTTCTCACCGATGACCTCCGGCAGCTCGCCGAGGGGTTCGGCATCCGGGGCCACCTCCACCTCCACCCGCACCTGCCGTCCGGCGTGCTCGCTGGCCACCGCGGCGATCATCACCAGATAGTTCTTGCGCAGCCAGCCGCAGGCGAAGCTGTTGGGGGCCTCGAGGCGCAGCAGGCCGTCGGCGAAATCCCGGCAACGGGCCTGCCGGATCCAGGTCTCGTAGGTCGGTTTGCTGAGCCTACCCTGAAGATCCTGGCTCACCCTGTGCCACAGCTGATCACCCTGCTGCACCAGGAGCCCACGACGCGATGGCCGAATATAGGCATCCCGGGCCCGGATGTTCGTCTTTAATGAATCCTTCAGCGACGCCTGTCCGCCCCCGATGGTCCAGCCCCGTTTTCTGTCCCGCCTCAGCCTCCTGGCGGCCACGGCAGGCCTGCTGACCTCCTGCACCGGCACCCGTCTGGCCCTCCCGGGCCTGCCGGGTCTGCCCAAGCCCGAGCAGGCCCCCATCAGCGATGCGGCGCCGGCGCCGACGCTGCAGCCAAGCAGTTCCGTGATCGTCGACGCGGTCGAGAAGGCGGGCCCGGCCGTGGTCCGCATCGACACGGTCAAGCGCACCGTGAACCCCCTGGGCGGGATCTTCGGCCGGGGTCCGGCCATCCAGCAGCAGCAGGGCCAGGGCTCGGGCTTCATCACCCGCTCCGACGGGGTGCTGCTCACCAACGCCCACGTGGTCGAGGGGGCCAGCGAGGTGAGCGTGACCCTGCCGGACGGCCGCAGCTTCACCGGCAAGGTGCTGGGGGCCGATCCCCTGACCGACGTGGCGGTGGTGAAGGTGGTGGCCTCCAAGCTGCCGGTGGCCACTCTCGGCGATTCCAACAAGGTGCGGCCGGGGGAACTGGCGATCGCCATCGGCAACCCCCTCGGCCTGGACAACACGGTGACGGCGGGGATCATCAGCGCCATCCAGCGCACCAACGCCGTGGGTGAGGGCCAGCGGGTGCCCTACATCCAGACCGACGCCGCCGTGAACCCCGGCAACAGCGGCGGGCCCCTGATCAACGACCGCGGCCAGGTGATCGGCATCAACACCGCCATCCGCCAGGCGCCGGGCGCCGGCCTGAGCTTCGCGATCCCGATCAACACGGCCCGCCAGATCGCCGCCCAGATCCTGGAGCGCGGCTACGCCAGCCACCCCTACATCGGGGTACGCCTCCAGGCCCTCACCCCCCAGCTGGCCAAGGAGATCAACGCCACCACCAACGAATGCCGCCTGCCGGAGGTCAACGGCGTGGTGGTGGTCGAGGTGATGGCCAACAGCCCGGCGGCCCGGGGCGGTCTGAAGCCCTGCGATCTGATCGAGAAAGTGGGCGACAAGGCCGTCCGCAACGCCTCGGAGGTGCAGCTGGGCGTCGACCGGGGCAGGGTGGGCGATCCCCTGGCGATCACGGTGCTGCGCAACGGCTCCCGGCAGAACCTCACCGTCCGCCCCGCCGAACTGCCGCGCGAGGGTTGAGGCCGCCGAGAGGTCGGGGGACCCGACCAGCGCAACTGGTGATGCTGGCCCGCTGGCCGGCGCCGGGCCGCTGCAAGAGCCGGCTGGTGCCCGGGGTGGGCAGGGCCAGGGCCGCCGCCATCCAGGCCCGCCTCACCCAGCACGGACTGGCCGCCGCGGCCGAGGCCCGCAGGGCCCTGGTGGCGGCGGGGGGCCATGGGGGCGGACTGGAGCTGGTGCTGGCGGCGAGCGGTCTCGGACCGCGGGCGGCCCGGCGCTGGGGCCGCCGGCTCGGCGTCGACCGGGTGGTGGCCCAGGGCAGCGGCAGCCTGGGGTTGCGGCTGCAGCGTCAGCTGCTGCGGGGCTGCCGCGAGGGGGCGGCAGCGGTGCTGCTGATCGGCAGTGACCTGCCGGCCCTGGCGGCCGAGGATCTGCTGGAGGCCTTCCGGGCCCTGGAGCACAGGGCCCTGGTGCTGGGCCCCGCCGCCGACGGCGGCTACTGGCTGATCGGCCGGCGCCGGGCCACGCCCCAGCTGTTCACGGGCATCGACTGGGGCAGCGACCGGGTGCTGGCCCAGACCCTGGAGCTGGCAGGACAGGCGGGCCTGGACGCGGCCCTGCTGGCGGAGCGCCACGACCTCGACCGCCCCGCCGACCTGGACCCCTGGCGATGAGGCCGCCCCTGAGCGTGGTGATCGCCGCCCGCGACGAGGCCCGGGACCTGCCGGCCCTGCTGGCGGATCTGGCCACGGCAGCGGAGCTGGTGCGGGAGGTGCTGGTGGTGGATGGCGGCAGCCGGGACGGCACCCCGCGGCTGGCCGCCCTGGCCGGCGCCCGGGTGCTTCACGACGGCAGCGGCCGTGGCGGCCAGCTGGCCGCCGGGGTGGCCCGCAGCACGGGCGCCTGGCTGCTGCTGCTGCACGGGGACGTGCGCCTGCCGCCGGGGTGGGCCCGGGCCCTCGCGGCGGCGATCGCCGCCGGCGAGACCAGCGCCTGGGCCTTCCGGCTGCGCATCGCCGGCGATGATCCATCCCTGCGCCTGGTTGAGCTGGCGGTGGACCTGCGCAGCCGCTGGCGCCAGCTGCCCTACGGCGACCAGGGGCTGCTGCTGACCCGGCGGCTCCATGACGCCGCCGGCGGGATCGCACCCCTGCCGCTGATGGAGGACCTGGAGTTCGTGCAGCGCCTGCGTCGCCACGCCAGGATCGGCCTCCTTGGCCCGGCCCTGCGGGTGAATGGCCGGCGCTGGCAGCGGCTGGGGGTGTGGCAGACGGTGCTGGCCAACGCCCGCCTCAGACGCGCCTGGCGCCGCGGCACACCGGCGGCGCAGCTTGCCGAGCGCTACTACGGGCCAGGCCCTCAGGGTGCATACCAGAAGGCACAGCGGCGCTGCAGCGGCTCCAGCTCCCAGCCCTGAGCGGCGTAGAAGCCCACCACGTCGGGATCGGCGAACAGGCTCACCCGGTCGATGCCCATGGCCCGCAGCTGCTCGAGCACATAGTCCATCAGCTCCTTGCCCAGGCCGGCCCCCTGGTAGCGGGGATGGACCGCCACATCCCAGACGGTGGCCTCCACCACCCCGTCGCCGGTGCAGCGGGCGAAGCCCACCAGCCGCGGCAGGCGGGCGTCATGGCGCCAGAGCCCCACCTGGAGAAGGCTGTGCTGCAGGGCCTTGCGCACGCGCCGCAGGGGACGGCGGCTCCAGCCCACCGCATCGCAGAGCGCCTCCAGCTCGATCAGGTCGATCGGGCGGGCCTGGCTGAGCACCAGCGCCAGGCTGGGATTGGGGGTGGCGCAGAGCCGGTGCCCGGACCCGTAGAGATCGGTCATCAGCGGCAGGGTCTCGGGCACGGCGTGGGGGCTACGCGTTCTGAAGATCCTGACGGATGCAGGCTGGACTGCGGCAGGGTAGGGACTCCACCCGGCGACTGTCCTGAGCGTCTCCTCCGCCAGTTCCGATCACCCCCTGCTCGTGGGGGTCCATGGCTGGCTGCTGGCGGGCCGGTTGTGGCATCCGCTGCGGCGGGAGCTGGCGCCGCGCTGGTCGCTGTGGTGCCCTGATCTGCCCGGCTTCGGCGGCACGGAACGGCCCCGGGGGCTGCAGGCGAGCCTGGCCAGCTACGGCCGTTGGCTGGCCGAGGCCGCGCAGCGGGAGGCCGCCGGCCGACCTGTGGTGCTGCTGGGCCACTCCCTGGGGGGAAGCCTGGCGCTGCACGCGGCCCCCCTGCTGGGGGAGCAGCTGCGGGGCCTGGTGCAGATCGCCGTGGGGGGTGGTGTGTACCAGCCGCGGCCCTTCGCCCGGGTCCGCCGCGGCGGGGCCGCCTTCCTGCGCTGGCGACCGGTCTGGGCAGCCCAGTTGCCCGGCACGGCCGCGATCCGCAGCCCCCTGGTGGCCGACGGCCGCGCCGCGCGGGGACTGCTGGCCTGCAGCACCAACCGGGGCGCCGTTCATCAGCTGCCCAGGCTCACGGCCGGACTCCAGGTGCCCAGCCTGTGGATCGCCGGCAGCCGCGACCGGGTGATGCAACCCCGCTACGT
>NZ_JAGQBG010000094.1 GCF_024345515.1 Cyanobium sp. N5-Cardenillas
CAGGACGTCGCCGGCATTCAACGCGTCCACGCTGCTGTTGGCGTTGTCGACCACATAGCGGTAGCGACCATTGCTGTCGATGGTCAGGGAGCCGTAGAGCCCCCGGAAGGCGGTTCCGATCAGCCCGGGGCTCCCGGCGCCCTCGACGCTTCCCAGACGGACTGACTGGATGGTGCCATTGAGAAATGGGGTGTTGTTGGCATCGACGTCGGTATCGTTGAGCAGCACATTGCCGGTGGCATCGGCGCCGGGTGTGCCGTTGAAGGTGCCGCCGGCTTCAATGGCGACGCCGTTGTCATCAGCTGACACAGGAGCATCGTTGGCCCCCTGGATGGTGATCGTCAGAACGGCTGCATCGCTGAGGCCGCCGTTGTCACGCACCGTGTAATTGAACTGTTCGCTGAGCGTGTCGCCCACGTTCAGCGCCTCCACGATCGGGTTGGCGTCGGCCACCGCGTAGGTGTAGATCCCATCGGCATTGATGGTCAGGGCTCCGAAGGCGCCTTGCAATGGGTCTCCCACGGTGGCGGCGGGTCCCACCCCTTCCGTTCCGCCCAGCCGGATGGCCGTGACGGTTCCCCGGGTGCGCAGCGGGGTGTCATCGCTGTCCACGTCGGTGTCATTGAGCAGAACATTGCCAACCGCGCTGGAGCCGGGCGTGCCGTTGAAGCGGCCGCCGGCTTCAACGGCGGTGCCGTTGTCATTCCGCGCCACGGGTGCATCGTTGGCCCCTTGGATGGTGAGGCGCAGGACGCCGATGTCGGTGAGACCGCGTTGGTCGCTGACGGTGTAGTTGAACGTCTCGATCAGGCTGCCGCCTGGACTGAGGGCATCGACCGATGGGTTGGCGTTGTCGACCACATAGGTATAGGTCCCATTGGCGTTGATGGTGAGGCGGCCGTAGGTGCCATTCAGCACAAAGCCGCCGGCCCCATCGGGTGTGCCCGCCGTGCCGCCTCCCTCGCTGGCACCGGTGCGGATCGCCGTGATCAGGCCATTGACAGCCGGGGTGTCGTCGCGATCGACGTCCGTGTCGTTGGCCAGGACGTTGCCGCTGGCATCGGCGCCCGGGGTGCCGTTGGCCACACCACCGGCCTCGATGGCCGTGCCGGTGTCGTCGATGGCGACCGGGGCATCGTTGGCGCCGTTGATCCTGATGTTGAGTACGGCCGTGTCACTCAGGCCACCCGGGTGGTCGATCATGGTGTAGTTGAACGACTCGATGATGAAGTCGCCGGGATCCAGGCCATCAACGAAGCGGTTGGTGTCGTCGACCACGTAGAGGTAATCGCCATTGGCCTGGATCGTGAGGGTGCCATAGAAGCCCACCAGCACGAATCCGCCACCGACGATCGCTGTGCCCGCCAGGCCCACGCCCTCCTTGGCGCCCCGGCGGATGGAGGTCACGATGGCATCGGGTGGAGCCACGAGATTGTCACCGTCGTTGCTGTCGACATCGCGGTCGTTGGCGATCACGTTGTCGCTGGCAGCCCTGCCGGGTGTGCCGTTGAAGGTGCCCCCCGCCTCCGCGGCCGTGCCGGTGTCATCGATCGCCATGGGTCCGTCATTGAACGCCACGGGGGCATCATTGGCGCCCCGGATGTTGACGGTGATCGTGGTGGTGGAGGGCAAACCACCGTCAGTGAAGTCGTAGTTGAAGAATTCGCTGAGCAGGTCGCCCTCGTTGAGGCGATCGACGGCCGGATTGCTGTTGTCGACCGTGTAGAGAGCCGGTCCGCTGGGGTTGACCGTCAGGGTGCCGTAGAGGCCCACAAGCACAAGGTTGCCCGCCCCATCAGGAGTTCCAGGGGTGCCTGCGCCTGGCACATTCCCTGTGCGGATGGCCACGATGCTGGTGCCGGGGGGGAGGGAGGGGTCGTCGAGGAGATTGCCCTGACCAGGGAAACCAGCGGTGGCGTTGTTGACCCCACCGGCTTCCTTGGCTGTCAGGGTGCCGCCGGTGAGGATCCCATCGGTGACGCCTTCGATTGTGATCGTCAGCACGGCGATGTCGGTCAGACCGCCGGGATGATCGCGCAGGGTGTAGTTGAAGGATTCCTGGAGCGTGTCGCCGGTGTTCTGGGCGTCGACCGTTGGATTGTTGTTGTCGACGACGTAGACGTAGGAGCCATCGGCGGCGATCGTGAGGGTTCCGTAGTTGCCCACCAGCACGAAACCGCCGCTGCCGTCGGGTGTTCCGGCGGCGCCCGCCCCCTCGGCCGCACCCAGCCGAACGCCCACCACCGTCCCGTTGAGGGCGGGGGTGTCGTTGGAATCCACATCGGTGTCGTTGGTCAACACGTTGCCGGTGGCATCGGAGCCACCGGAGCTGTTCAGGATCCCTCCGGCTTCGATGGCGGTGCCGACGTCATCCACACCCACCGGGGCGTCGTTGGCCCCTTCGATGGTGACCGTCAGAACGGCGATGTCGGTCAGGCCGCTGGGACGGTCGAGCAGGGTGTAGTTGAAGGACTCGATCAGGACATCGCCGGGGTTGAGGGCGTCCACGGTGGGATCGTTGTCGTCGATGACATAGACGTAGGAACCATCGGCGTTGAGCGTCAGGTTGCCGTAAAGCGTCTGGAAGGATGCACCCACGCTGCCGGCAATGCCGGCACCCTCCTTGTCGCCGAAGCGCAGCGCGGTGATGCGGCCCTGCGGGGGAGCAGCCGTGTTGTTGCCATCCGCCGCATCCACATCCCGGTCGTTGGCGATCACATGGCCGGTGGCGTTGCTGCCCGCGGTGCCGTTGAAGGTGCCGCCGGCTTCCACGGCCGTGCCGGTGTCGTCGCTGGCCACGGGGGCATCATTGGCCCCGGTGATCGTGATCCTCAGAACGCCGATATCGGTGAGGGCCCCATCAGAAACGGTGTAGTTGAACGATTCGCTCAGCAGGGCGCCGGGATCCAGGGAATCGACCGCCGGATTGGCGTTGTCGAGCGCATAGGTGTAGGTCCCGTTGGCGTTGATGCGGAGGGTGCCGTAGCTGCCCACCAGCACGAACCCGCCGCTGCCATCCGGCGTCCCCGCCGTGCCGGCCCCTTCCGTGGCCCCCAGCCGGAGGTCCACCACCCGTCCGTTGAGGGCGGGGGTGTCGTCGGAATCGACGTCGATGTCGTTGAGCAGCACATTGCCGCTGGCGTTCGCGCCTGGCGTGCCGTTGAAGCGGCCACCGGCCTCCAGCGCCGCACCGACGTCATCGACGGCCACCGGTGCGTCGTTGGCCCCCCGGATCGTCAGGGTCAGGACGGCGGTGTCGGTGAGGCCGCCGGGGTGATCGAGCAGGGTGTAGTTGAACGACTCGGTGATGGTGTCGCCCGGATTGAGGGCCTCCACCACGGGGTTGGCGTTGTCGACCACGTAGGTGTAGGTCCCATCGGCCCGAAGCGTCAGGGAGCCGTAGAGCCCCGCCAGTGCCGCACCGACCGTGCCGGCGGTGCCGGCGCCTTCCCTGGCCCCGGTACGGAACGACACCACGGAGCCCAGGGGGGGAGCCACCAGATTGTTGCCGTCCCGGTTGTCGACATCGCGATCGTTCGTGATCACGTTGCCGCTGGCATTGGTCCCCGGGGTGCCGTTGAGGGTTCCACCGGCTTCGATGGCCAGGCCGGTGTCATCGGCGGAGACCGGGGCATCATTGGCCCCCTGGATCGTGATCACCAGGACCCCGGTGTCGCTCAGGGCCCCATCGGAGACGGTGTAGTTGAAGGATTCCGTGAGGCTGGCGCCGGGATCGAGGGCATCGACCGTGGGATTGGCGTTGTTCAGCTCATAGGTGTAGGAGCCGTCGGCATTGACGGTGAGCTGGCCGTAGGTGCCCCTCAGGGGCGATCCCAGGCTGCCGGCCGTGCCGGCTCCCTCGCTGGCTCCGGTGCGGAAGGCCGTGACCCGTCCCCTCACCGTGAGCGGGTTGTCGGCGGGATCGGGATCGGTGTCGTTGGCCAGCACGTTGCCGCTGGCGTTGCTGCCGGGGCTGGTGTTGAAGCTGCCGCCCGCCTCCAGGGCCGTTCCCACGTCGTCCACCGCCACGGGCGGCCGGTTGGCCACCAGGATCACGGTCTTGCTGCGGAGGTAGTCGTTCACGCCTCCGGTCCCGTCGCTGCCGTCGCGCTCTCCATTGGGCGCACCGGAGCCGCCGGGGGTGGTGCTGCCGGTGCCGTTGCCGCCGCTGCCGTTCGGTGTACCGGTGCCAGGCAGGCTGGAATAGCTGACGTCGGCGGTGTTGGTGAGGGCCGTGCCGGGCGCCAGGCCGGCCGAAAGCACGCCCCGGTAGGTGATGGTGACGCTTTCGTTGATCTCCAGTTCCGGCACCCCCACCTCGATCAGGTCGGCCAGGCCGTTGCTGCCGCTGACGATCGAGCTGTCGGTGGCGGGCGGCGCACCCGCCTCGCTCAGGACAATGGTGGGTGGACCCGACAGGGTGAAGTCGGGACCGAGGGCATCGAGGCTGTCCTCGATGAGGAGGTCGAAGGCCTTTGCGGTGCCCGTGTTGCGGATGGTGACGGTGTAGACGAGGGTGTCGCCGGGGGTGGCATTGGGATTGCCCGGGTTGCCGGTCTTCACGATCGCGACGGTCTTGTCGATCAGCAGGTTGGGCTCCAGCACCGACAGCGGTGTGGCGGTGGCGGTGCGCTGCACCGTGCTGCCGGTGAGGCCCGCGCTGGCGGTCATGCTGTTGGTGAGGGTCACACCGGCCTGGTTGCTGGCCACGTTGGTCACGATGGCGTTGAACTCGATCACCACCGATTCGATCTGGTTGGGGTCGACGTTGGCGTTGATGAAGTCCCCGAAGTTCCAGGTCACCACCTGCCCGTTGATCGTCGTGGGGGCGAAGCTGGCGCTGGGGATCACCGTGGTGTTGTTGCCGGCGCTGGGGATGAAATAGGGGTTGATCGAACCCTGGCTCCAGCTCAGATCGCTGGCGCTCGCAGCGACGAACGCCAGGGTGGCGGTGTTGTCGTTGAGGAAGCTCAGTCCAGTCGGCAGGGTGTCGAAGATGGAGGCATTGCTCAGGGTTCCCTGGGGCAGGTTCTCCTGCAGGCGGAAGCGCACGATCTCGCCGATGGTCACCCCGTTGCCGCTGGTGCTGGCTTCGGAGCTGAGCCGCGTGATCTTGGAGATTCCCGGGGCCAGGCTCACCACCGACCGGCTGGCGTTCTTGGTGTAGTTGTTGACGCCACCGTCACCATTGCGCTCGCCGTCGTCGGCACCGGAGCTGCCGGGGGTGGTGCTGCCGGTGGTGTTGTCCGGGCCGATGGGCGTTCCGCTGCCAGGCAGGCCCGTGTAGGTGACCTTGGCGGTGTTGGTGAGGGTGGTGCCCGGCTGGATCCCGACCAGCACCTTGCCGGTGTAAGTGAAGCTGAAGCTCTGGCCGCTGTTGAGTCGGTCGATCTGGAGCTGGATCCGGTCGCCGTCCGCAGCGCTGGCGCCGCTGGTGACGGAGTTGTTGATGATCGATCCTGTGCCCGGGGGCAGGCTGCCCGGCAGGCTGACGGTCTGGAGGTCGAAGTTGCTGCCCAGGTTGCCGAGGGCATCGTTGAGCACCAGGTCGAAGGCATCGGCGCGGCCCGCCGCATTGCGCACCGTGACCGTGTAGGTGAGGGTGTCGCCGGCCTGGACGTTGCCGCTGGGGTTGGCGGCCTTGGTGATGCGAATGTCGGGTTCGCTGATCTGCACCGCCGTGCTGCCGCTGGCGGAGCCGCCGGTGTAGCTCACCGTGGCGGTGTTGGTGCGGGTGACACCGTTCCTGTTGCCGCTGGTGTTGGTGACCAGGGCGTTGAACTCGACGGCGATGGTGTCGTCGACGGCGTTGTTGCGGTCGCTGTTGGTGAGGGTGCCGAAATCCCAGGTGAGGGTGGAGCCGGAGACCGTCGGGGTGGCGGGCGTCAGGGATCCGGCCACACCGGAGGAGAAGATCGGGGCGGAGGCGCTGCCGTCGTCCAGGAACGTGATTCCGGTGGGTAGGCTGTCCACCAGCCTGAAATCGGCCAGGTTCCCCTCGGGAACCGTCACCTGCACCCGGTAGCGGACGATCTCACCGATGGCGAGCTTGTTGCCGGTGGTGGAACTCTCCGAGGTGGAGACGATCGACTTGCTCACCGTCGCGTTGCGCAACGTCACGGTGGCGTTGTCGATCAGCCGGATGGCACCGGGCAGGTAGCCCGTGCCGCCGCTGGGCACGTTGGTGTAGTCCTCCAGCACCCCCACGTTGGTGAGCAGGCCGCCCACCAGCTGGCCGTAGGCACCAGCGTCGACGCTGGTGTCGAAGGTCACCACGGCGATGTTGCGGCCGCTGCTGGCGTTGTAGCCGTCGATCGCGCCGCCGCCGGCGCCGGTCAGCGGGTCGCTGGGGGTGGGGCCCGGGTCGCTCAGCCGGATGCCGTTGGCGCTGAAGATGTCCGCCTGGCTGGCGGCCGTGCCGTCGGGCCGGGTGTAGCTGATCGCCGCGCCACTGCCGTCGACGATCCGCAGGCTGCCGGGGGTGAAGCTGAGTCCGGCGGGCAGTTCGTCCCGCAGTTGCACATTGAAGGCGCCGCGGTAGCTGGTGCCGATGTTCTCGATCACCACCACGAAGCGGAGCGTGTCGCCCGCATCCAGCCCGGTGACGTTGGAATCGAGGGCGCCGTTGCTGACAGCACCGGTGGAGCCGTTGCCGCCGGCCACACTGATGCCGCTGCTGTTGACGGTGCCGCTGAAGGGCACGGCGCCGATGGCGGCCGGGAAGCTGGCCCCTGCCGTGTTGAGCGCCGGGGTGTAGGTGGCGGCCTGGGCGCCGGTGAGGCTGTCACGGCTGGTGACGACGATGCCCTTGCGGATCTTGAGGTTGGGGGCCAGCACCTCGCCGGTGACCGGTGAGATCTGGGTGGGGCGGCTGACGCCGTCGGAGTCCACCGTGCTGGCGGTGGCGATGTTGGTGATCGGCAGCCGGTCGTTGATCGCCGCACCCGTCACCGTGACGGTGTACAGGATGTCGACCGTTGTGGGGGTGTTGCCCGGGTCGCTGCTGTTGGCGATCGTCGCCACCAGATCATTGACCGCCGGCCCGGTCTTGAGCTGGTTGTCCACCAGCGGAGGGGCGTTGTGCAGGCTCCCGTAGCTGAACTGGCCGGATGGGGGCAGGCTGCCGGGAGCCCCACCGCTGAAATCGAAGGCCGCAGGGCTGCCGCCGCCGCTGGCCTCCCCGTCCACGTCGTAAACCGGGGTGGGCAGGTAGTCGCTCAGGCTGAAGCCCTGGATGTCGCCGGTGGGGAAGGTCACCGTGAGGCGGTAAGTGACCGTGTCCCCTGGGGTGAGCACCAGGGGGGTGGCACCCTGGGCCTGGCCGTTGCGGGCCACCACCGACTTGGAGGAGGTGATGTCGGCCACGTTCAGGTCCACCGAACTGACGTCGGTCACCTGGCGGTTGGTGTCGAGGAACAGGCCGCCCGGCAGCTGCCTCTGGATGTCCCCCTGCAGGGTGACGTCATTGATCAGTGTGTCGCCCGCCTTGATGTTCTGGCCGGCGGCCCTGGGGGCGACGAAACTGTCGTCCACGCTGGCGCTGAAGGTGATGAAGCCCCCCGTGGCACCGCCGGTTGTGCTGAAGACCCGCCCGCCCTGGAGGATGCCGTCGTCGCCGATCGACCGCAGCCAGCCGCTCAGATCGAAGCTGAGGCTGTCCTTGCCGTCGACGCCGGCACCGGCGACATCCGGCAGGTAGGTGATGTGGGCGGGGTCGAAGCCGACCGAACCATTGCCGGTGAGCGAGACGCCCTGCTCATTGAGGTTGATCCTGGCGCTGCCGGGGGTGAAGGTGAGTCCATCGCCGAGCAGGTCAAGGACGATCAGATCGCCGAAGGCGAAATAATCGGAGAACTGGAAAAAGAGCGTGAAGGTCACGCTATCGCCAGGCACCACCTGGGTGGTGCTGGCGGCCTTCTGGATCGCCAGGGCCCTGGCGGTGATCGTATCGCTGGCCGGCGTGTCGATCGTGACGTTGCCGTTGGGGGAATTGCTCCAGCCGGTGGTGGCTTGGGCCGTGTTGGTGTAGGTGATCGCCCCGCCGGTGGTGGGGTCGAGGGTGTCGGGAATGGAGAAATTGATCTGGGCGGCCGCCTCCTCAGGGCTGGTGGTGCCGGTGATGGGACCGCCGTAATTGATGACGATCCTGTCGTTGCCTGGGGCCGTGGGGTTCCCCACCGGCGCCTGGATGACGTTCCCGGCAATCACCAGGTTGGGGTTGATCCCCAGCACATTGAGATCGCTGGGCAGGCTGTCGCTGAACAGCAGATTGCTCAGCTGGGCCCCATCGGCGATGTTGGCGGACAGCCGCCAGAAGCCGCCGAAGTTGGGGCCGGTGACCGTTTCCGACTCCGCCAGGTTGTTGCTCTTGCTGAAGGTGAGCGGCGTCGGGATCACCTGACCGGTCACATTCGGGGCGCTGATCGGCGGATCGGTCAGCGGGTTGTCGAGTGGATCGGTGCCCAGGGCGTAGCCGCCGCCGGCCCGCAACGGCACCGGTCCGAGCAGCGGCGAGGTGGCGACCACCGTGACCGGCACATCCACCACCAGTTCGGGGGCCGATGCCGTGTAGCTGCCGATCGGCAGCTGCCAGATCAGCAGGGTGTCGGGGGTGGCGCTGCTGAGGGTGACCCCGGTGATGGGGTGGACGAGGGTGAAGGGGCCGCTGCTGCCGCTGCGGGTGAAGGTGTAGGTCTCCGTGGTGAGGGCCAGCCCGGCCCAGCTGGCGGTGCCAAAGCTGAGGTTGTCGCTGGGGGCCGTGACCTGGAGCTCCAGCCAGGGCCTGTACCCCGTCGCGACCAACTCATTGAAGGTCAGCTGCAGATTCCCTGCGTCCCCGTACAGCACGTTCAACGTGGAGGGGGAGAGTCCGATGACGGGGGAGGGAATCGCCAAGGGACGACGCGGGAAAAGAACCGTCCGTCAACCTATCAATTGATGTGACGTTGCTGCGTTTGGGCTGAAAGCGGCCTTAAGTCGTGCTGTCGCCGTTCGCCTGCCGCTGCCGCAGGGCCTGCTCGAGCCGATCGATGCGGCCGCGCAGTTCGTCCAGTTCCCGCTGGCGGGCCAGGCCCAGGTCCTGCAGCAGCTGGTCGCGGTTGCGCTCCAGCTGGCGTTCCGCCTGCTGTTCCACCTCCGGCGTCTCGCCCCGCAGGGCGCGCATCACGTCCTCAACCAACGCGGAGGCGTGGTTGGGATCCAGGCGGCCACTGCTCACCCATTCCTGGCTGACGTACTTGAGCCGGTCGGCCACCAGCGAGGTGGTGCCGAGGCCGCGCAGCAGCAGCATCTGCAGCAGATTGCCCTGGTCCATGAAAGAGGTTTCCTTGGGGAAACGGCGTGACTCTTGCCTGACCTTGCCGCCTCCGGCGCCGGGTGGCCATGGGCAATGACCGGCGTACCGGTTGGGTCATCGCCGGGGCCGCCGGGCTGCTGGCGGGGGTGGCCCTGCCGCCGGTGGGCTGGCCCTGGCTGCTCTGGCCGGCCCTGATCGTGCTCTGGTCCCTGACGGGGAGTCGCGCTGGCACCGTGCCGTCCAGGTTCTGGCGCGGCGGGTTGTGGGGGCTGGCGGCGGTGCTGGTGAGCCACCGCTGGCTGCTGTGGCTCCATCCCCTCGACTGGATCGGCGTCCCCGGTCCCCTGAGCCTGCCGATCTGCCTGGCGCTGTGGCTGGCCATCGGCCTGGCCGCCGGTCTGCTGGTCGGGGCCTGGACGGCGCTGGTGGGCCGGCTCGATGCCGGACGGCCCAGCACGGCGCTGCTGGCGGCGACCCTGTGGGGGCTGGCGGAGGTGCTGCTGGCCCGTGGTCCCCTGTTCTGGCTGGGTCTGGGGGCCGCGGCGCTGCCGGGGGATCGGGCCATGGCGGGACTGGCGGCCCTGGGGGGAGCCGGGCTGCTGGCCGCCCTTCAGCTGCTGATCAGCTGGGGCCTCTGGCGGGCCCTGCTGGCCGTGCCCCCCCGCCGCAGCCGCTGGCTGTTGATCACGCTGCTGCTGGTGGCCGCCTGCCACCTGGCCGGTGTGACCCTGCTGGGCCAGGCCGCCGCCCCCCCTGCTGGCCGGGCCGAGCGCTGGCTGGTGCTGCAGCCCGCCATTCCCACCCGCCAGAAGTTCGAGGCGGATCAGCAGCGACGGCTGCTGCAGCGGCTGGCCCTGGCCCAGCGGCGGGCCGCCACGGCCGAACCACCGCTGCAGGGGGTGCTGCTGCCCGAGGGCTCCCTGGCGCTCGGCCAGCTCCTGCCGGAGGCGGCGCCGGTGGAGGTGCTCAGCGGTGGCTTCCGCCGCGAGGGCGTGGAGCTGCGCAGCAGCCTGCTGCGCTTTGAACCCGGCCAGCGCGAGCCGGGCAGCTGGATCGACAAGCACCGGGTGGTGCCCCTCGGCGAATGGGTGCCCCTGGCGGACCTGTGGCGCTGGAGCGGCCTCTCGGCGGTGGGGGGGGTGGAACCGGGCCCCGCCTCCCGGCTGCTGTCGCGGCCCGGGGGGGATGTGGGCGTGGCCATCTGTTATGAGCTCTCCGATGGGGCGGCCCTGGCCGCCGCCACCCGCCAGGGGGCCCGCTGGCTGCTGGCCAGCGCCAACCTGGACCCCTACCCCGAGCAGTTGCAGGGGCAGTTTGCGGCCCTGGCCCAGCTGCGCTCGATCGAGACCGGCCGCTGGCTGGTCAGTTCCGCCAACACCGGGCCGAGCCTGCTGGTGGATGCCGCTGGACGGGTGTTGGAGCAGCTGCCCGCCGGCCGTCCCGCCAGCGGCCTGCTCACCGTGCAGCAGCGCGCCCAGCTCACCCCCTACGACCGCTGGGGGGAGGCCCCCCTGATCGTCCTCGCCCTGCTGGCGGCCGCCTGGCGCTGGATCGCCGCTGCGGCCCCCGATGGGGCGGACGCTGTCAGCCGCTAGGGCCGCCGGGCAGAGGCGCAGGCGGGTCCTGGGGAAGAGCGGCGAAGGCGATGCCCTGGTCCTGGAACGCCTGCAGGATGCCCAGGTTGATGGCCTGCTGCAGGTCGAGATACACCACGACGCTGCTGTCGGGAACGAAGAACACGAACTGGAATTCGAGGGCGCCGTCGGTGAAGCGGGTGAAGTGGCAGCGGTCGAACGTGGCCGGCGGATGGGCCCGGACCACCTCTTCCACGAGCGCAGGAATGGCGGCGGCTT
>NZ_JAGQBG010000095.1 GCF_024345515.1 Cyanobium sp. N5-Cardenillas
CCCTGGGGGGTGAGCCACGTCCAGCAGTACCTGCCGCTGCTGCCCCTGGCGATCGAGCAACTCGACCTGTCGGGCCACCCCCTGGTGATCAGCAGCAACCATCTGGTGGCCAAAGGGGTGATCACCGGACCCGACCAGTTGCACGTCAGTTATGTGCACACCCCGGCCCGTTACGCCTGGGATCAGATGCACCCCTACCTGGCCCGTTCCGCCCTGGCCCGCGGCCCGCTGGGTCCCCTGGTGCGGCTGCAACTGCACCAGTTGCGTCAATGGGATGTGGTCAGCAGCGCCCGGGTGGATGCCCTTGTGGCCAACTCCCGGTTCACCGCCCGCCGGATCCGCAGTTTCTGGCGACGGCGTGCCCTTGTGCTGCATCCGCCAGTGGCCGTGGAGCGGTTCCGCTGGGACCGGCCCCGTGACGATGTCTACGTCAGCCTCTGCCGGCTGGTGCCCAACAAACGGGTGGATGTGGTGGTGGAGGCCTTCAACCGCACCGGGCTGCCCCTGGTGGTGCTCGGCGATGGCCCCGAGCGGCGGCGGCTGGAGGCGATGGCGGGGCCCCAGGTCCGTTTCCTCGGTCGCCTGTCGGATCCGGAGACGGCCGCCTGGCTGGAGCGGGCGCGGGCCTACGTCTATGCCGGGATGGAGGACTTCGGCATCGCGCCGGTGGAGGCGATGGCCGCCGGAGCCCCGGTGATCGCCTTCGGGCAGGGCGGGGTGCTCGACAGCGTGCGTTGCATCAGGGAGGGGGAGCCTGGCCCCACCGGCCTGCTGTTCCCTGAGCAGAGCCCGGCCAGCCTGGCGGCGGCGCTGGAGTACTTCGAGGCAGGGCGGCTGTGGCGATCCCTGCCGGCCGAGGGGCAGCGGCAATGGGCGGAGGGCTTCGCGCCGGAGATCTTCCGCCAACGCATGCAAACGCTGCTGGAGAAGCTTTGGCAGCAGCATCGCCGCCGCCTCCGCCGTCCTGTGCCTCTGATCTGAGTGGCCCTTCACCATGGAGTTCCGGTCGGGCTGATCCTTAACTTCATCTGTCGAAGCCGTCCCCCATGCTCTCTTCCATCGGGACCCCCTACGCCTCCCACAAGCTCGTGACGGCTCCGGCGCAGGTGTTCACCGCGGAAGAGCTGATTGCCTTCCAGTCGAAACGGGATCGCGTCGTCAAGCGAAGCGGCGACATCCTCTTTTCCCTCACGGTGCTCACCCTCGGGTCTCCCGTGCTGCTCGCCCTGGCTCTGCTGGTGAAGGTCACCTCCCGCGGTCCGGTGTTCTACGTCCAGCAGCGGGTGGGCCGGGATTACCGCAGTTTCGGTTGCATCAAGTTCCGCACCATGCGCCGGGATGCCGATCGGTTGCTCTCCAAACTCCTGGCCGAATCTCCCGACCTCGACGAAGAGTTCCGCAACGATTTCAAGCTCAAGAACGATCCCCGCATCACCCGGCTTGGCAAGTTCCTGAGGCGTTCCAGCCTCGATGAGTTGCCCCAGTTCCTGAATGTGCTCCGGGGGGAGATGAGTGTGGTCGGACCGCGTCCCATCGTCAAAAGCGAGCTCGTCCGCTACGGCGACCGCATGGACGAGGTGCTGGCCGTCCGCCCCGGCCTGACCGGTCTGTGGCAGGTGTCCGGCCGCAACAACCTCAGCTACCCCGAACGGGTCCGGCTGGACGTGCGCTACGCCCGCCGCCGCAACCTGCTGATGGACCTGCGCATCATCCTGCGCACGATCAGCGTGATGCTCGACCCGCGCGACCGCGGCGCCTATTGAAGCGCCCCTGCTGCCCGGACGGCTCCAACGGCGCTGAAAGTCCAGAGGGTCGGCACCGCCACCAGCAGCCAGAGCAGCTCCAGCCGATCCCCCAGGGCCAGAATCCGCTCCACGGCCTTCGCATCGGGAGGCCGTCCGGCGGCCGCCAGGATCGGCTTGGTCCGAACGCCGTCGGCATAGGTGTTGCTCCCCCCCAGGCGCACGCCGGCCGCGTGGGCGAAGGCGGCTTCTGAGACTCCGGCATTGGGCGAGGGGTCGGGGGCGCCGTCCCGCAGGGCCGCCCGCAGCCACCGCAAGGTCTGCCGGGGCCGGCCCGACGCCAGGGGCAGGCTCAGGGCCACCAGCCTGGTGGGGAGCCAGGTGAGCAGGTCGTCGAGGCGGGCGCCGGCGGTGCCCAGCCAGCGCAGGCGTCCGTGGCGGTAACCGAGCATCGAATCGAGGGTGCTGGCCGCCTTGAAGCTCCAGGCCAGGGCCAGGGGCCCCGGCAGATGCAACGAAGGCGGTGCCGGCCCCAGCTGCAGCAGCACCGCCCCGGCCAGCATCCAGAACAGCGGCGCGAACAGGCCGTCGACGGCGTTTTCGGCGGCGGTTTCGGCGGCGGCCCGCAGGATCTCCGCCTCCGGCAGCTGGCTCACCTGGCGGCCCACGATCAAGGCCAGGCGCGCCCGGGCCGGGGGCAGGTCGGGCAGCGCCTCCAGCACGGCCCGCACGGCCCGCTCCAGGCTGCCGCCCGCCAGGGCACTGGCCAGGCCCAGCACCAGCAGCGGGGTGCCCAGCAGGGGGGTGTGCCTGGCGAGGGCCTCGATTCCCCAGCCCGTCAGGCCGCTGCCAGCCACCACCAGCAGGGTGAGAAGCGTCCCGCCCAGGCGCAGGCGCCCGGGGGCGTCGCCGGCCCAGGCTTCCACGGCCCGGCGCAGCCCGGCGATGGTCCAGCCCATGGCCTGCACCGGGTGGGGCCACCAGAGGGGGTCCCCCACCAGCCGATCCAGCCCGCAGGCGAGCAGCACGAGCAGGGCGGGGCTCAACGGCGGCGACGTTGCAGCAGCGGCAGGAAGGCTCCGGCCCCCAGGAAGGCCAGCAGCTGAAGCGGCAGGCTGCCGGCCAGGCCGATCACCTGGGCGATCAGACCCATCCCCAGACTTCCCACCAGGCCCCCCAGGGCCGAGGAGCGCTCCAGGCGGTTCCAGTTCTCTTGCAGGTCACCGGCCGGATCCACGCCGACGGCCAGGCGGGCATCCGCCACGGCCGCCAGCAGCCCGAAGGGCACGAACAGCAGGACGGCCCCCCAGCCACCGACGAACTGGGTGGCCAACAGCATGGCGGCCATCAGCAGGTAGGGCAGCCATGGCGGCAACCGCAGGCCCCAGGCTTCCGCACCCGTGCGGCCCAGGCCGTAGGCCGTCAGCACCAGGCCGAAATCAAAGCAGTTGCCAGCCGCCTCCTGGCGCACCCACAGGGGCAGCAGGGCGAACAGGCCGCCGAACAGGAGCCCCTGCAGCACGGCGCCGGGCTCCAGTCGCCAGGGGGCCGGCTCCGCCGCCTGGGCATCCTCATCCAGGTGGTAGCCGCCGGCCTGGAGGGCCCCGATCAGCGGCGCCAGGGGCAGCAGCAGCAGGAGGGCGCTGCCGAGCTGGAGCAGGGCCTTGCCGATGGGAAACAGCAGGGCCGTGAGCAGGTTGCCCGTCAGGCGGCCCGCTTCGGCGCCCGCCCGCAGCTCGCCGATCGGCACGGCCCGGAGGCCATGGAGCTGGCGCTGCAGCGGCTCCTGGGCCAGGCGCAGGCCTAGCGCCAGCAGGGCGATGCCGAGCAGGGGCCCGAGCACCGATCGGCCCAGCAGGCCGGCCGCCACGGCCAGCAGCAGCAGCAGGCTGAGCAGCTGAACCAGATAGCCGAGCCGGATCCGCTGGGGCAGGGGCAGCAGCAGCGGCAGGGTGGCCAGGGCCGGCAACACCCCGTTCACCAGCGGTGAAGGGGTAAGGCCGCTGAGCAGCCAGGCGGTGGCGCCGATGGCGAGGGTGGCTCCGGCCTGGCTGCTGCTCCAGGCCAGGGTCAGCAGGCGCCTGTGCATGGGCTGGGGCTCAGGCGGCCTTGAGCCAGCTGAACATGGAGCGCAGGCCCTTGCCCACCTGTTCAATCGGATGGGCAGCATCGCGTTCGCGGGCCTTGGCCATCTCGGGCTTGCCCGCTTCGCACTCGGCCACGAAGTTGCGGGCGAAGGTGCCGTCCTGGATGTCGGCCAGGATGCGCCGCATCTCCGCCTTGGTGTCGGCGGTGATCAGCCGCGGGCCGCTCACATAGTCACCGTACTCGGCGGTGTTGGAGATCGAATCGCGCATGGCGGTGAGGCCCCCCTTGACCATCAGATCGACGATCAGCTTCACCTCGTGCAGGCACTCGAAGTAGGCCAGTTCGGGCTGGTAGCCCGCTTCCACCAGCGTCTCGAAGCCGGCCTTGACCAGCTCGCTGAGGCCGCCGCAAAGCACGGCCTGCTCGCCGAACAGGTCGGTTTCGGTCTCTTCCTTGAAGTTGGTTTCGAGGATGCCAGCGCGGGTGCCGCCGATCCCCTTGGCATAGGCCATCGCCAGGGCGCGGGCGTTGCCGGAGGCGTCCTGCTGGATGGCGAACAGGGCGGGGACGCCCTGGCCATTCTGGAACTCCCAGCGCACGGTGTGGCCGGGGCCCTTGGGGGCGATCATCACCACGTCCACGTCGGCGGGCGGCTGGATCAGGCCGAAGCGGATGTTGAAGCCGTGGGCGAAGCTCAGCACCTTGCCGGCGCTGAGGTGGGGCGCGATCTCGGCGGCGTAGACGGCCTTCTGGGCCTCATCGGGGAGCAGCACCATGATCCAGTCGGCCTTGGCGCAGGCGTCGGCGACGCTCAGCACCTCAAGGCCGTCGGCCCGGGCCTTGGCGGCCGAGCGGCTGCCGTCGTAGAGGCCCACCACCACGTTGACACCGCTGTCCTTGAGGTTCAGGGCGTGGGCATGGCCCTGGGAGCCGTAGCCGATGATGGCCACCGTCTTGCCGGTTAGCAGGCCGAGATCGGCGTCGGAGTCGTAGAAGAGCTGGGCCATTCCGGGCGGCGGGCAGGGCAAACGCAGACTTTAGGTGTGCGTCCGCACCGTCCTCAGCCGCCCGCCGCTTCCGAGGGGTGGGCGATCACCCGGTCGATCAGGCCGTAGTCCTTGGCTTCGGCGGCGCTGAGGAAGTAGTCGCGGTCGGTGTCCTTGGTGACTTTCTCCAGCGGCTGGCCGCACATGCCGGCCAGGGACTGGTTGAGCATGTCCTTGATGCGCAGGATCTCCCGCGCCTCGATTTCGATGTCGCTGGCCTGGCGCTGGCTGGTGCCACCGAGGGGCTGGTGGATCATGATCCGGCTGTGGGGCAGGGCCAGCCGCTTGCCCTTGGTGCCGGCCGCCAGCAGGAAGGCGCCCATGGAGGCCGCCAGCCCGACGCAGATCGTCACCACGTCGGATTTGACGTATTGCATGGTGTCGTAGATCGCCAGTCCCGCGGTCACCGAGCCGCCCGGGGAGTTGATGTACAGGTAGATCGGCTTGGAGCTGTCGTCGGAGTCGAGGTACAGCATCTGGGCCACCAGGCTGTTGGCGATGCCGTCGGTCACCTCCTGGCCGAGGAACAGGATCCGCTCCACACCCAGCCGGGTGTAGATGTCGACCCAGCGCTCGTACTGGCTGCCGGGGAGGCGGTAGGGAACGCTGGGGGTGCCGATGGGCATGGCGGGAAGGCTCCCGTTCGGAGCCGGAGAGAGGAGGTGGAGGAGAGGGGGTCGGCCGGGGGCCGGTGTTGGCGAGGGTCGGTGAGGGCCCTCCGGTGGGCTCAGCCCAGCTCGGGCATCAGCCCACTGGGGCGGCCGTCGGCAGGTCCTTGCGGCTGGTGAGCACCCGGTCGATCAGGCCGTAGGCCTTGGCCTCCTCCGCCGTCAGGTAGGTCATCCGGTCGGAGTCGCGGGAGAGGTCCTCGACGCTCTTGCCGGTGTTCTCGGAGAGGATCTCCAGCATGCTGTGCTTGTTGTGCAGCACTTCCTTCGCCCGGATCTGGATGTCGCTGGCCTGGCCGCGGGCGCCGGAACGGGGCTGGTGCAGCACGATCGAGGCGTGGGGCAGGGCGGCCCGCTGGCCCTTGGTGCCGGCCGAGAGGATCATGGCGGCGGTGCCCATGGCCTGGCCGATGCAGATGGTGTGCACCGGCGGCTTCACGTAGCGGAGGGTGTCGCAGATGGCGAAGGCCTCGGTCTCGAAACCGATGGCGTCGCCGGAGTACCAGCTGGTGCCGGTGGAGTTGATGTAGAAGAAGATCGGCTTCTCGGGATTGTCGAACTCCAGATACAGCAGCTGGGCGATGATCAACTCCGTGACATCAATGCCCATCTGACGCTTGGCGTCGTCATCGGAGAACAGGGGCAGGCCGAGATAGACGATCCTCTCCTTGAGCAGCAGGGACGGCAGATCCGGCGGCGGCGTGCGCATCACTGCGGAATCGCCGTAGTAGGGGGCCGACACCGTCATCCGCGCTCACCAGCAGTCTTGAGGCAGGAGCCTAGCCGGGGCCAGGAGGCTGGTGCTCCTGCAGGGCGACGGGTTTCCCACCCGGCTTGTCGACCCCCCGGCCGTTGCCCCGATCGCCGGGGCGATCCTGGTTGCGGTCGCAGCGGGCGAACACCATGCGGCCGGTGGGCGTCTGCAGGGCACCGGTGACGGTGACGGGCAGGCGCTCGCCGATGCGGCGGCGGGCATCCTCCACCACCACCATCGTGCCGTCCTCCAGGTAACCCACGCCCTGGTCGGCCTCCTTGCCCTCCCGCACGATCTTGAGCTGCAGCCCGTCGCCGGGCTGCACTTCGGGCCGCAAGGCGATGACCAGTTCGCTGAGGTTGAGTACCTTCAGCTCCTGCACCTGGGCCACCTGGGCCAGGTTGAAGTCGGCGGTGAGCAGGGTCCCGCCGGTGTCGGCGGTGAGCTTGAGCAGTTTGTCGTCGGCGCCGTTGCCGCTGTAGCGGGTGCTGTTGACCACCAGCCGGCGGCCGTAGTCCTCCCGCAGCTCGGTGAGCAGCTTCAGGCCCCGCCGCCCCTTGGCGCGCTTTTCGCTGTTGGAGGAGTCGGCCAGAGCCTGGAGTTCGTCAATGACGGCCTGGGCGACGATCACCTGACCCTCCAGCAGGCCGGAGGCCAGCAGGCCCCGGATGCGGCCATCGATGATCACGCTGGTGTCGAGGATCTTGGCGCTGGCGGGCAGCAGCACGCCATCGGCCACCAGCAGGGCCTCGGTGCTGGCCGGGTTGAACAGCCGCAGCAGGGTGCGGCCGTGGACCTCGGCCAGGTTGTACCCCAACACTCCGAAGAAGACGTTGCTGAGCACCGCCGCCAGGGGCTTCACCAGCACCACCTCCCAGGGCAGGGGCAGCAGCAGGATCGGCGCCAGCAGCAGATTGGCTACCAGCAGGCCGAGAATCAGGCCCACGGCCCGGCTGATCAGCAGATCGGTGGGCATGCTGCGCACCTGGGCCATCAGGCGCCGGCGCAGTTGCTGGAAGAAGATGCCCGCGATCAGCCCGAAGAAGGCGCCGAACCCGCCCATCACCGTCCGCAGCCCTTCCGGATTGGTGACCTGCACCAGCAGCTGTTCCGGCAGAAGGTCGACTCCGAGCCAGCCGGTGGCTGCCCCTGAGATCAGGAACAGCAGCAAGATGAGGGTGTCCACCATGCTTCGAAGTCCCGACGCCTTGGCCGCCCAGCAGGTCTTGCAAGCAGCTTGGCCGATCTTCCGCCGTTTGGGTCCCAGGGATTACCGCCCGTGATGGATCCCCGATCCGCCTACGTCCACATTCCCTTCTGCCACCGGCGCTGCTTCTACTGCGATTTCCCGGTGGTGCCCCTCGGGGACAGGGCCGACGGGGCCACCTCCGGCTCGGTCGCCGCCTACCTGGACCTGCTGCACCAGGAGATCGCCGCCTCCCCCGGCGGCCCGCCGCTGGCGACGGTGTACCTGGGCGGTGGCACGCCCTCGATGCTCAGCAGTGCCCAGGTGGCGGGGATCCTGGAGGCCCTCGACCGCCGCTTCGGCCTGGCGCCGGGGGCGGAGCTGAGCCTGGAACTGGATCCGGCCAGCTTCGATCAGGCCCGCCTGGCGGGCTACCTGGCCGCCGGCATCACCCGGGTCAGCCTGGGGGGCCAGAGTTTCGACGATGGCGTGCTGGCCGACCTGGGCCGTCGCCACCGCGGGGCCGACCTGCGCGAGGCGGCCGGCTGGCTGGGCCTGGCCCACCGGCGGGGCGACCTGGCCAGCTGGAGCCTGGACCTGATCCAGGGGCTGCCGAGTCAGAACGTCGCCCACTGGGACGGCCAGCTCAGCGCAGCCCTGGCCCTGGAGCCCCCCCATCTGTCGGTGTACGACCTGAGCATCGAGCCCGGCACGGTCTTCGAGCGGCGCCTGGCCCAGGGGGAGCTGGCCCTGCCGCCGGAGGATCTGGCCGCCGACCTGATGGACCTGACCTGGGCCCGGCTGACGGCCGCCGGCTACGGCCACTACGAGGTGTCGAACTACGCCCTTCCGGGCCACGCCTCGCGCCATAACCGCGTCTACTGGAGCGGGGCGGGCTGGTGGGGCTTCGGCATGGGCGCCACCGCGGCCCCCCGTGGCCGCCGGCGGGCCCACCCCCGCACCCGCGCCGGCTACGCGGAGGCCCTGGCGGCCCGGACGGAGGAACCGGCTGACGACGGGGAGGGCATGCCCTTCGATGAACGGCTGATGGTGGGCCTGCGCTGCCGGGAGGGGGTGAACCTGGAACGGCTGGCCCGCCAGGAAAGCCTCAAGCCGTCCCAGCTGGAGCGGCTGCGGCAGCGGCTTGCCCCCTACGAGCAGAGGGGCCTGCTGCGCGTCGAGGGGCCCCGCTGGCGCCTGTCGGATCCCCAGGGGCTGGCCCTCAGCAAGGGGGTGCTGCGGGAGCTGCTGGCCTGGTGGCAGGAGCAGGAGCCGCCGCCGGCGTCTGCTCCCTGACCCAGCGGCCCAGGACCTCCACCGCCAGGGCCCGGCCCTGCATCAGGGGGGGGCTGAAGGGGGGCTGGCGGCTGGTGAGCCCCAGGAGATCGGCCGTGACCCGCACCTGGCCGTCGCAGCCGTCACCGGCACCGATGCCGATCACCGGAATCATCAGGGCTGCGCTCAGCGCGCTGGCCAGCTCCGCCGGAACGTGCTCGACCACGAGGGCGAAACAGCCGGCCTCCTGCAGGGCCAGGGCCCGCCGCCGCAGCCGCTCCTGGCTGATCGGGTCACCCGCCTGGCGCCGGTAGCCCAGCTGGTGCACCGACTGGGGGGTCAGTCCGAGGTGGCCCATCACCGGAATGCCGCTGCGCACCATCCGATCGATCACCGCGAGGGTCTCGGGTTCGGCCCCCTCCAGCTTCACCGCCACCGCCGGCGTTTCCTTCAGCACCCGGCCCGCCGCCGCCACCGCCGCATCGGCGTCGCACTGGTAGCTGAGGAAGGGGAGGTCGCAGATCAGCAGCGGCGGATGCAGCACTGCCGCCGCCGCCAGCCCCCGGCCGGCGGCGCGGCAGTGGTGCAGCATCTCCTCGAGGGTGACCGGCAAGGTGGTGGCGTGGCCCAGCACCACCATCGCCAGGGAGTCGCCCACCAGCACCGCATCCACCCCGGCGCCGGCCACGACGGCGGCGGAGAGGGCGTCCCAGGCGGTGAGCATGGTGATCGGCAGACCCCCCTGCTTGCGCCGTGTCAGATCAGCGGGTCGCAGGGGCACGGCACGGTGGGCGGAGGGGGCATTGCTAGCATCTTCCCGACTCGGACCCACGCGGCTCTGACGCCCAAATCTGGTCAGGACCGGAAGGGAGCAGCCACACGGGATGCTCAGGGCAGGCGTGGATTCCGGGTCACCCTCTTCGAACCGGGTGTCAGTCGACCCGGTTCTGGCGATTGATCAGGAACGGCGGGATCATGGCGCCACGTTCCTCGGGCGTGTGGGTGAGGCTGTCGGCGAAGCTCGCCGTGGGGGTGCGCTCCGGCCGGTAGTGGCCACCGCTCTGGAAGCCCGTGGCGATCACCGTCACGTGGATCTCCCCCTCGAGGGATTCGTCCACCACGGCGCCGACGATGATGTTGGCGTCGGGGTCGACCACGTCGTAGATGACCTCGGACGCGGAGGTCATGTCCTCGAGGGTCATGTCCTTGCCGCCGCTGATGTTGATGACGCAGCCGTTGGCGCCGTCGATGCGGGCCGACTCCAGCAGGGGGCTGCTCATGGCGGCCTGGGCGGCCTCGATGGCCCGTGAACGGCCCGAGCCCACGCCGATGCCCAGCAGGGCGGTGCCGGCATCGGCCATCACCGAGCGGATGTCGGCGAAGTCGACGTTCACCAGGCCAGGCCTGGTGATGATGTCGGTGATGCCCTTCACGCCCATGCGGAGCACGTCGTCGGCGGCCCGGAAGGCCTCCTGGAGCGGTGCCCCGGCGATGGCGTCGCGCAGGCGGTCGTTGGGAATGATGATCAGCGTGTCGACATGCTCAGCCAGGCGGGCGATGCCCTCCTCGGCCTGACGCAGCCGTTTGCGGCCCTCGAAGCCGAAGGGTTTGGTGACGATGCCCACGGTGAGGGCGCCGCATTCCTTGGCCACCTCCGCCACGATCGGCGCCGCGCCGGTGCCGGTGCCGCCGCCCATGCCGGCGGCGATGAAGACCAGATCGGCCCCCTCGAGCGACTGCTGCAGGTCGGCCCTGGATTCCTCGGCCGCCTTCTGGCCGATCACCGGGTTGCCACCGGCCCCCAGACCACGGGTGAGTTTCTGGCCCAGCTGTATGCGCTGGCCCGCAGCCGACTGCAGCAGGGCCTGGGCGTCGGTGTTGAGCACCCGATAGCCCACCCCGGTGAGGTCGGTGGCGATCATCCGGTTGACCGCGTTGCTGCCGCCTCCCCCAACGCCGATCACCTCGATCCGGGCCGACTGGCTCGGGACGATCCCGTTGCTGCTGGGCGAGATCTGGCTCATCGCGTGGGGCTCCTGCGGGGACGAAAGATCGACGTGTTGAAGGCGGTCCTGATCGCGCGACATCGCGGGAGTGGGAGTGAGGCCGTTGATCTGCGGCTGCATTATGTCGGTGGCCAGCTCAGCCAAAGTTGCCGATAGATCACATTGGACTGAATCTCAGCAAGGCGCAACGGCCTGTGAGGATTGTCTGGCTGGCTGGCGCCGGCTGAGATCCCTCACTGGGTGCGGCCTGGGGCGGGGCGCGGTGGGGTGGGACCGGGCTGGGGCGGACGGGCC
>NZ_JAGQBG010000096.1 GCF_024345515.1 Cyanobium sp. N5-Cardenillas
CCCGCCATGTGGTCCGTCTCCGAATGGGTGTCCAACGGCCACCTGCCCACCGCCGAGGTGGTGCAGGAGCTGGTGGCGGAGGCCCATGGCCGCTTCGCGCCGGTTCTGGACGGCCGGGTGGCCGACTACATCCCCGCCCTGGCGGCGGCCGCTCCCGAGCACTTCGGGCTCTGCGTGTCGAGTTGCGGGGGGGCGTTGTTCGAGGCGGGCGAAGCCAGGGAGTCGTTCAGCATTCAGAGCATCTCCAAGCCGTTCCTGTTCGCCTTGATCTGCCAGGCCATCGGGGAGGAGGAGGCCCGCGAGAAGCTCGGTGTCAACAGCACCGGCCTGCCGTTCAACTCGGTCCTGGCGGTGGAGCGCAGCGGTGAGGGCCTCTCCAATCCGATGGTGAACGCCGGGGCGATCGCCGCCACCAGCCTGGCGCCAGGGGCCAGCAGCGAGGAGAAGTGGGCCTTCATCCAGGACGGCTTCTCCCGTTTCGCCGGCCGGCGGCTGGAGGTCGATGGGCGGGTCTTCGATTCGGAGGTGGCCAGCAATCGCCGCAACGCCGGTCTGGCCTCCCTCCTCAGTGATCACGAGCGGATCTGGTGGGACCCCGACGAGGCCACCGAGCTCTACACCCGCCAGTGTTCCCTCAGTGTCTCGGCGGCCGACCTGGCCGTGATGGCCGCCACCCTGGCCAACGGCGGACGTCAGCCGGTCACGGGTGAGCAGGTGATCGAGGCGATCCACTGCCAGCACGTGCTGGCGGTGATGGTGACGGCGGGGCTCTACGAAACCTCCGGCGACTGGCTGTACGCCACTGGCCTGCCGGGGAAGAGTGGTGTGGCCGGCGGCATGATCACGGTGGCCCCGGGCAAGGGGGGCCTGGCGACGTATTCGCCACCCCTCGATGAGGCGGGCAACAGTGTGCGCGGCCAGCTCACGGCGCGTTTCCTCTCCGAACGGCTCGGTCTGAACCTGTTCGCTTCCCGGCCTGAGGGGAGCCCCTGAGCCATGGCCGCTGCAAGGGAAATGAAGGCCTCGCCTGTTTACGATGCAGCCTCAGCAGGGGGTGTTTGACCGCAATGATCAGCACCACCAATCTCGTGCGCTATCTCCTGCTGGTGGCCTGTATCGGCGTCACGGTGGTGATCTTCAATTACTTTTCAGGCACGATTGCGGTGTTCACGGCCGCCGCCATCGTGGCAGCCCTTCTCAATGTCCCGGTGAAGTGGCTGAGCCGCTATCTGCCACGGGGATGGTCGATTGCCGCCGTTTCCTGCGGCGCCCTGATTCTTCTGGTGGGCTTCGTCACTGGCATCGGCCTGCAGGTGCTGAACCAGGGCCAGGGTCTGCTGCTGGATCTTCAAGGCACCTTGAAACAGCAGGACCTCACGCCCCTGCATCAGTACCTCAAAACCTATGGATTCGACCGAATCACCACGTTGCTGCAGGAGGGTTTACTGACGGGACTGGGGTTGCTGCAAACCGTGTTTTCCGGGGTCTTCACGGGAATCTTTGGTGCGGTGATCAGTCTCTACATGCTGATCGATGGCGAAAAGCTCTGGAAAGGATTCCTGGGGCTGATTCCTGAGCAGCACCGTGATCGTTTTGCCGAGACCTTTCTGCAGAGCGTTCTGGGATTCATTCGCGGCCAGCTGCTGCTGATGGTGTTTCTCACCGTTTCAACGGCCGTGATCTTCCCTTTGCTGGGAGTGAAGTACAGCCTGATTCTTGCGGTGATTGTGGGAGTCCTTGATGTGATCCCCGGGATCGGCGCCACCCTCGGTATCGTGTTGATCTCGTTGATGGTCTTCACCTCCCAGGGGGGAGACATCGGCTTGCGGGCCTTGATCGCGTCCGTGCTGCTCGGTCAGATTCAGGACAACATCGTCCGGCCCAAGGTGATGGGCCAGGCGATGGAGCTCAATCCGGTGATTCTCTTTTTGGCCCTGTTCATCGGACAGCGGGTCGCTGGCCTGTTGGGGGTGTTCCTTTCGATCCCCATTGCCGGCATGATGGCAATCTGGCTTCATTCCGAACGCCAGCAGCAGGAGTCCATCCTCCTGAAACCAGCTGGTGAGGATTAGGCCAGTGATCACGGCCAGGTCCCCGTCTTGCCGGCGTTCGGCATCGCCATCACACGGGCGTCGGTGGGGGGTGTTGCAGCCGGCTGTCATGCTGCTCGTCACTGATCTTCTTGCTGACCCTTGCCTGTGAATCGCGCGATCGTTGCCGCCCTCACCGCCCTTGCCGCTGCGGCGGCCACCGGGGTTCCGGCGGCGCAGGCCAGCTGCCGCTTTCTGATGCCGCTGGGGGGCGGCGGCAACCCGGTGGTGTCCAAGCGGATCGGGCCGGACCGGCTCGTGGGCCGCACCAACTGGAACACCGACTTCATCGTGGATCGCAACTTCCGCAGTTATCGCTTCTTCTTCACATCGGCCTCCACCGAGCGCGCCAGCTTCCCGGTCTCCGGTTTCATGGTCTTCACCGACGGCAGCAGCCTGCAGGTGATCAACGAATCACCGACGTTCGAACCTGGGACGGGCCGGATGTTCGGGCCCTTCCAGGCCGTTCCCGGCAAGCGAACCCGGCTGATGAATTTCCGGGTGGGCTCGTCCACCACGCCGGCCGCCCTTGGATTCAGCTATCGGATCTCCGTCCAGGGTTGTGACTGATCCGCCATGCAGTTCGAGAGCTTTTCCACCTTCAACATCGCCATCGTGGTGCTGGCGATCGGCCGCTGGCTGAACCGGAAGGTGGGCTTCCTGCGGGAGTTCAACATTCCGGAGCCGGTCACCAGTGGGCTGCTCGTCTGCCTGCTGCTGGCCCTGATCCATGCCATCAACGGCACGGAGATCAGCTTCAATCTGCAGACGCGGGATTTTCTGCTGCTCTATTTCTTCGCGGCCATCGGCCTCAATGCCGACATCAAGACCCTGCTCTCGGGTGGCTGGCCCCTGCTGATCCTGGTGGGCACCACCGTGGGCTACATGATCCTGCAGAACCTCACCGGGATCGGCATGGCCGCCCTGCTGGGGCTGAATCCCCTGGTGGGCCTGCTGGGGGGGTCGGTGTCCCTGCTGGGGGGGCACGGCACGGCGATCGCCTGGGCCCCCCGCTTCGCCGAGAGCCACGGCATCAGCAATGCCCTCGAGATCGGCATCGCCTGCGCCACCTTCGGCCTGGTGCTGGCCTCGCTGATGGGCGGGCCGATCGCCCGGATCCTGATCCGCCGCCACCGGCTCAAGACGCCGCAGGCCCAGGCGGCGGCCGAGCCCGAAGGCGGCACCCCGGAGAGGGAGCCGGAGCCGGTGACGTACTTCAGCCTGCTGGGCACCCTCTTCTGGCTCAACGTCAGCCTGGGCCTGGGGGAGCTGCTGCACGAAGTCCTCAAGGCCGCCGGCAGCAACCTGCCCCTGTTCGTCTGCTGCCTGTTCGCGGCGATCATCCTCACCAACACCGTGCCGCGGCTGCTGCCGATCCGCCACCTGGCCGCCCCCCGGTCCCTGGCCATCGTCTCGGACATCTCCCTGGGCATCTTCCTGACGATGTCCCTGATGAGCCTGCAGCTCTGGACCATCGCCTCCCTGGCGGGTCCGATCCTGGCCATCCTGGCCGCCCAGTTCGTGGTGTCCTTCCTGTTCGCCCTGTTCGTGGTGTTCAAGGTGATGGGCCGCGATTACGAGGCTGCCGTGATCTGCGCCGGCTTCGGGGGCATCTCCCTGGGGGCCACCCCCACGGCGATGGCCAACATGTCGGCGGTGGCCCAGACCTACGGTGCCGCCCACCGGGCCTTCATCATCGTGCCCCTGGTGTCGGGCTTCTTCGTGGACATCAGCAACGCCGTGGTGATCCAGCGCTTCCTGAACTGGTTCGGCTGATCCGGCGGGGGCTCTGGCGCGCAGGATTCAGAAGCGCAGGGTCGTCCGGATCAGGCCGGCCCAGACACCCAGGCTGGCTTCCCCTGACGCCGCGGGGACCAGAAGGGCCTGGGACAGGTCGGTGCTGCCGCTGAGGGCGCCCCGCGGCCGGCTCAGCCAGAAGAGCGCCGGCGTCACCGAGAGCTCATCGCTGACCTGGATCCGGTAGAAGACCTCGACGGCCAGCCCCCGGTCGTCGAGGCTTCGGCTGGGGGTCCGGATCGCGATCACGTGGGCGGGGGAGCCGACGGCGAAGCCCAGGCTGTTGCCCACCCCCAGCACATCGCTCCAGACCAGACCGGTGTACCAGGAGCGGCTGCGCACCCCAGACAGGCCGGCCACCGGGTAGGCGTCGAAGCGGAACGTGTCCTGGCCCCAGCCGGCGCTGATCGAGGGGAGCCAGCCGGAGCGGCGGGGCTGCCAGTAGCCTGCCAGCGACCAGGATCCGAGGCTGCCGTCGCGGCCGCCGGCCGCCAGCTCGCTGGCCAGGGGCGTGCCCCGGAGCCGCACCTGGGGGCCGCTCAAGCTGTAGGCCCCGGTGATGTTCCACTGGGGCCGGCTCAGGGCCAGCTGCACGGTGCTGGTCTGGGAGGAGGAGCCGGAGAAGAGGCCGCCGCCCTGCTCGCTGCCCCCGGCCCGGCCGGCCACGTAGGCGTAGCCGAGGCTCAGCCCCTGCAGCCCGCCCCGGGGCTGCCACCAGAGTCCGAAGCCACCCCCCAGCCGTTTGCTGTAGGTGCCCGGGGATCCGGCGAACTGGAACAGATCCAGGATCGGGGAGGCGTTGTAGACGCTCGGCCAGACCGGCAGCATGTCGAGCTGCATGATCCGGGGCCCGACGCTGAGCCGGAACTCGGGGCTGAGCGGCAGCTGCAGGTAGGCCCGGTTGATGCTTACCAGCCGACCGGAGCACGCCACATCCCCCGCGCCGCAGGCCGGCTCCTGGAAGGCCACATCCAGCCGGCTCAGGGGGGTGGGCGGGTTGGAGAAGAAGCCGGAGGGGGCGAAATCGCCGCTGCGCAGGCGGATCCGGAACAGGTCCTGGCCCGTGAAGCTCGTGTCGATCGTCAGGCGCAGCTCGTGGTTGAGGCTGACGCCGTTCAGCAGCGGCGCCCCCGCCGCGGTGTTGCTGGCGCTGTCCACCGCGCTGCCGGCGTACTGCACGGCGCCCAGGACGCCGTTGATCTGCAGGTTGACGGTGGTCGTGGGCGCGAAGCGGGTGGCCTCGAGCGCCTCGACGGCGGCCTGGGGCGCGACCTGCGGCAGCTCCTGGGCCAGCAGAGGGCCCGTGGCACCGCCGAACCAGGCCGCCGCCAGCCCGGCAACGGTGGCGCCAGGGGGCCTCATGGAGCCTGGCCGCTCAGGTGATCACGGTGGGCCGCTCCATGCCGGTGCGCATCCGGATCTCGGCCAGTGCGTCGATGGCGACGATCAGATCCCCCAGGGCCCGCTGGGGGTTCTGGTCGAGGTCGCCGCTGGGGGGCACGTAGCTCTCCAGATACACCCGCAGGGTGGCGCCCTTGGTGCCCGTGCCCGACAGCCTCAGCACCACCCGACTGCCGTCGTCGAGCAGCACCCGCAGGCCCTGGCCCTTGCTGATCGAACCATCCACCGGGTCGGTGTAGCCGAAGTCGTCGGCGGCGCGGATCGTGCGGCCGGCGAAGGCCTGGCCCGGCAGGGCGGTGAGCATCCCGGAAACCCTGTCGTAGAGGCCGTGGGCGGCGTCGCTGGCCACGGCTTCGTAGTCGTGGCGGGAGTAGTAGTGGCGGCCGAAGCGGCTCCAGTGGCCCGCCATCACCTCCGCCACCGAGCAGCCGCGCACCGCCAGGATCTGCAGCCAGAACAGCACGGCCCAGAGGCCGTCCTTCTCGCGGATGTGGTTGCTGCCGGTGCCGAAGCTCTCCTCGCCGCAGAGGGTGATCCGGCCGGCATCGAGCAGGTTGCCGAAGAACTTCCAGCCCGTGGGGGTCTCGAAGCAGGGGATGCCCAGCTCGGTGGCCACCACGTCGGCGGCGGCACTGGTGGGCATCGAGCGGGCCACGCCGGCCAGGCCATCGGCATAGCCGGGGGCCAGGGTGGCGTTGGCGGTGAGCACGGCCAGGCTGTCGCTGGGATTCACGAAGCAGTTCCGGCCCAGGATCATGTTGCGGTCGCCGTCGCCGTCGCAGGCTGCGCCGAAGTCGTAGGCGTTGCCGGCCAGCAGCAGGTCGGCCAGCTCGTGGGCGTAGGTGAGGTTGGGGTCGGGATGGCCGCCGCCGAAGTCGGCCAGGGGCACGCCGTTGCGCACCGTGCCGGCCGGGGCCCCCAGCAGCCCTTCGAACAGGCGGCTGGCATAGGGGCCGGTGACGGCATGCATGGCATCGAAGGCCACCCGGAAGTCGCCCCGCAGCAGGGCGGCGATGCGGTCGAAGTCGAACAGCTTCTGCATCAGGGCCACGTAGTCATCGACCCCGTCGATCACCTCCACGGCCATGGAACCGATGCTGGTCGTTCCGGGGGCGTCCAGGTTGAGGGACTCGGCGTCGAGGATCCGGTAGCCCTCCAGGCTGAGGGTGGCGCCATGGATGGCATCGGTGACCGATTCCGGTGCCGGTCCGCCGTTGGCGCCGTTGATCTTGACGCCGAAGTCGCCGTGGGGGCCGCCGGGGTTGTGGCTGGCCGAAAGGATGATCCCGGCCACGGCGCCGCGGCTGCGGATCAGGTGGGAGGCGGCCGGGGTGGAGAGGATGCTGCCGGTGGTGGTGATCAGGCGGCTGACCCCATGGGCCGCGGCCATGCGGGCGATGACGCTGATCGCTGCAAGGTTGCCGTAGCGGCCGTCACCGCCGACCACCAGGGTTCCCCCCGCGACCCCGGGCACCACCCGCAGGGAGGCCTCGATGAAGCTTTCCAGGTAGTGGGGTGTCTGGAACCGGGCCGTGCTCTTGCGCAGCCCGGAGGTGCCGGGTTTCTGGTCGTCGAAGGGTCGCTCCAGCGCCACCTGACGCAGCTCGGTCGTCATCGCCATGGCCGGCGTCCTGGGGGGTCGGGGGGGAGCCCCAAGCTACCTCCGCTAACCGTTCCGGCCGCCCCGTTTCTGGTCGCGCTGACAGAGCTGGCTAGCCTGGAGCCAATTGCGCTGATCCCATGGCTCTACGGATGCTCCCCGCCGCCCTGCGCACCTCCGCCGCCCTCGGCGCCACCACCGCCGTCGCTGCGGCAGGAACTGTCGTGCTGAGCCTGTCCTCGGCGCGGGCGGCGGTGATGGGCGCACCGAAGGCCCTTCCCTATGCCGAAGCCGTGGACCGTACCCACGCCGCCGCCGAAGCGGTGCTGGCCGGAGCCGGAGCCGAAACCTGCCTGCGGGGCAAGCTCACCAATGCCCTGCTGGGGCTCTCCAGCAGCTGTGAGGCAAAGGGCGATCGCAACCCCCTCTGCCAGCTGGCCGACAAGGCCGCCGTCGTCACCCCGATGAGCCTGGCCTTCATGCGCGATACCGCGACCCGGCTGCTGGCGTTAATTGAGGCCCCGGCGGCCGGAAACCCCCAGGCCACCAAGCCCCAACCCTGACCTCTTCTCGCCCTCCATGGACGTCAAGCACCCCTCGGATGACGGCTCCCTGTCGCCGCAACAGGTCCAGCTGCTCGAGCAGTTTCGCGACCGCGTCGAGGCGAAGATCAGCAACCACGGCCTCACCAGCGCCGACGTGGCCGAGCTGGTGGCAGACCTGCGTGGCCATCCCGAGATGAGCCGTCTGATGATGGCCGAGCTGACCCAGGAGCTGCAGCGGCTGCTGCCCGGCCAGCGCTTCAGTTTTGATTGGGATTGATCAGGTTCAGGCCCCCCTGCCTGGGGGCGGCATTGGCCGCCGGCTTGGGGACGGCTAACTGCAGGCGGCAAACGGCCGTGAGGCTGCGGGCGGCCCTGTCGATCGGTTCGCGACGCTCGAAGCTGTTGCTGGCGGCCACCACCGACCTCTGACGGATCGTCCAGAGCGTGTCCTTGCAGCTGGCCGGCAGGCGCGGGTGGTCGAGCAGGGGGTCGGCGAGGCTGCGGGCCTTGTCGCAGGGTTCGGCCGTGTTTTCGCGGCTGCAGGCCAGGGTGATCAGCTGCAGGGAGCGGAATTCGGCGGAGGGCGGAAAGGGGGGCGGCTCCGGGGCGGCCCGCAGCGGCTCTGCCCCGAGCAACGGCAGGCTCGCCAGCAGGGCCAGCTGCGGCAGGGACGCTCTCAGGTGGCGTGGGCCGGGGCGGGTGACGGGAACGGTCCGGTCCATGGCTGGCGGAGAGGTCACCCAATCATGGCCGCCGCTCACAGGTCCGGGGCGATCGCCGCAACGCCGTTGCGCAGCTCCCGCTGGCTGGCCCGCCAGCGCCGCTCCAGCAGGGGGCCGCTCCAGCGGGCGCTACGGGCCAGCAGGCTCCGCAGGAGGTGTCGCCGCCGCAGCAGATCGGCCCGTCGGGCCTCCTCCTGCTGCAGCTGCTGGATCCGCCGGATCTCCGGCAGCCGCTCGGCGCAGATCGCCGCAGCAGCGGCATCGATGGCGGCAGGGCCACCCTCGAGCAGGGCAGGCGCCAGCTGCCCGGCGGCCACCAGGGCGTCGCGCAGGGCCATGTTGATGCCCTGGGCCCGCAGCGGACTCATCGGGTGGGCGGCATCGCCGAGCAGCAGCAGGCCCGGCCGTTGCCAGCGCGGGCACAGCCCCACCCGCACCGGCAGCCGCACCGGCCCCTGCACGGACGCCGCCGCCAAGGCCCGCAGCAACCGTGCCAGGAGCTGGGGGGCGTCCCGGGCCCAGAGCGCCAGCCACTCCCCGGGGCTGGCCGGGGTGGGGGACGGGGCGGCGCGACCCGGCTCCATCGCCCAGCCGAGCTGCACGCCGCCGCGGGCGGAGGGGAACAGGGCGTAGCTGCCGGCGGCGCCCACCACGGTCACGAAGCGGCCCGCCAGCCAATGCACAAGGTCCTCGGCCCCCGGGGGCTCCAGCCGGAACCAGAGCACGTCGAGGGGGCTGGGGGCGCTCTCCAGCGTCAGCTCCGCCCTGCGGCGCAGCAGCGACTCCCGGCCATCGCAGGCCACCACCAGGTCGGCCTCCAGGGCGGTGCCGTCCGCGAGACGCACCCCGGCGATGCGGCCGTCCTGCCGCAGCAGGTCGGTGGCGGCCTGGCCCTCGTGGAACTGGAAGCCCGGCTGCCGGCCCGCCTGGGCCAGCAGCTCCTGCAGCAGCGAGTCCTGGTCGATCAGGGTGCAGGGCACGGGGCTGCCCATGGGCTCGGCCGCCTCGAACAGGCGCTGGCCGTCGAGGAAGAAGCTCCAGGCCGTCAGTGGACGCTGGGCCACCGCCGGGGGGAGGGGTTGCAGGCCCATGGCGGCCAGGGCCGCCAGACCGCTGGGCATTAGTCCCTCGCCGCGGAACGGCCGGCCACCGTGGCCGCAGGCGTCGATCAGGTCGACCGGGAGGCCGCGGCGGGCCAGGAGCAGGGCCAGGCTGGCGCCGGCGGGACCGGCCCCCACCACCACCACCCGGCTGGCGGGGGGACCGGACGGGCTGCTCAGGTGAAGGAGTTGTAGTTGAGGCCTTCCTCAGGGTTGGCGGTCTCCGCCCCCTGGAGGGAGTTCTTCATCCTGAGCAGGTAGTCGACCAGTTCCTGCTGAACGGTCAGCAACTCGCTGGTGCAGCCCCGGAAGGCGGCACGGTGGCGGATTTCGTCGTGGCGGGTGTGAAGGTCCCGCAGCATCAGGTTGATGGCATCCAGGCGCGGGGTGACCTGGCGGGAGCTGGTGGGGGCGGCGGGAGTGGACACCGGGTCCATGGATCGTGTACTGAGCGTTACCGAATCGTAGTCGCCGCCGTGGGCGCGGCTTCGGCGGCCCGCTGCGTTCCGCTGCCGCAGCTGCGCCGCCGCTGCTCCATGCGGCGGGCCAGCCGGCCGCTGACGCCCAGTTCGGCCCCACGCCAGAGGCGGTCGATCTCCGCTTCGAAGTGGCGGGCCAGCAGGGGGGAGCGGATCAGCAGCAGGGTTTCATCGTTCTGGAACGCGGCTGAGGGGCTCCAGTTGAAGCTGCCGGTGATCACCTCCCGGCCATCGAGCACGGCGAATTTGTGGTGCAGCTTGTCGCCCCCGGCCAGCTGGGGTGTGCCCACCCCCTCCAGCGGGGTGCTCCAGGTCCGGTTGCCCGCTTCGATCCTGCAGTCCTGGTCGGGCAGGGTCACGCCGAGAAGGTCGAGGGTTTCGCTGAAGGCCCGGTTGGCGAAGCCAGGATCCGCCAGCAGACGCAGCTTCACGCCCCGCCCATGCAGCTCCTGGAGCCGGTCGGCCAGGTTCTGGCCCGAGAAGACGAACAGGGCCAGATCGAGGCGCCGGCTGGTGGCGGCCAGCTTGGTTTCCAGCCAGGCCAGGCCGTGGTGGGGGTCGCGGCGGCGGTGGGGGGAGAAGAGCACCTCCACCGGCGTGCCAGCCACGTCGACCACCTGGGCAGGTCCGCCCTGCTTGGCGATGCCGAAGCGGCTGTCAGGGGCTCCACCGGGGCCATCGCCCCAGAGCCGGGCGAATTCGGCGGCGAACACCCCGGCCAGGGCGGGGCTGTCGAAGCGCAGCAGATGGTTGACGTTGCCGCGGGTGCTGGGCGCGCCCGCATCGCCGTGGATGCAGGAGGGGCTGAAGTTGGCCGAGCCGGTGACGACCACCCGGCCGTCGACCACGAGGAACTTGTGGTGCATCAGGCCGCTGCCGCGGCTGCCGTCGGCGGTGTCGTCGAGCAGGGGCACGCCGGCCCGCTGCAGCACGGCGACGGCGTCCCCCTGGCCGAGGGCGGCCAGCTGCTGCTGGCGCTGGCGCTGGTGGGGCGGCAGATCAACGGGATGCTGCTGGCTCCAGGGGGTGCTGTAGAGGTTCTCCAGCACCACCCGCACCCGCACGCCCCGGCGGTGGCGTTCCGCCAGAGCCTCCGCCACCGCCGGCAGGGAGAGCTCCTGCACGGCCACCAGGATCTCCACGCGGGCCTCGCGGATGCTCTCCAGCAACAGGGCCTCCAGGTCATCCCCCTGGCGCCACTGGCCGCTGATCGGGCTGCGGTAGCGGCTGTCGCCGCGGTGGTTGAAGGCCACCCGAATGCCCGCCGGCAGGGGCAGGGCCCGGGGGGCGCCGCCGCTCAGGGCGGCCGGTGCGGGG
>NZ_JAGQBG010000097.1 GCF_024345515.1 Cyanobium sp. N5-Cardenillas
GACACCATGGCCCACGTCCCAAACAACCCTTATGCGAGATCGACCCCCCTTCCGTCAAGAGCAGGGGCGCAGGCCGTGGCGAGCGGGCTGCACCGGGATGGTGCGGGGCAGCAGGATGAAAGACCTGGCCTGCCAGGCTCCCGGCGCTTCCCAGCAGGCCAGCTGCGGGTTGGCGCCGCTCAGTTCTTTCATCCCTTGCCGGGTGCCGTGGAACGCCAGCAGCGGCTGCTGCAGGGGCCCGGGGGCCGCTGGGTCCCGTTCCTCCAGATCCCGCAGCTGGCCCGGCCGGAAGTAGGTGCCCATCAGGGCATCGCTGCGCCAGCCCGTGCTCCAGCAGCCGCCCTCGCAGACGGCGGTGCTGTTGACGAAGGCCGCCATGGCCCGATAGTTCTCCAGTGGTGTCTGTTTCTCTGCCAGCAACCGCTGGCCGATCCGCAGCTGCAGCAGCAGCACGGTGGCCAGCAGCACGGCAAGGGCACGGTGGCGGAAGGGTCCGAGGCGGGCGCTGAGCTCCCAGCCCGTTCCGACCAGATAGGCCACCGCCGGCAGCACCACGATGGTGTAGCGGGCCTGGCTCAACGGCTTGATCGGATCGATCACCAGCAGCAGCGCCAGGAACAGGCCGATCACCAGCAGCAGGTAGCGGGCCTCCCCCAGGGCCGGGGGCAGGTGGTGGGTCGGCTCCACGAGGAAGCGGCGCAGGTTCCGCCAGGAGCCGAAGGCGCAGCAGACCGCCACCACCAGAGCGATCAGGCCCAGCTGGGCCAGCTGTCCCTGGCGGAGGTCCAGCAGGGGAAGCAGGCCGCGGCTGAACTGCTCCAGGGTGCCGGTGATCGGTGTCACCTCGATCCAGTCGATCCGTTCGAACTTGGCGCCGATCGAACTGGCCAGCCCATGGGCGAGGGGCGGCACCAGCAGCAGCAGCCCCAGGACGGCCGTGTCCCGCCGTCGCCGCAGCACCCGTCCATCGGCGGCGCTCACCGCCAGCACCACCAGGACGAACAGCAGCGAGAAGTAGTGGGTCAGGGACAGCAGCACGCTGGCGAGACGGAACCCCCAGCGCAGGGCGGCCCCGTGGCGTTCCGGTCGCTGGCGCAGCAGCAGGGCCGTGCCCAGCATCAGCGTCGACAGGGTCAGCGAGAGGGCATAGCTGCGCGTCTCCTGGGCATAGAAGAGAAAGGAGGGGCTGGTGCCCAGGAAGGCCACCGTAAACAGGCGCCGGCCGGCCCCTCGCCCTGAACTGCACAGCGCCGCCGCCACCAGGCCCAGGGCGGCGATCAGAAAGCTGAGGCTGCGGGTGGCGCTCTCCCCGGTGCCAAAGACCCCGATCCAGAGCTTCAGCAGGAGCTGATACAGGGGGGGATGGACGTCGGGGATCAGCCAGTCATGGATCAGCACGCTCCAGTCGGCCTGACTGGCGGCCACCGACCAGAGCTCATCGGACCAGTAGGAATAGGCCGTTGTCAGACCCTGGCCCGCCATCGTGAGGCAGAACAGGATCAGCAGCCCTGTCAGGGCCGCGTGAAACAGGTGGCGAGCCCGGTGCGATTCGGCGGGGGGCAACGGAGCGGTGTCGCCCATCACCGGAGCCTGCCGAAGGACTGAATGGTGAATCTACGGTCAGTCCCCGTACCAGGGGGCGGCCGGACGGGAGCCTCCCTCAGCCCACGGCCGCCTCCAGCACCGGGGTTTCGGGCAGCTGGCTGGAAGCCAGCAGATGCTTGAGCTCATCTCCCTCGATCACCTCCTTTTCGAGAATCTTGTGGGAGATGGTCTCCAGCAGTTCGCGGTTGTGGTGCAGGATCGCCAGGGCCCGGTCGTGGGCCCGGTCCACCAGCCCACGCACCTCCTTGTCGATCTCCAGGGCAGTGGCGTCACTCACGGCCCGGCGGGGGTTGGAGTTACCCCCCAGGAAGCGGCTGCCGCCCTGCTTGTCGTAGGCGAGGGGGCCGAGGGTCTCACTCATCCCGTAGGTGCCGATCATCTGCTCGGCGATGTCGGTGGCGCGCTGCAGGTCGTTGGCGGCGCCGGTGGTGACCTCACCGAAGACCACCTCCTCGGCGGAGCGGCCACCCAGCAGGGTGGCGATCTGGCCTTCGAGATCCTCCTTGGAGTTCAGGAAGCGCTCTTCGGTGGGCAGCTGCAGGGTGTAGCCGAGGGCCGCCATGCCGCGGGGCACGATCGAGATCTTCGCCACCTTGCTGCCGCCGGGCATCAGGTGCCCCACGATCGCGTGGCCCACCTCGTGGTACGCCACCACCTTCTTTTCGTCGGGCTGCAAGACGCGGCTCTTCTTCTCGAGGCCCGCCACCACCCGTTCGATGGCCTCGTTGAGGTCGGCCTGCTCCACGGTGGTGCGGTAGGCCCGTGCCGCCAGCAGGGCCGCTTCGTTGACCAGGTTGGCCAGGTCGGCGCCGGCGAAGCCGCTGGTGGCCTGGGCGATCTTGTCGAGATCGACGCCCTCTGCCAGCTTCACCTTCTTGCCGTAGATGTCGAGGATCATCTTGCGGCCGGAGAGGTCGGGACGGTCCACCAGCACCTGGCGGTCGAAGCGACCCGGACGCAGCAGGGCGGCGTCGAGGGTTTCGGGCTGGTTGGTGGCCGCCAGCACGATCACCGGCTTGTCCTGGGCCGTGAAGCCGTCCATTTCGGTGAGCAGCTGGTTGAGGGTCTGCTCCCGCTCGTCGTTGCCGCCCACGACCCCCATCGAGCCCGAGCGGCTCTTGCCGATGGCATCGAGTTCGTCGATGAAGATGATGCAGGGTGCCTTCTTCTTGGCCTCCTCGAACAGGTCGCGCACCCGGGCGGCGCCAGCCCCCACGAAGAGCTCCACGAATTCGGAGCCCGAGATGATGAAGAACGGCACGCTGGCTTCCCCGGCCACGGCCTTGGAGAGCAGGGTCTTGCCGGTGCCGGGGGGGCCCACCAGCAGCACGCCTTTGGGAATGCGGGCGCCGATGTCCATGTAGCGCTGGGGCGTCTTGAGGAAGTCGACGATCTCGGTGAGCTCGGTCTTGGCTTCATCCACGCCGGCCACGTCGGCGAAGGTGACCCGGGATTCCTCATCGGGCACGTACACCTTCGCCTTCGACTTGGTGAAGCTCAGAGCCCCCTGGGCGCCGCCGCCCATGCCGCTGCGGCGGGCGAAGAACTGCAACACCAGGATGAAGATCAGGGGCGGCACCACCCAGCTCAGGGCCGTAGTGATGAAGCTGGGGCGCTTCGGTGGCGCGGCGGCGAACTCGACCCCGTGCTGCTCCAGGCGCTGGGGCAGCTCCATGTCGAAGATCGGCGTGGTGGAGAGCACCGTGGGGGCCCCCTCCTCGGGAGCCTTGGTGAGCTCGTAGCGGATCTGGTCCTGGGTGATGTAAGCCCGTTTGACGTTGTCGTCGTTCACCTGGTCGATGAACAGGGAGTAGGGCACCCGGGGCACCTGGGTGGCGGGATTGGGGAGGAAGTTGCTGAACAGCAGCAGCACGCCGAAACCGATCAGGAGCAGGTTGACGAGTCCGAACCGCCGGGTGGGGCGGTTGTCGTCCTGACGGATGGCCATGCTGCGCAAAACGGCGTATGGGCCCAAGCTAGGTCTGGTGGCCACCCGCCGTTCCGCCACCCGGTCGGGAGAACCGAACGCCCGACCCCCCGGCTCCCCCGTTGCCCATGTGCGGCCGTTACTCCCTGGCCACCCGGCTCGATCGTCTGCTGCCCCGGCTGAAGGGGCCGCTGCCGCCGGGGCTGGAGGCCCACTACGCCCCCAGGCCCCAGGTGCGGCCGGGCGAGCCGGTGCTGCTGCAGCGCCAGGAGCATGGACGCCTGGAGGTGGCCCTGGCCCTCTGGGGGCTGGTGCCGGACTGGTGCCCCGACCCGATGGGTCGCCGCCGGCCCATCAACGCCCGCAGCGAGACGGTGGGGGAGAAACCCTTCTTCCGGGGCGCCTGGCGCCACCGCCGGGCCCTGATCCCCGCCGACGGTTTCTACGAATGGCAGACGAAGACGGTGGAGGGCCGGCCCTTCAAGCAGCCCTGGCTGTTCCGTCGCCGGGATCAGCGCCCCTTCTGGCTCGGCGGGCTCTGGGAGCGCTGGCTGGGGCCGGACGGGGGGGAGCTCGAGACCTGCGTCGTGCTCACCACCGCCCCCAACGACCTACTGGCCAGGGTGCACGACCGCATGCCGGTGGTCATCCCCGATGGGCTGGAGGAGGCCTGGCTGGCGGCCGTGGACGGCCCGGACCTGCGGGCCCTGGAACCCCTGATGGCCCCCTGGGATCCGGCGGCCTGGGAGGCGGTGAAGCTGGAGGCGAGTCCGCCGGGCGCTGTCCAGCTCGATCTGCTGGCCACCGCCGCGGACGACCCGACGGCCCGCTAGAGAGGACAGGCCCTGATGCCGGTCCCATGAGCCTCGACCAGCTGGATGCCTTTCTGGCCCATGCCCGGGCCGATGCCACCCTCGATCGCCGCCTCCACGACCCCGCCGACCCCCCGGACCTGGCGGCTTTCCTGGCCCTGGCCCGCGGCGCCGGTTTCGCCGTCGAGGAGGCCGATGTGATCGCCGCCCAGCAGCGGGCCGAGGCCAGCCTGAGTGACGAGGAGCTGCAGGCCCGCGCCGGCGCCGAGGCGCGCCGTCTGCGCCACTTCATTCCCGGCTGATCCCATGGCCGAGCGCGTCGCCAACTATCCCCGTCCCCCGGCGCTGCTGCCCTGCAGCCAGCACGTCCGGGTGCAGGCCCTGGGGCGGGTGCTGTGCGACACCCGCCGCAGCCTGAGGGTGCTCGAAACCTTCCATCCCCCCGTCTTCTACCTCTGCCCGGAGGATGTGGACCTGAGCCTGCTGGAGCCCGTCTCCGGGGGGAGTTTCTGCGAGTGGAAGGGCGTGGCCAGTTACTTCGATCTCGTGGCCTCCAATGCGGCGGGTCAGGAGCGGCGCCTGCCGCGGGCCCTCTGGTGCTATCGCTCGCCCACACCGGCCTTCGCGCCCCTGGCCGGCTGGCTGGCCTGTTACCCGGGGCTGATGGACGGCTGCTGGGTGGATGGAGAGCAGGTGATCCCCCAGCCCGGCGGCTTCTACGGCGGCTGGATCACCAGCGCCGTGGAGGGGCCCTTCAAGGGCGACCCCCTGCACCCGGAACTGCGCTGAGCGCGGCCCCGTCCAGGGGGCCTTGCCAGAGGAGGTCCTGGCCCAGCCAGCGGATGTCCAGCCCCTGCAGGGCCCAGGGACCATCCAGGCTTTCCAGGCCCAGATCCCCCAGGGGCGTGCGGGCCGGATGGCCGCCGAGCAGCTTCGGTGCGATCACCGCGGCCAGCTGCTGCACGCAGTCCTGGCGCACGGCCGCCGCCGCCAGCTCGGGGCCGCATTCCCACAGCACCCGGTTACAGCCCCGCTGGGCCAGGGCGAGCGCCAGGGCCTCCGGCTCGCAGACCTCCAGGGCCAGGCGCTCCACCCCCAGCTGGTCCAAGCGGTCGCATCGCTCCAGCGGCGCCTCTGGGCCATGTGCCACGAGCGTCGCCGCCGCGGCCGGGTCCCACAGGCGGGCGGTCTGGGGCAGATCCAGGCGGCGGCTCAGCACCACCCGCAAGGGTTCGGGATCGCGCTGGCCCCGGCTGGTGAGCAGGGGGTTGTCGGCCCGCACCGTGCCGCCACCCACGATCACCGCATCGCAGCGGGCCCGCAGGCGGTGCACCCAGTCCCGGGCCTGCGGCCCGCTGATCCACTGGCTGACGCCGTTGGGCAGGGCCGTGCGGCCATCCAGGCTCATGGCCCATTTGAGGACCCCCAGGGGGCGGCCCGTGGCGACCCGATGCAGAAAGGCGTGGTTGAGCTGGCGGGCCTCGGCTTCCATCACCCCTTCGATCACCTCCAGGCCCGCCGCCCGCAGCCGGGCGATGCCGCCGCCGGCCACCAGGGGGTTGGGGTCGGCCATGGCCAGGACCACCCGGGCGATGCCGGCGGCGAGCACCGCCTCGCTGCAGGGGGGAGTGCGCCCGTGGTGGCAGCAGGGCTCCAGCGTCACGACCAGGGTGCCGCCCCGGGCCCGCTCGCCCGCCTGGGCCAGGGCCCCCACCTCCGCGTGGGGCCCTCCGGCACGGGCATGGAACCCTTCCCCCACCAGCGTCCCGTCGGCATCGAGCACCACGGCGCCCACCCGGGGATTGGGACTGGTGCAGCCCTCCGCGAGGGCGGCCAGCTGCAGGGCCCGGGCCATCCAGGGCTGCCAGGAGGGTGCCCCGCTCACGCCGCCGGCGCGTCCGGCAGGCTGCGCCATTCCGCCACCACGTAGGGCGGTACCGCCAGCTCGCTGAACACCCGCGGCAGCCGCAGCCGCAGGGGACGGTTCTGCTCCAGATCGGCCAGCAGCGGCGCCAGATCGAACTCGGCCGCGGCGGACCGGGTGTCCCCGGAGAGGGCGGCACTGGCCAGGGTCACGTCCTCCAGGTCCCAGCGCAGGCGGCCGCTGCGCACCTCCAGGGCGGTGGGATGGTCGAGGCGCACCTTGCCGGGGTAGCCGACGATCCGCAGCCGCAGGGGGCCGCCGGGTGGCCCCTCCCGGTAGGCCACCACCTGCCAGCTCTGATCGTCGAGGTCGCGCAGACTCTCCAGGCTGCGCACCACCGGCGTGCCGTTGCCATCCGGGTGGGCATGCAGCTGGGCCAGGGCCGGTGCCGGGGCGATGGCCAGGATCAGGGCCAGCAGGGGCGCCAGCAGCAGAGCCCCGATCCGTCCGCAGATCCGCTGGCTCATGGCTGGCGATCGGCGCCGGGGATCGGCTGCCAGCCGGTGTGGGTGGCCCAGAGGGCCCAGATCGCCATGGCCCGCAGGTAGTGGCAGGCGCGGAAGGTGCCGGCGGCGGTGATCGCCTCCGGGGTGCGGAACTGCAGGCCCCCCTCGTACACCTGGCGCACGACGGCGCCGGTGATGGCGAAGGCGGTGCCGCTCTGGCCCATCAGCCGGTAGTAGGCGGCCAGGCCGAAGTTGATGCCGGTCCAGACCTCCAGCGGATGGGTGCCCTCGGGATCGAGGGGGGTGCCGTCGCGGCGAAGACCGTTGGCCACCCCGAGGCGGCCGCCTTCGAAGGACTCGAAGCAGGCCTGCCGGATGGCGTTCAGGGAGGAGAGGGCGCGGTCGTCGGCCACCACCGGCGGCAGCCCCAGCAGCCGGGCGTAGAAGTCACCGCAGAGCTGGTCGGCCATCACCACCGGGGTGCCGCTGCCGGCATCGATGGCGTAGTACTCGCCGTTCCAGAGCAGGGCATCGAAATGGCTGCGGGACTGCTCCAGCCAGCCGCCGAAGCGCCGCTGCTCCTCGGCGGTGTCCAGCCCCAGCTCCAGCTGCAGCTGCTGGCCGATGGCCAGGGCCGCCTCCAGGGCGGCGATCCAGAGGGCGCCGCAGTAGGCGCTCACCCCCTGCAGGGGCCAGTCGTCGAAGGTCTGGTCCGGGGCACCACCGTTGTCGGGCAGGCCGTCGTCGTTCACGTCGAACTGCTTGAGATAGTCGAGGGCGACCACCGCCGCGGGCCAGCAGTCCGCCAGGAAGCGGATGTCCGGGCCACCGGGGGCCAGCCGGTAGGTGCGCCAGACCTGCAGCACGAAATCGCTGGCCAGGTCCTTCCAGAGGTTGCAGTCCTGGTAGGCGGTGTAGTTGGTGGCGTCGAAGGGGCGCTCGTTGGGGGCGCCGAGGTCGTGGGGGGTGGCCCCCGCCACCTTGCGGGCCGCCTCCACTCGGCCCCGCCCCTGGGTGAAGTACCAGCCGATCGGTCGCGGCGTCGGATCGGCGGCGGGGATGGCGCGGGCGAAGCTGCGCAGCACCGCCTTGTCGAGCTCGGGCCAGAGCTGCAGCAGGGCGAAGGAGCCGTACAGCCGCACGTCGAGGCTTTCGTACCAGGCGTAGTCGAGGCACTCCAGCACCCCGAAGCGGCCCACCGGATCGCCGGGGCTGGCGGCCGTCCAGAGACTGCCGCCACTGGCCAGGTCGTAGAGCTCGTTGAGCAGGGCCATCCGCAGCGGCTCCGCCAGGTCGTGGCGTTGCACCACCGGCGCCTGCCAGGCCTCGATCGCCGCGTGCCAGTCGCGCCATTCCGCCAGGGCTTCGCCGGCGATGGCGGCGGCGTTGTCACCTTCGGCGGAGAAGAAGTCGGTGTAGCGCCGCAGGGCCCGGGTGCCGGTGGCGAAGGCGGTCACCGGCAGGTCCCAGCTGATCACCACCGGGATCTCGAGCGAGGCGCCCGGCTCCAGCCGGAAGCGCACCGCCAGGGCGGCGCTGAGGGCCTCTTCGCCGGTGCTGCGACGGTCGTTGTCGCTGTCGGGGATCGAGCCGTCACGGCTGAAGGGTTCCCAGAGCTCCGCCCCGTCGCCGCTGGGATCCCAGCGGCTGCATCGGAACACCTCCAGCCCCGGGTGGTTCAGTGCCGCCCCGTCGGGCACCGCCAGACACCACTGCCCTTCCCCCTCAGCCAGGGGCTGGGAGCGCTCCCCCTCCAGCAGCAGGCCCTTGAGGCCGGGGGCATCGACCCAGCGGTTGCGCTGCCCCTTGCCGCGGCCGATCGCCGGCACGTAGTTGTGCTCCGGGCTGCCGTCGTCCCGGAAGTGAACCTCCGCCGCCGGGTCGGTGTTGGTGAACCAGCCCACGGTGTTGCGCCAGCTCAGCAGCAGCGACAGTTCCAGCGGCTGGCTGGTGGGGTTGCTCAGCGTCCAGGCGAAGACGGCGACGGGGTAGCTGGTGCGCCGGTAGTCGCCGGGCAGGATCGGGCTGAAGGCCTCGCAGCGCACATCGGCGCTGAACACCGTGGCGTAGTGGTGGGAGCTGACCGGATAGCGCACCGCCACGGTGCCGCTCGGCTGCTGCGGCATGGCGGCGGGATACCAACTCCAGGCGGAGAGGGGCTGGCCGGAGCCGGGGCGGGAATCGTCGGCCTGGGGCGCTGTGGCCAGGGCATGGGCCCGTTTCTCCCGGCCGTCGTGTTCGAAGAGGGCGAACTGGCAATCGGGCAGCACGCCGAACCAGTGCTCCCCGCCATCGAGGTGCCAGAGGTTGAAGGCGCCGTCGAGGCCCCGCCCCAGGCAGCCGGCGCCGAAACCCCCCAGGGGCATGCCGTGGTTGGGGCCGTCGTCGAGGTTGCTGGCGTAGCGCACCGTGTAGGGCTGACTCCAGCCCTGGCCGAAGGACCGCGACCAGCTGGCCTCGGGGGGCTGCCAGGGACTCCTGCCGCGCCGCAGGTTGTGGAGAGCGGAGAGGCCGAAGGGCGCCATGGGGCAAGACGAGGTGGGCCCAGCTTGTCAGAGCTGACCCCTGGGCGAAGGCCCCGGCCCGGGGCGTTCACCCAGGGGTCAGCCCGGTGTGGACCCCCCTCCCAGCTGATAGCTGCCCAGTTCCTGCTCGATCAGGGCATCGAGGGTCACGGCGCTGCGCACCAGGGACTGGTAGCGCTGCACCACGCGACGGTTGCGCTCCAGCCAGCTGCCCGGGTCGCCGCCACTCCCCAGGGGGCTGCAGCCTGCACCGGCCCGGTCGTCCTCGAGCAGTTCGAGGTCGCTCTGGTGGGCCAGCAGGGCCAGCACCAGGGTGTGGATCCTCTGGCGTCGATCGCTCATGGGCAGGGGGTGGGGCCAGCACGCGTGGGGAGCATCATGGCCAGCAGTGGCACGGGGGCACGGCTGGAGGGTTCGCTGCTGGAGGTGCTGGGCACCGATGCCGCCGGCCTGGCGGGCCTCTCCCGCCACTGGCAGGAGCAGATCCTGCGGGCCGATCTGGTGGCGGCACCGCGGCGGCTGCTGGCGGATCTCGAGGCCTGGCGCGGCGCCTCCCCGGCTCCGGAGCTGCTGGCCAGCGACCGGCCCACCGACCTGCTGCCGCGGCTTGAGCGTGCCCTCGCCGCCGGCCAGCGGGTGGTGCTGCTCGCCAGTGGCGATCCCCTCTGGTTCGGCATCGGTCGGCTGCTGCTGCAGCACCTTCCCGCCGAGCGCCTCCGCTTCCACCCGGCCCCCACCTCCCTGCAGCTGGCCTTCGCCCGCCTGGGCCGCCCCTGGCAGGACGCCTCCTGGATCAGCCTGCACGGGCGCGACCCCGAGCCCCTGGCGGCGCGGCTGCAGCAGCGGCCCGCCGCCCTGGCGGTGCTGACCGATCCGGCCCGCGGAGGCGTCGCCGAAGTGCGCGGCATCCTGCGGGCTTCGGGGCTGGAGGCCGCCTATCAGGTCTGGCTGGCGGAGCGCCTCGGCCATCCGGCGGAGCGTCTGCAGCGGCTGGCGCCCGCGGATCCCCTGCCAGCCGATCTCGATCCCCTGCACCTGGTGCTGCTGATCGCCGCCGAGCCCGCCGCGGCCGCGCCGGAGACCCTGCCCCTGTTCGGCCTGGCCGACGGCCTCTGGCTGCAGCACCCCGATCAGCCGGGACTGATGACCAAACGGGAGGTGCGCATCCAGTTGCTGGCCGATCTGGAGCTGCCCGAGACGGGCGTGCTGTGGGACATCGGCGCCGGGGTGGGATCGGTGGGGCTGGAGGCGCTGCGCCTGCGCCCCACCCTGGAGCTTTGGGCCGTGGAGCGCCGGGCCGGGGCCGCCGCCCTGATCGGCGCCAATGCGGACCGGCTGGGGGTGCGGCCCGCGGCGGTGGTGGAGGGGGAGGCCCCGGCGGCCCTGGCCCAGCTGCCCGATCCCGACCGGGTGCTGGTCGGTGGCGGGGGCCGGGACCGCCGCGCGGTGCTGCAGGCGGTGCTGGGCCGGCTGCGGCCCGGCGGGGTGGTGCTCCTGCCCCTGGCCACGGTCGAAGCCCTGGCCCAGCTCAGGCCCCAGCTGGAGCAGGCCGGCTTGGGGGTGGCCGTCACCCAGATCCAGGCCTGGCGTGGCGCCCCCCTGGCGGAGGGCACCCGCCTGGCTCCCCTCAATCCCGTGCTGGTGCTGAAGGGGATCCGCCCGGCAGCGGGGTGATCCGCACCGGGGTGCCCACGATGATGCCGAGCACGGCGGCCTGCCCGGCCGCCAGTTCCAGCACCCCGTCCACCGGTGTGTCGGGGCCGTAGCTGCGGCAGGGCAGGTTCATGCAGGGGGGCCCGTCCG
>NZ_JAGQBG010000098.1 GCF_024345515.1 Cyanobium sp. N5-Cardenillas
GCTCCCCCCACCTGGTGAGCTGGTGCGAGCGCATCCAGATCGATGACGCCTGGATCGCAGCCACCACCCTGCGGGACGACCTGGCCCGCTGGCAGCCCCTGGCCCGCCAGCACCGGCTCACCCCTTTCGAGCTGATCACGGCGGCGGCCTTTGCGCACTTCGCCCGCGAGCGGGTGGATCTGGCGGTGCTGGAGGTGGGCCTGGGGGGACGGCTCGATGCCACCACCGTCCACCCCCAGCGGCCGGTGATCGGCTTCGGGGCCATCGGCCTCGACCACCGCGAACACCTGGGCGACACCCTGGCGGCCATCGCCGCCGAGAAAGCGGCCGTGATGGGGCCGGGCTGCCGGGCCTTCAGCGCCGCCCAGGAGCCCGAGGCCCGCCGGGTGCTGGAGTCTGAAGCGCTGCGTTGCGGCGCCAGCCTGCAGTGGCTCGACCCCCTGCCCGCCGTGGCCGATGGCGGACCCGACCTGGGTCTGGCGGGGGAGCTGCAGCGCCACAACGGCGCCGTGGCCGTGGCCATGGCCCGGGCCCTGACGGCCCCGGACGGTCCATTGGCCGGCAGGCCCCTCGACGAAGGCATGGTCCGCGCCGGCCTGGCGGCGGCCCGCTGGCCCGGGCGTCTGGAGAGCCACCGCTGGCGGGGCCGCGAGCTGCTGATCGATGGCGCCCACAATCCCCCGGCGGCGGCCGCCCTGCGCCGGGAACTTGACCGGCTCGATGCTGGCCTGGCGGGCGGCCGGCCACGCCGCTGGCTGCTGGGCATCCAGCGCCACAAGGATGGGGCGGTGATGCTGGAGCTGCTGCTGCGGCCCGGTGATCGGGCGGTGGTGGTGCCGGTGCCGGAGCATGCCAGCTGGTCGCGGCAGGAGCTGGCAGCCGCCTGCCCCGGCCTGGCCGACCAGCTCGAGGAGGCCGCCAGCCTGGAGGCCGGACTGGACAGCCTGCTGGCCCCCGGCCCGCTGCCGCTGGTGGCCGGCTCCCTGTTCCTGCTCGGCGCTGTCCTTCCGCTGCTCGATGCCCACGAGGCTGACGAAGCCCCGTCGCTGGGCCAGCCTGGGGAGGTCCCCGGCAGCCACGGCCCATGACGACGGCCATCGGATCCGATGCCCCCAGGCCCGCCTGCGGCCCAGGAAGACCACGGGCCAGGACCCTCCTGGGGGGGCTCGTCGCCGGGCTCCTGCCCCTGCTGCTGGCGCTGGTGCTCCTTGGCCCCCTCCTGCTGGCCGCCCCCGGCGCCCGGGCCGACGGCCAGGACCGGGTGGACTACACCCTCACCAACCAGAGCGGCAAGGACTTCAGCGGCCAGCAGCTGGCCGGCAGTTCCTTCGCCGGTGCCACGGCCCGCCAGGCCCGCTTCAGGGAGGCCGATCTGCACGGGGCGATCCTCACCCAGGCGGCCTTCCCCGAGGCCGACTTCCGCGGTGCCGATCTCAGCGATGCCCTGATGGACAAGGTGGACATGAGCGGCACCGACCTCACCGGCGCGGTGCTGCGCGGAGCGATCGCCTCCGGCAGCAACTTCACCGGCGCCACGGTCACCAATGCGGACTTCACCGACGCCCTGCTCGACCGGGTGGACCAGCGTCACCTCTGCCGCGACGCCAGCGGCACCAATCCGGTGACCGGCGCCGACACCCGCCTGAGCCTGGACTGCGGCTGAGACGCTGGGCGCACCTCCCTACCTCACCCAGCCCCGCAGTTTGCCTGGGTTCATCAGGCCGGCCGGGTCATAGGCGGCCTTGGCCGCCACCTGATCGGCATCCACCACCCCCAGACCACCGTCCTCGACGGTGATGACATGGGGATTGAAGGGCACCGCCCCCAGCCCGCGGCACTGGGCAACGAGGTCGGCCAGGGCCTGGGCTCCCTGCCAGCGCACCAGGGGCAGGGCCGTCAGCCGCGGTGCCCCCATGTAGCGCACCCCCTCCAAGTGCCAGAGCACATCGCTGCCCCAGCGCCGGTGCACCGCCTCCAGCAGGGGCGCCTCCGGCCGGGGCAGCAGCAGCTGCAGGTAGGTCCAGTCGGGGGCCTGGGCCCGCCAGTGCAGGGTGGTGTGGTTCCAGGTGAGCTCCCCCAGGGGCAGGCCCCGACCCCGACCCGCCTCCGGGCGGGGGCCCCGCCAGCGGAGCTGGCCGCCCCGGGCCGCCAGCCAGCCGGGCAGCAGCTCCAGGCTGTCGGGGGCGACGTGCAGCAGCAACCGGTGTTCACCAGGCGCAGCGGCGGGACAGCCGGTCGGCCAGGGCATCCGGGCCGCCACCGGGGCCTCGAGCAGGCAGAGGGCGTTGAGCAGCAGGGCGGTGGTGGGCAGCTCCCGGGAGGCCTCCAGGGCCTCCGCCCAGTTGGCGAACCCCACCACCACCTGCTCCCAGGCCACCGCTTCGGTGGTGGCCAGCCGCAGGGCCGTGAGGATGCCGTTGGTGCCGTAGGCGTGGTTGAGGGGCGCACTGGCGGCGGCGTCGAGGTGCAGCAGCCGGGGTTCGTCTTCCAGCGTCACCACCTCCAGCCCCAGCAGGTGGCCCGGATCGCGCAGGAAGCCCCAGCGCAGGGACCCCAGGCCGCCCGACCCACCTGCAATGAAGCCCCCCAGGGTGGCGCTGCGGTAGGTGCTCGGGGCCAGCCGCAGGGCCCGGCCATGGGCCGCCAGCTGGCCGTCCAGGTGGGCCAGGATGCAGCCGGGCTCCGCCTCCATCACGCCACTGGCCGGGTCGACCGACCGCAACCGGTTCAGGCCGCCCATGTCGAGCACCAGCCCCCCGGCCAGGGGCACGCACTGGCCGTAGTTGCCGGTGCCGGCACCCCGCAGCGTCAACGGCACCCGATGGCGGGCGCAGGCGCCGGCCACCGCCATCACCTGCTCCAGCCGCTCCACCTTCACCGCCAGCTGGGCGCACCGGCCCTTGAGCAGCGGCTCCAGCACGGGCGAATAATCGTGGAAGTCGGCCGAGAGCCGGCCCAGCTCGGCGGGGGCAAGGATCGGCGTCAACGCCAGCGGGCTGGCCGCCAGTTCGTCGACCAGGGCCCGGATCCGATCGGGATCAACCGGTCTGTAGTCATCCATGGCAGGTGGTCAGCAGGGGGGACGGTTCTTCGCAGGGGGGCGGCTCCAGCCAGCGGCCGGCCCGCAGCACCCGCCGCCGGGGAGGACGGGCCAGCAGCTCCCCCCACGAGGAGACCCCCAGCACCAGCAGATCGGCCGGGGACCCCTCCCGCAGGACCCCGTCCCAGTCGAGGCCCAGCAGCCGGGCCGCCGCGGTGCTGAAGGGGCTCAGGCCGAGCCGGCGCCAGGGCACCAGGTGGCTGGCCGCCAGGCTGAAGCGCAGCAGGGCGATCGGATCGAAATCTCCCCCCGGAAACCAGGGATCCTGCACGTTGTCGCCCCCCACGGCCACGGTCACGCCGGCGTCCTGGAGCTGGCGGATCGGCGCCTGGGGCCGCAGGGACGGGGTGCGGCGCTGGTGTTTGCCGAGCAGCCACAGGTTGGTGGTGGGCAGGGCCACCACCCCCACCGCCGCGTCCGCCATCGCCTCCGCCAGACGGCGACAGGACCGATCGGCCAGCAGGGCCATGCTGCTGGCGTGGCTGCAGGTGAGCGGCACCACGATGCGGTGCCGCCGCAGCAGGACGCTCACCAGGGCCACGCCCCGGCCATGCTCCTCAGCGCTCTCATCGACGTGCAGATCCACCCCGCAGCCGAGGCGCTCCGCCAGCCGCAGCAGGGCCAGCAGCGCCGCGCTGTCGGCCGGGGTGGAGCGGAAGGGGGCGCCGACCACCCCCCCCAGCAGGCCGCCGCGGGCGGCGACCCAGGCGGCGAAGGTCCCACCCTCTGGCGTGCTCCAGTGGGCCACCGGCACCATGGCGACCAGCTGCAGCTCCACCCGGCCATGCCAGCGGTCGCGGAGCTCCAGCAGCACCTCCCAGCTGGGGGTGGCCCAGGGACCGAGGCTGTCGATGTGGCTGCGGATCGCCCGCAACCCGTAGCGCCAGGCCCGCTCCAGGGCTCGCTCTCCCCGCCGTCGCACCCCATCGGCCCGTCGCTCGGCCGCTTCCCGGCCATTGGCCGCCATGGCTCCGGCCATGGTGCCGTCGGGATTGGGGAACGCCTCAGCGCTGAAGGCCTTGTCGAGGTGGGCATGGGGCTCCACCAGTGGCGTGAGCGCCAGGGGCAGGGAGGTGAGCGAGCCAGCGGCCAGAGGATGGATGGCACGGATCCGGCCGTCGGCCTGCTCCAGCTGCACCGCCACCAGCCCCTGGTCGTCGGCGGCCGGCAGCCGGGCCAGGGGATCGAGCAGGGCCCTGGGGAGGCGCATCGGCGGCAGCAGGCCGGCCGGCGGCGGGTCGCTCACGGCATCGGGCTCCCCGGCGCGCTTTCGCCGGCGGTGAGCAGCACAAAATGGCCCGCGACCGCCAGGGTGACGGCGTCATAGCGGGGGATACTCCAGTTGGGCAGCACCTTCTCCCCGCCCAGCCTGGTGCCGTAGAGGCTCAGCAGGCCGAAGTTGTAGCGACGCGAATTGTCCCGGGCCAGGCGGCCCAGCACCTTGCGCTGGGAGCGCACCAGTTCCGGACAGTTCTGAATCAGCAACCGGGCCAGCAGCGGCAGCCCTTCGTTCTGGCACAGCTCCTCGCTGGCCAGCTCGGTCAGCTTGTCGGCGGCGAACTCCTCGAAGGCGGCGGGGCCGGGGTTGGTGACAGCGAGTCCGATCAGGCCCGCCGAAACGGCGGTGAGGCCCAGGAGGCCGGAAACGGTGCGGGTGGCGGTGGTCGGCGGTGGCAAGGGGGGGCCGGCGGGCTCACTTGATACATTGGCAAAGACCGCGGCGGGCGTCGCCAAGTGGTTAAGGCAGTGGCTTGTGGCGCCACCATTCGGGGGTTCGAGTCCCCTCGCTCGCCCTTCAGGCCCGGCGCTTCGGCGACGGGCTTCTTTTTTAGCCCGGCAACAGGTCCAGCAGGGCCTCGCCCCCCTGCCGGACCGGATCGACGCAGGGCAGCCCCGTTGCCGCCGCCGTCGCCTCCAGCGCCTCTGCCGCCGCCGGCCCGTCCAGCAGGGCGGTGTTGAGGGCGATGGCGGCCACCCGGAGCCCCCAGGCCGTCCCAGGGCCGCCAGGGCCTCGACGGCAGCGATCAGCTGGCCAAGGGGGGGGAGGGGGAAGGCCCCCAACCGCTGGACCGTGCGCTGACCGGCCCGGTGGACCAGCACCAGGTCGGTGGGCTGGCTGCCCCGGATCAGGGGCAGGGTGGCACTGGAGCCCGGGTGGCAGAGGGATCCCTGGCCCTCGATCAGCACCAGGGTGTCCGGGCCGGCGTCCGCGGCGGCGGCCAGCACCGCCCCTTCCACGGCGCCGGCGGCGTAGTCGATGCGGACGGCATCGAGGGCCACCCCGCCGCCACTGATCAGGATGCCGGCCTGGCCGGTGCCGACGAAGCGGGCGTCGAGGCCACGGCGCCGGGCGGCGGCCTGCAGCTCCAGACAGGCGCTCATCTTGCCCACCGACATATCGGTGCCCACCGCCAGCACCCGGCGGCCCGGCAGTCCGGCGGCACGGCCGGAGGCCACCGTCAGGTTGGGGGGCTCCCGGCGCAGATCCCAGATCCAGCGTCCCGGCCGCACCAGGGCCACCAGGGCCGGGTCGTCCCCCAGGCGGCTGTGCAGACCACTGGCCAGCGACAGGCCCGCCGCCAGGGAGGCCGCCACATCGGCACCCATTCCCTCGGGCAGGCGGCCGCCGGAGGGGGCGAGTCCCACCACCGCCACCTCGGGAGCGAACGGCAGCGCCTCCGCCAGGCTCCCCACCACCGGCACGGCCCGGTCGATCCCGGTGAGCTGCTTCAGATCGGCGCCGGAATGGGACGGATCCACCACCGCCACGATCGGTCCCTGGCGGTAGCGCAGCATCGCCAGGCCCGTCTTGCCGCTGAGGTTGTCGAGGCCCCCGTGCTGCAGCAGCACGATCGGGACGTCAGCCCCGAGCACGGATCACCCCCAACCCCGGGGACGCGGCGGGCCGCAGCCGATCACCGTCCAGGACGGGGCCGGTGAAGGGGTCGTCGACCAGGTTCAGGTGGCTGTCGAGGTCCGGCCAGCGCACCAGCGGCAGCAGCTGGGCGGCGGCGCCGTTGAGCAGGGCGCTGTCGGAGTAGCAGCCCAGCATCACGCCCAGCCCCAGGCGTTGCGCCGCCCTCGCCATCAGCAGGGCCTCCGACAGTCCGCCACTCTTGAGCAGCTTGATGTTCACCCCGTCGACGTAGGGGGCGAGCCGCACCAGGTCGGCCAGGTTCCAGCAGCTCTCGTCGGCCACCAGGGCGATGGGGCAGTCGAGCTCCAGGGAGGCGAAGGCGGCGCAGTCGGCCTCCGGATCCTCCAGGGGGGCCAGCGGTTGCTCCACCAGCACCACGCCCTGGGCATCCAGCCAGCCCAGCATCGGCAGGGCCTGCTCCAGGCTCCAGCCGCCGTTGGCATCCACCTGCAGTTCACTGGCCACCCCATCGCTCTGGTGGCGCCGCTCCAGCGCCTGGGCCACCGCCCGCACCAGCGCCCGGTCGTGGTCGAGGCCCTCCGGGCTGCCCAACTTCAGCTTGATGCGGGTGGCCGGCAGCTGGCCCCACCAGCGCTCCAGCCGCTCCAGCACCGCCGCCTCGCTGCCCAGGCCAAGGGTGACGCTGGTGGGGCTGATGGCGCGGTCGTTCAGGCCCCAGAGCCGCCACAGCGGCTGCCCCAGCCGCTGCCCCCACCAGTCGTGCAGGGCCAGATCCACGGCGCAGCGGGCCGGGGACGACAACGCCTGCAGCAGGGGCTCCACGGTCTGGAACGGTGCCGGCCCAAGCCCTTCCAGGGCCGGCAGAATCGCCTCCAGCTCAGCCGCCAGGGCTTCGGTGGTGTAGGTCCTGGGGCCCGTGTCGAAGCCGCCGGTTTCGCCGAGGCCGGTGATGCCGTCGTGCTCCAGTTCCAGCAACAGGTGCTCGACGGCAGCGGTGGTGCCGCGGCTGATGGCCAGGGGCACCGCCTTGGTGAGGGGAAAGCGGCTCAGACGGCAGCGCATTCCGGAAAGGGTCCAGGGTCTTCACGCTGCCACAGCCTCCCCGCTCACGGGGAGGGGCGATAGCGGAAACTGGATCCCATGACAGCCACCGTTTCCGGCCCGCAGGCCGACCAGGCGCCCTCGGCACGGCGCGGCAGCTACTGGATCACCACCTTCGGCTGCCAGATGAACAAGGCCGATTCCGAGCGCATGGCCGGAATCCTCGAAGCCATGGGCTACAGCCCGGGCGACGACGAGCACACGGCCGATCTGGTGCTCTACAACACCTGCACGATCCGGGACAACGCCGAGCAGAAGGTCTACAGCTACCTGGGGCGGCAGGCCCAGCGCAAACGGGCCAACCCCGGCCTCACCCTGGTGGTGGCCGGCTGCGTGGCCCAGCAGGAGGGCGAATCCCTGCTGCGCCGGGTGCCGGAACTGGATCTGGTGATGGGTCCCCAGCACGCCAACCGGCTCGAGACCCTGCTCACCCGGGTGGAGTCCGGCCAGCAGGTGGTCGCCACCGACGAGCACCACATCCTCGAGGACATCACCGCGGCACGGCGGGACAGCGCCGTGTGCGCCTGGGTGAACGTCATCTACGGCTGCAACGAGCACTGCACCTACTGCGTGGTGCCGGCGGTGCGGGGCCGGGAGCAGTCCCGCCTGCCCGAGGCCATCCGCCTGGAAATGGAGGGGCTGGCGGCACGGGGCTTCCGGGAAGTGACCCTGCTGGGCCAGAACATCGACGCCTACGGCCGTGACCTGCCCGGCATCACCGCCGAGGGCCGGCGGGCCCACACCCTCACCGACCTGCTGCGGGGGGTGCACGACGTGCGGGGCCTGGAGCGCATCCGCTTCGCCACCAGCCACCCCCGCTACTTCACCGACCGGCTGATCGACGCCTGCGCCGACCTGCCCAAGGTGTGCGAGCACTTCCACATCCCGTTCCAGAGCGGTGACGACAACGTGCTGCGGGCCATGGCCCGGGGCTACACCGTGGAGCGCTACCGGCGGATCATCGACCGCATCCGCCAGCGCCTCCCCGATGCGGCCATCAGCGCCGACGTGATCGTGGCCTTCCCCGGCGAAACCGATGCCCAGTACCGCCGCACCCTCGAGCTGATCGAGGCAGTCGGCTTTGACCAGGTCAACACCGCCGCCTACTCGCCGCGGCCGGGCACGCCGGCGGCCGACTGGCCCGACCAGCTACCGGAAGCTGTGAAGGTGGAACGGCTGCAGGAGGTGAACGCCCTGGTGGAGAGGGTGGCTGCGGAGCGCAGCGCCCGCTACCTGGGCCGCCGGGAGCAGGTGCTGGCCGAGGGGGTCAACCCGCGGGATCCGGATCAGCTGATGGGCCGCACCCGCACCAACCGGCTCACCTTCTTCGCCGCCGACCCCGGCGATGGCCGGCCCTACGGCCCCGGGGATCTGGTGGACGTGCTGATCGAGACGGTGCGGCCGTTCAGCCTCAGCGGCCGGCCCCTGGGCCGGGAACCGGGTCGCTGATACCTTTGGCCCTCTTCCCTGTGCCGATGGCCCCCCACCCCACCCGCGTCGGCCTGGTGTTCGGGGGAGCCTCCGGCGAACACGCCGTCTCGATCCGCTCGGCCCAGACCGTGCTGCGGGGGCTGCGCAGCGGCGCCAATGGCGAGCGCTACCAGGTCAGCTGTTTCTACATCGACCGCCGCGGCGGCTGGTGGCCCGAGGCCGTGGCGACGGCGGTGCTGGAGCGGGGCCTGCCGGCCGAAGCCGGGGATCTGCCAGGACCGGAGGAGCCTGGGGGCTTCCGGGGCTTCCCCGACGGCGCCCTGGAGATGGAGGTGTGGTTCCCGGTGCTGCATGGCCCCAACGGGGAGGACGGCACGATCCAGGGACTGTTCACCCTGATGGGGGTGCCCTTCGTGGGCTCCGGGGTGCTGGGGTCGGCCCTGGGGATGGACAAGCAGGCCATGAAGGCCGCCTTCGCCGCCGCCGGCCTGCCCCAGGTGCCCTACGCCTGTGTCGAGGCGTCCGAGCTGGACGCCAGCCCAGGTGACCGGGAGGCCCTGCTGGAGCGGCTGGAGAGCCAGCTGGGGTACCCCTGTTTCATCAAGCCGGCCAACATGGGCTCCTCGGTGGGCATCAGCAAGGCCGGCGACCGCGCAGCCCTGCTGGCGGGCCTGGAGCTGGCCGCGGGCCTCGACCGACGCCTGGTGGTGGAGCAGGGCGTGAAGGCCAGGGAACTGGAATGTGCCGTGCTGCAGCGCGCCGATGGCCAGGGGGACGGGCTCAGGTCCTCGGTGCTGGGCGAAATCCGCTTCGATGCCGACTGGTACGACTACGAGACCAAATACAGCGAGGGGCTCAGCCACACCGTGATCCCCGCTGTGGTGAGCGAGGCGGTGAGCGCCCGGGCCCGGGCGATGGCACTCGACGCCTGCCGGGCGGTGGCCGCCGGGGGCCTGGCCCGGGTCGATTTCTTCTACGACGAGGCCACAGGCAGCCTGTGGCTGAACGAGATCAACACCCTGCCGGGCTTCACGAGCCAGAGCATGTACCCCATGCTGTGGGAGGCCAGTGGATGTCCACTCCCCGACCTGGTGCACGAATTGGTGCTGGGCGCGGGAGGATCGGGGCAGCGGTTGAACGTGGAAGGTACGGCGCCATGATCCATGGCCTGCTGTGGCTGCCCCTGCTGGCGGCCTTCGTGCTCCTGGTGGCCCTCGGCTGGATCGAGCGGCGACGGCAGCAGCTCTTCCGCGACTGGGCCAGCGGTGCCGAACTGGCCAAGCTGGACGGCTGTGGGGCCGCCCGGCTCATCGAGGGGGAACTGAGCTGGAGCAAGTTCGTGGCCGGCAGCTTCCAGCCGGTGGGCTCCTTCAGCGTCAAGCGCCTGGAAATGGTCGAGCTGCTCTCGCTCAGTTCCGGAGAGGCCCCCCTCACCGAGGAGAGCGAGGGGGCCTGCCGGCTGCGGCTGGTGGGCGGTGGCCAGCAGGCGGAGCTGCCCTTCGCCGATGCCCGCCGGGCCCGGACCTGGATGGATGAGCTCATGGCGCGCTCCCGCTGCGAGCTGTGAAGCGGGCCCCCTCTTCGCAGGGCGCACCCCCTTCTCCGGGAGCGCCGCTGCCTCCCGGGGTGCTGCGCCGCAAGGAACTTCGCCGTCAGCGCCGCAGCGAGCGCCTGCGCCTGCTCTGGCGCATCCTGGTCTTCAGCGCCGTCTCCGCCGGCCTGGGCTATCTGCTGCTGCGGCAGGGCTGGACCCTCCGGGAGCCTGCCCAGGTGGAGGTGATGGGCAGCGCCGTGGTGAGCCGCGACCAGGTGATCACCGCGGCCGGGCTGCGCTTCCCCCAGCACCTGATGGCCCTGCAGCCGCGCCAGGTGGCCAGCGACCTGATGGGGGCCCTGCCCGTGAAGGAGGTGAGGGTGAGCCGGCTGATGCTGCCGCCGCGGCTGCGGGTGGAACTGAAGGACCGGGAGGCTGTGGCCCGGGCGGAGCGCCGCACCGATGGCGGCCCGGAGATGGGCTTTGTGGATGGTCTGGGCAACTGGATGAGCATCCGCCAGCACATGGGGGTGCGCAGCCAGGGCGACCTGTCCCTGCTGGTGGTCGGCTGGAACGCCCGCCACCGGGCCGTGCTGGCCAGGGTGCTGAAGGAACGGGAGGTGCTGGGTCCCGGTCTGCGGGAAATCCGCTTCGAACCGGACGGCAGCCTGTGGCTCACCATGACCCAGCTGGGCCAGGTGCGGCTGGGCCCGCCGGATGCCCGCCTGCCCCGGCGGCTGGAGGTGGTCGCCCACCTCAGCCGCAGCCTGCCGACCAGTATGAAGGGAGCCCCGCCGCAGCTGATCGATCTGAGCGATCCCGAACAGCCCGAGCTGAGCCTGGGCCACCGCGGCGGATCC
>NZ_JAGQBG010000099.1 GCF_024345515.1 Cyanobium sp. N5-Cardenillas
GCTGATCCACAGCGACTTCCGCCCGGTTCCCCTGGCCTTCAGCTTCTGCAGCGCCAAGGGTCTGCATCCGCTGCTCAACGACGAGGGCACCGGCCTGCACCCCAACTGCAAGGTCTGGCGCCCTCCGAAATCCACCCGCCGCAAGGGACCCAAGGAGCAGCGACCGCCCCAGCCGGAGGCGCCGCCGATCGGTTTCGTGGTCGCCCAGATGGCGGAGCGCGAGATGCTGCCAGCCATTTACTTCATCTTCAGCCGCCGCAACTGCGACCGCTCCGTGCGCGACCTGGCCAAGGTGTGCCTCGTCAACGCCGAAGAGCAGGCGCGGATCCGCCGGCGGCTGGAGTCCTTCATGGCGGTGACCCCCGAGGCGGTGCGGGAAGGCGGCCATGCCGATGCCCTGCTGCGGGGCATCGCCGCCCACCATGCCGGCGTGCTGCCGGCCTGGAAGGAGCTGATCGAGGAGCTGTTCCAGCAGGGGCTGATCAAGGTGGTGTTCGCCACCGAGACCCTGGCCGCGGGCATCAACATGCCGGCACGCACCACGGTGATCTCGGCCCTCTCCAAACGCACCGAGCGCGGCCATCGGCCCCTGATGGGCAGCGAGTTCCTGCAGAGGGCGGGCCGCGCCGGCCGCCGCGGCCTCGACACCCAGGGCTACGTGGTGACGGTGCAGAGCCGCTTCGAGGGGGTGCGGGAGGCCGGGGCGCTGGCCACCAGCCCGGCCGATCCGCTGGTGAGCCAGTTCACCCCCAGCTACGGCATGGTGCTCAACCTGCTGCAGCGCTACGACCTGGCCAAGGCCCGGGAGCTGGTGGAGCGCAGCTTCGGCCGCTACCTGGCGGGGCTGGATCTGGCCGAGGACGAGGCCCGCATCGCCGAGCTGATGGCCCAGCTGGCCAGCCTGGAATCGAGTGGCGGCGAGGTGCCCTGGGACGACTTCGAGGACTACGAAAAAGTCCGCGGACGCCTGCGGGAGGAGCGCCGCCTGCACCGGATCCTGCAGCAGCAGGCCGAGGAGACCCTCGCTCACGAGCTCACCCTGGCCCTGCAGTTCGCCAGCGAGGGAACGCTGGTGAGCGTCAAGGCGCCGGCCCTGCGCAGCCGGGTCACCCCGGCGGTGATCGTGGCCAAGGTGCCGGGCTCCGGCCAGTTCCCGTTGCTGCTCTGCCTCACCGACGAGAACGTCTGGATCCTGCTCCCCTGCCACGCGGTGGTGACCCTGCACGCCGAGCTCAGCTGCCTGCAGGTGGACCAGCTGGAGCCGCCGGATCTGCACCACGCCAACGAGCTGCGCCACGGCGATAACGCCAGCGGCGGCCTGGCCCTGGCGGTGTCCTCGATGGCCCGCCGCCACGACATGCACACCCCCCGCTACGACCTGGCCGGGGAGGTGCAGCAGCAGGGCCAGCTGGTGCAGCAGCTGGAGCAGGAGCTGGAGGCCCACCCGGCCCACCGCTGGGGCGACCGCAAGCACCTCAAGAAGCACCGCCGCCGCATGGAGGAACTGGAGGAGGAGATCGGCGAACGGCAGCGGCTGCTGCATCACCGGGCCAACCGCCACTGGGACACCTTCCTCTCCCTGATCGACATCCTGCGCTTCTTCGGCGCCCTCGATGGTGAGGAGGGGCTGGAGCCCACCGAGGTGGGCCGCACCGTGGCGGCCCTGCGGGGCGACAACGAGCTCTGGCTGGGGCTGGCCCTGATGAGCGGCCACCTCGATGCCCTGGATCCGGCCGAGCTGGCGGCGGTGCTGGAGGCCATCTCCACCGAGGTGAACCGGCCCGACCTCTGGTGCGGCTACCCGCCGCCACCGGCCTCCGAGGAGGCGCTCCACGACCTGCGCGGCCTGCGGCGCGAGCTGCAGCGCCAGCAGGAGCGGGCTTCGGTGGTGGTGCCGGTGTGGTGGGAGCCGGAACTCACCGGCCTGGTCCACGCCTGGGCCCGGGGCGCCAGCTGGAACGACGTGATCGCCAACACCTCCCTCGATGAGGGGGACGTGGTGCGGATCCTGCGCCGCACCGTCGACCTGCTGGCCCAGGTGCCCTACTGCGAGGCGATCAGCGAGCAGCTGCGCCGCAACTCGCGTCTGGCGCTCAAGAGCATCAACCGCTTCCCGGTCTGCGAGATCGAGGATCTGCTGGCCAGCGGCAACGGCAAGCTGGATCCGGCGACGGAGCGGCCGCCGGCCGGTTAGGGGGCGGCCGCCCCCCTCAGATCCCCAGCCGCTCCCAGATCACGTCCAGGTTGGCCCGGTGCAGGTCGGTGGCGAAGCAGGCCCCCAGCTGCTCAGGGCCCAGGTGGCTGGTGACCGTGGGATCGCCCGCCAGGTTGGCGCGGAAGTCGCCGCCCTCGGTGTTCCAGGCGGCGTGGGCGTGGCGCTGCACGATCCGGTAGGCCTCCTCCCGGCTCAGCCCCGCCTCCACCAGGGCCAGCAGCACCCGCTGGCTGAACACGACGCCGCCGTAGACGTTCATGTTGCGGGCCATGTTCTCGGGATACACCCCCAGCCCTTCGATCACGGCGGTCATCTCCCGCAGCATGAAATGCAGGGTCACCGAGCAGTCTGGCAGCATCATCCGCTCCACCGAGCTGTGGCTGATGTCGCGCTCGTGCCAGAGGGCCACGTTCTCCAGGGCCGCCACGGTGTAGCTGCGGAGCACCCGGGCCAGGCCGCTGATGCGTTCGCTGCGGATCGGGTTGCGCTTGTGGGGCATGGCTGAGCTGCCCTTCTGGCCCTTGGCGAAGTTCTCCTCCACCTCCAGCACGTCGGAGCGCTGCAGGTTGCGGATCTCGGTGGAGAAGCGCTCCAGGGAGGTGCCCACCAGGGCCAGGGTCTGGACGTACTCCGCGTGGCGGTCGCGGCCGATCACCTGGGTGCTGGCGGTGTCGGGCTCCAGGCCCAGCAGCCGGCAGGTGATCGCCTCCACCTGCGGATCGGTGTTGGCGTAGGTGCCCATGGCGCCGCTGATCTGGCCCACGGCCACCACCGCGGCGAGCCGCTCCAGCCGCTCCCGGTTGCGTTCCGTTTCGGCCAGCCAGCCGGCCACCTTGAAGCCGAAGGTGATTGGTTCGCCGTGGATGGCGTGGGAGCGGCCGATCATCACCGTGTCCTTGTGGGCCCGGGCCAGCCGGCGCAGGGCATCGGCGAGGCCATCGAGCTCGGTGCGCAGCAGGGCCACCGAGGCCTTCAGCTGCAGGGCCAGGCCGGTGTCCAGCACGTCCGAGCTGGTCATGCCGACATGGATGTAGCGGCCCGCATCACCGACGTGCTCATTGACGTTGGTGAGGAAGGCGATGACGTCGTGGCGCACCTCCGCCTCGATCTCCAGGATCCGCGGCACCTCGAAGGCCGCCTTCTCCCGGATCGTGGCCAGCGCCTCGGCCGGCACCCTGCCAAGCTCCACGTTGGCGGCGGTGGCGGCGATCTCCACCTCAAGCCAGCTCTGGAACTTCGCTTCCTCGCTCCAAAGGCGGCCCATCTCGGGCAGGGTGTAACGCTCGATCAAGGGCCGGGCGGTGGCGAACGGTCCACCAACCTATCGAGCCACCCCCACCGGCTCAGGCGGCGGCGGTGAGGCGGCGGTAGGGCAGCTCCAGGTGCACCATCGACCCCCAGGCCTGCTGGCGCACCCAGCAGCGGGTGCCGCGGCGGTGGATCAGCTGGAAGGGGGGCAGATCCTCCGGATGGTCCCGCAACCACACAAAGCTGCCTGGGTGCAGCAGCTCCACCACGTTGGAACCGGGGGCAGCCATGGGAGGAAACCGGAGAACGACTTGAGCCATCCTGCGACTGTTCCGCGCCGAACCCTCTGCCCATCGGTTTTTGTTCGGTTTGGATCGCTGTTCGGTGACAACATGCCGGTGGAGCGGCAGCACCCATGGCCGGAACGCAGCATGGCCCGTAAGCAGCGGCTCGATCGCCGTCTGGTGGATCTGGGCCTGGTGGCCAGTCGGCAGCAGGCCCAGCAGCTGATCCGTGCCGGCCGGGTGCGTGGTGGCGGCGAGGTGCTCGACAAGCCCGGCACCGAGGTGGCCGACTCCCTGCCGCTGGAGGTGGAGCAGCCGCCCCGGTTCGTCTCGAGGGGGGGCGAGAAGCTGGAGGGGGCCCTGGCGGCCCTGGCGATCCAGGTGGAAGGCCGGGTGTGCCTCGACGGCGGCATCTCCACCGGCGGCTTCACCGACTGCCTGCTGCAGCACGGGGCCGTGCGGGTGTACGGGATCGATGTGGGCTACGGCCAGACGGCCTGGAGCCTGCGCACCGATGAACGGGTGGTGCTGCGGGAGCGCACCAACCTGCGCCATCTCACCCCGGAGGCTCTCTACGGCGAGGGTGACCCCTGGCCCGACCTGGCCGTCGCCGATGTGTCGTTCATTTCCCTCACCCGGGTGCTGCCGGCCCTTCGGGCCCTGCTGGTGGAGGCGGGCGAGGCGGTGCTGCTGGTCAAGCCCCAGTTTGAGGTGGGCCGCCAGCGGGTGGGCAAGGGGGGGGTGGTGCGGGATCCGGCCGCCCATGCCGATGCGATCGCCACCGTGATCGCGGCCGCCCGTGAGCTGGCGTGGCATCCGGCGGGACTGGTGGCCTCACCCCTCACCGGTCCGGCCGGCAACCATGAATACCTGCTGTGGCTCGTGCCGCCCGGCGCCGGCGCCGAGCTTCCCTCCGAGGGCACGGACTGGTCCGGCAGGATCGCAGCCCTGGTGAAGTCCACCCTGGCCGTGGACTGAGGGGCCCACGGCCAGGGTCAGGGCGGAGGGAGCGGGGGCTCAGATGGCGCCGCTGTCGAGGTCGCCGGTGCGGATCCGGATGACGGAATCGACGGTGCTGATGAAGATCTTGCCGTCGCCGATCTCACCGGTGCGGGCCGCGTCCTGCACCGCCTGGACCACCGTGGCCACCCGTTCATCGTCGACGACGATTTCCAGCTTGAGTTTCTGCAGGAATTCGACCGTGAATTCGGAACCGCGATAACGCTCCACCTGCCCCTTCTGCCGACCGAATCCGCGAACTTCGCTGACGGTCATGCCAACGATGCCCGCATTGACAAGGGCGATCTTCACGTCCTCGAGTTTGAAGGGGCGGATGATGGCCTCGATTTTCTTCATGGCTGTGCTGCGGTCAGGAAGGCGACGGTTGGAGTCTCTCAGAGTCCCCCCCTGGGCAGGGGACGGCTCCATTACCGCCGAGCCTTGCCGGGGCCGTCGTAACGGTTGCTACGCGCGCTCCGGGCCGCTGACGGGCGGGTCGGGCCGCCGCCGGGAGCGCCGCCCCATCCGCCAGCTCCTGTACGGTCAAATTCCGTTTCCCTGTGCCCCTGACCATGGCTTCCGGTGTCGCCGACGAGCCCCAGACCGTCACGCCCCTCTACGGGGAGCGGGCCATCGCCGAGGCCCAGCTGGTCTGCTTCGCCAACCCCCGCGAGGGTCGCGCCTACGAGGTGTCCATCGAACTGCCGGAGTTCACCTGCACCTGCCCCTTCTCCGGCTACCCCGATTTCGCCGTGCTGCGGCTGCTGTACCAGCCCGGTCCTCGGGTGCTGGAACTCAAGGCCCTCAAGCTCTACGTCAACAGCTACCGCCACCGCTCCATCTCCCACGAGGAGGCGGCCAACCGGATCCTCGACGACCTGGTGAACGCTTGCGATCCCCTCTGGATGCAGCTGGAGGCCGATTTCAACCCCCGCGGCAACGTCCACACCGTGGTTCGGGTCAGCCACGGCGAGCGCCGGCCCTGCTGAGTCAGGGCTGGGGTTCCAGCCGCTGCAGCAGCGCCGGAAGCTCGGCGGCGAAGCCGGTGAGGTTGCGGTTGCAGAGCCCCGCCACGTGCAGCCGGCCGCCGGTGCCATCGGCGATCGCCCAGAGCTGGCGGGTGGCCACCAGGCTGAGGCCGCCCCCCAGCAGGGCGATGGCGAACCCCGCGTAGACGAGGGGCACGCCGGGGTCCCGTTTGAACAGGATGCCGCTGGCGGGCAGCACGCCCGCCACCCGGATCGGCAGTCCCTTCACCTCCTGGGCCTCGCCGCCGGGCACCAGCTGGGCCAGGGCCACGCCATCGGGGCCGAAAACCTGCACCGGCCCCTGTTCGCTGGTGAGGCTCAGCAGCACCGGCTCGCTGCCATCCGGGCGGGTGGGCAGCACCAGTCCCCAGAGCTGGTCCCCCAGCTGGGGGAAGGTCTGGAGGGGCAGCTCCAGCACCGGGCTGCGCCCCAGCTGCAGGCTGATCGTCGCCAGGGACCAGTCCGCCTGGTACAGGGTCATGCCCCGGTAGCGCAGGGGATGGTTGACGCTGATGGCGGCTGCGGTGGCGGGGGCGTCCTCGCCGGGGGAGATGAGCCGCAGGCTGGAGGAGAACTGCTCCGGCCGGCCGGCCGGATCCCGCTGGATGCGGAAGTCGTCAAGGGCCAGGGTCACCTGGGTGCTGCCACGGCTGTCGAGCAGTTCCAGCTCCCGGCCCGGGGCCAGGAAGCGCTCCAGGCGCTGGCCCCCCAGGGCGCCCCAGGCCGCCCCCACCATCAGCACCACCATGCCGGCATGGACCAGCAACGGGCCCACCCGGCCAAGCACGCCGCGGCGCGCCGCCAGGCGATCGTCCTGGCGGCGGATCTGCCAGCCCGAACCGCGCAGATCGGCCTCCAGCCGCTCCAGACCCGCCACGGGCTCGGCGGTGACGAGGGTTTCGGCCACGCTCAGCTTGCTCAGCTGGCGGGGGCTGCGGTAGTCGATCCAGCGCAGGGAGGCCTGCAGGGCGGGCCACTGGCGACGCCAGCTGCACAGGATCAGGGACAGGCCCAGCCAGGCCAGCAGGCCCAGGAACCAGCCGCTGGAATAGACGTGATCCAGCTGCAGCCGCAGCACCCCGCCCCCGCCCAGCAGGCCCAGCCAGGGCTTGGGGTCGTAGAGCTGGTGGTAGAAGGCGGCTTCCTCCTTCTGGGGGATGGCCGTGCCGATGCCGCTGGCCAGGGCGATGATCAGCAGCAGGCCGATGGCCAGGCGCAGGTCGGAGATCCAGCCCGCCAGCCGCTGGAGGGGGCGCCAGGGGGAGGAGGCGGTGCCGGTCATGGCAGCACCGACAGCAGGGTGAGGCCGCCGCTGGCGAGCAGCACCACGCCGCTGATCGGTGGCACCCACTGGCCCAGCTGGCGCAGCTGCAGCAGGCCGGGCAGGGAGGCGGCCACGGTGCCGGCCAGCAGCAGGGGCATCACCTGGCCGGCGCCGAAGCTGCAGAGCAGCAGCATGCCCACCAGGGGCTGGCCGCTCTGGGCCATCCAGGCCAGCAGCACCGCCAGCACCGGGGTGGTGCAGGGGGTGGCGGCCAGGCCGAAGGCCAGGCCGGCCGCCAGAGGGGCCAGTGGTGCCGGCACCCGCCGCCGCCAGCGGTCGGGATCGGGCCCGGCCGGCAGGGGCAGGCGCAGCAGGCCCAGGAGGTTCAGGCCCATCACCACCGCCACGACAGCCACCAGCAGGGGCAGCTGGCCCGGGATGCGGCCGTACAGGCGACCCATCAGGCCGCTGGCCAGGCCCAGCAGCACCAGGGCCGCCACGATGCCGGCGGCGAAGCTGACGCTGCGCTGCCAGGGGGCACGGCCCTGCTGCTCTGTGCCGAAACCCGCCAGGTAGGCCAGGGTGACGGGCAGGAGCGAGAGGGAGCAGGGGCCGAGGCTGGTGAGCAGGCCGCCACTGAACACGACCGCCAGGGTCAGGGGGCCGGGGTGGGCCAGGGAGCCCTGCAGCAGCAGTTCACTGCTGCGGGCCCAGTCGGCGAACGGCAGCCCGGGGCTGAGCATGGCCGGTCAGGTGTGGCAGCAGGGATCAGCCTATCGGGGCAGGCCGTTGGGCCCGGCGTCGGGGACGGACCGGTTCGAGGCCGGAGGACTCCAGGGAGCAGCGCAGCAGCAACCCCGCCAGGAAGAGGCTGCTCAGCAGGGAGTTGCCGCCGTAGCTGATCATCGGCAGGGGCAGGCCGGTGGTGGGCATGGAGCCACTGGCCACGGCGATGTTGAGGATCGACTGGCCCACCAGCAGGGTGGTGCAGCCGATGGCCACCAGCCGGTGCTGGTTGCTGCGGCAGGCCAGGGCCACCCGCAGACCCACGAAACCGAAGATCACCAGGAACAGCAGCAGCATCACCGAGCCGATGTAGCCGAACTCCTCGGCGAACACGGCGAAGATGAAGTCGGTGGTCTGGATCGGCAGGTACTGAAGCTTCTGGGTGGACAACCCGAAACCCGAGCCGAGCACCCCCCCCGAGCCGATGGCCAGCAGGCTCTGCACCAGCTGGTAGCCGTCCCCCTGGGCGACGCGCCAGGGATCCAGGAAGGAGCTCACCCTGGCCAGCTGGTACGGGTTGATCATGATGCTGAGGCTCCCGAGCACGACGCCGCCGCCGGCCGCCCCCAGCAGCATCGTCAGGGGCAGCCCGCCGGCCAGGGCCATCAACCAGAGCAGCAGGCCGAGCAGGGCGGCGGTGCTCAGGTTGGGCTGCTTGAGGATCAGCAGGATCACCACCCCGAAGATGCCGAGCCAGAGGAGTTTCTGGTCAAGGGCGATGCGGCGCCAGTGGGAGAAGATCACCGCGCCCTGCAGCACGATGAAGGGCTTGATCAGCTCCGAGGGCTGCAACTGAATGGGTCCGAGCACCAGCCAGCGGCTGGCCCCGTTGACGGTGGTGCCCACGACAAGGGTGGCGGCCACCATCAGGGCGCCCACCAGCAGGGCCGGTGCCGCCAGGTGCAGCCAGCGCCGCATGGTCGTGCGCATGGCGAGCCAGAGCAGCCCCCAGCTGGCCACCAGCCAGATGGCCTGGCGCTTGACGTAGTAGGCCCCGTCCCCCATCTCCCGTTCGGCCACCCACCAGCTGGCGGAGGTGAGCACCAGCAGGCCCACCAGACTCCAGAGGGCCACCAGGCCCAGCAGCAGGCGGGCCTCTGCCGGCCACTGCTGCCAGGGCAGCGGCATCCAGCCGGCGCCCGGACGGCCGTGGAGCAGGCGTGGCGAAGAAGGGGACAAGGGCGCGGCAGGGATGCGGGAATGGCCCATTCAGCCGTGATGAAGGCGGGTTTGTCGAGTCGCGCTGAACATTTCTCCGTCTCCGCCTCTGGGGGTGGGTCGAGGCAAAAAAAAAGCCCGGCCATGGGCCGGGCGCTGGAGCGATGGTGCCGGGGGGCACTCAGTTGCCACAGTTCTGCTGACGACGGCCGGTGGCCAGTTCCACCTTCAGGATCCTGCCGCCCTGCTTCATGATCCGCTGCTGTTCGGCGAACCAGCTGTGATAAGGCACCCACTTGGTGAAGTAGGTGTTCTGCAGTTCCCTCTGACTGCGCGCCTTGTCGGGGCAGGGGATGCAGGCCGTGATCTTGAACAGGCGCATGGGGTGATCCTCGGAAAACGTGCCGTGGTGGGGGCGTTGCTGGGGATCAGTTGCCCAGGCCGGAGCTGATGTAGTCGAAGTAGACGCCCATCTCACGACCGGCATCGGGACCGACGAGGGAGGCGGTGGTTTCCTTCATGGCCTGGATCGACTGCACCGTGGCGCCGATGGGCACACCCAGGGAGTTGTAGGTCTCCTTGAGGCCGTTGAGCACGCGCTCGTCGAGGATCGAGGTGTCACCGGCCAGCATGGCGTAGGTGGCGTAGCGCAGGTAGTAGTCGAGGTCGCGGATGCAGGCCGCGTAACGACGGGTGGTGTACATGTTGCCGCCCGGACGGGTGATGTCCGAGTAGAGCAGGGCCTTGGCGACGGCTTCCTTGATGATGGCCGAGGCGTTGGCGCTGATGGTGGCGGCGGCACGCACCCGCAGCTCACCGCTGGCGAAGTACTGCTCGAGGCGCCCCATGGAGCCGCCGTCGAGATAGAGCCCCTGGACGTCGGCCTGGTTGATGACGTTGGTGATGGCGTCTTGCATGGATCCTGGGTTTGATGGCGATGGACGGGAGGGAGGTGAAACCTCAGGAGAGGGCGCCGACCACGTAGTCGAAGTAGAAGCCGGCCTCTTCGGCATCGGAGCCGGTGAGGAGCCCTGTGGCTGCGGTCTTCATCTCGCGCACGGCTTCCGCCATGGCTTCGAGGGGGGTGCCGAGGGCGCGATACATCTCGCGGGCCCCGATGACGCCGATCTCTTCGATCGGGGTCACATCCCCGGCGACCACGCCGTAGGTGACCAGGCGCAGGTAGTAGTCCATGTCGCGCAGGCAGGAAGCCGTCATCTCTTCCCCGTAGGCGTTGCCGCCGGGGGAGACGAGATCGGGGCGCTTCTGGAAAAGCTGGCCTCCGGCCTGCTTCACGATGCGCTCCCGGCTTTCAGCCAGGACCTGGGCGACGCGCAGACGACGCTGACCCCCTGCCACGAACGACTTGATCTGGTCAAGTTCGCCAGGGCTGAGGTAGCGGGCTTCGGCGTCCGCGTTGATGATCGAGTTGGAGACGATGCTCATGCAGTTCTGCCTCGAAACAAGCGGTCACCGTGAAGGAGACCGGTATCCGGTGGGTAAGGGTGATCGGCTTGGCCGACCGTCGCATCATTCTGTGGCAAGGCCCCGCGCTCCCATGGGGGCCGGTAACAGTTCTTCACGGCGGATTTGTTGGCGAGATCCCTTGGCTTGCAACGGCTTTGGCGGGAGTTCTTAACATCATCCAGGCGCAGCAATTGTTCATCTTTTGTTGTTGCCCTCTGGCGCGCGCAAGCGCATTCGCATCCCAATCTCCCCGTCTCGTTGTAGAGACCTGCCAAAAGAAACCCCCCGAG